>CAYXJG010000079.1:6200-15747 GCA_964465285.1 uncultured bacterium
GTCAGTCTGTATTTCTGGTCAGTCTGTATTTCTGGTCAGTCTGTATTTCTGGTCAATCTGTGTTTCTGGAAGCCATCCGCCATTAAGACACTAGCGAGTCCATAGCCATCATCATTCTGTGAAAGTGCAGCGCGCTTTAGTCAGTTCAGTACGAGGTCATTAAGCTCTGTGGTTCATTCAACTCCGTCTCAACGTCCAGTCTATGCCCAAAAATCAGACAACCGTGATATTCGGCGTTCTGTACTAGAGCGCTATCGATAGGACTTACGTCTTTTCGTGGGTGATGGTGGGCTATGTCCGCCACCACCCACAAAAAGACGCTAGATGTAAAGGACTGACATACGTCCTGTTAAATTAGACATTCATGTGATTTTTGGAAGTCGCTTTAAGGTCGGGGCGGGTGCGGTGCTCGTTTCTGCCTTCAGCGGTCAAGCCCGATGGCCATAAGGCAAATTTTGTTTTGAAAAGGATGTATTCATGGTTCAAGCACCTGATTTTTCTCAAGAAAAAGTCTCTCTCATCACCCCTTTTGAAAAAAAAATAGAACGCCCTTTAGCGAAAGCCAAAATTACGGTTTTACAAATTAATCTTGGGCGTCGATGTAACCTGGCATGTACCCACTGCCATGTAGAGGCTGGGCCCAAGCGCACTGAAGAGCTGTCTCCAGAAATTTGTGATCAACTCCTTAAGGTCATCCACCAGTTTCCACAAATTGAAACGGTGGATTTGACAGGAGGTGCCCCTGAAATGAACTATGGATTTCGACCATTAGTCGAAGCAGCGCGGACCGCAGGTAAAGAGGTGATTGTCCGCTCAAACCTCACCATTTTCTTTGAATCCGGGTTTGAAGATTTGCCAGAATATTTTGCCCAGCATCAGATTCGAGTTGTGGCGTCGTTGCCTTGTTATTTAGAAGACAATGTTGATCAGCAGAGGGGAACAGGGGTATATTCTGCATCAGTTAAAGCACTCCAACGACTTAACCAGTTGGGATATGGCAGGGTAGACAATCAAGTACTAGATTTGGTCTATAATCCTCAGGTTCCTCGTGATACCAATTTCTCTCTGACTCCTGATCAGGCTAATTTGGAAAAAAGTTATCGGCAATATCTTCAGGAACACTTCGATATCATATTCAACCATCTTTTTACGATTACAAATTTACCCATTGGACGAACAAAACATTATTTGCAATCGAAACATTTGCATACGCCATATGTTCAATTTTTAGAATCCCATTTCAACCCTGGAACAATTCCTCACTTAATGTGCCGTAATGAATTGTCTATTGATTATTTAGGCAACGTATATGATTGTGACTTTAACCAAATGGAAAATAGACCTGCCACGACACCCGATGGCAAGACAATTACCGTAGCAACACTGCTAGAAGCCCAGAATTTAGACCTCATTCAAGCTATTAAAACAGCGCCCTACTGCTATGGATGTACATCAGGGAGCGGTTCGAGTTGTGGTGGGGCTCTGGTGTAGTATTACATCTAAGCAGTCTGAGTAAGTGCCGCAAAGGTCAGGGAATTTCTGAAAAAAACAGCTCAAAAGATAATCTAATTCTTACACGCCAGAATTCAGAATCACCTGCTTTTCACGATGCTTAGATTGAATTCGACTCCGCCAGGCTCGAATTGACTGGGCTGTACGCACCATAGGAGGGATATAACTATCATTTACCTCAGTAAGATCAGCCTGTAGTGACTTTTGAGATGTCATGCAGGTTTTAAGCTCGCTGATATGAGGTTCCAAGTCCAAGGCTCGCGTTAGCTCTTCTACAGAACTGTAGCGCTCTTGGGGCGCAATCTTTATCATTTTGGAGATGACCTGGCTGAAATAGTCGGTTAGCTCAAGGTCTTGCTGCCAATTGACCTCTCCCGTGACAGGATTGTACTCGAATTCAAGGGGTGGTTTTCCAGTCAATAGATAAAGACAGGTAATGCCTAAGGAATAAATATCGCTGGCGAATGTTGCTCGAAGGGCAAGCTGCTCTGGAGGAGCAAAGCCGACAGTTCCAACAAATTGTGTTGTTGCAGCACTGTAGCCGATATCTCCTGCCTGGGAAATCTGCTCTCTAACAGCACCAAAATCGATTAGAACCAACCGTCCATCATTTTTGCATCGGATAATGTTTGGAGGTTTGATATCGCGATGGATTACTCGGCTTTGATGAATGTATTCTAGAACTGGTAAAAGCTCCCGTAAAAATTTCTTGACAGCCCCTTCTGACAGTGGCCCTCCAAGTTTTACTTCTTTTGCAAGATTGTAGCCTTTGACATATTCCTGAATTAAGTAAAAGTTGTCTTCATGCTTAAAATAGTCAAGGAGTCGGGGGATTTGGGAGTGACTGCCTAGCTGGCTCAGCGTTTTCGCCTCTCTCTCAAATCGCTCGCTCGCTTTTTCTAAAACCTTGGGATTTTTAGTTTTTGGAGATAGTTGCTTGATGACACAGAGTGGCTCACTGGGAAGGAGCGTATCTTGAGCAAGGTAAGTTACGCCGAAACCGCCCCGACCAAGAGGAGCGATAACCTTGTAGCGATCGCGAAAAAGCCGATTGAATCGACAAATGCGCCCCAATTGAGCAGATGGTTGCCTACTGCGGCGGTATTCTTCTAGCGAAGGCAATCCAATAGATGAATTCATGAATTATCAACTGGGGCGAAACATCGCTATAAAAAAATGATGAAGCTCGAACTTCTGCACTCATAATAGCGTCAAGCGCTTGATAAAGCGAGAGGAAATTACGGAAATCCAGGGGGGCTTCTTTTGAAAATCATCAAGATTGTGTAAACCTCTATGACCGTTTTATGAACCATTCAGCAGTCCCGATCTCTTTATGCCCTGTCCGATTGTGGCGCGTTTCAGAGAATGGGGGTTGCTATACTTTCTTGCCGTGACGCCATACTGGTGTCGAAAAGCAGCACTGCCACGGTTTGCTATCTTGGTTTTCAGAGCGCTTCAAATCTTGACCTGACCTCTACTTTTGTTTGCCGCGTATCCTGATTAATCCTATGAAGACCTGGTTCGTTCGTATTCTCACGTTTTTTTTCCTTAGCCTTTTCTTTCTGGTTTCCTTTGTGCCAAATGCTGCATATGCCTTCTCAGAGGAGCAGCGCCTTGTTAATGATGTATGGCGATTGGTTGATCAAGCCTATGTGGACGATACGTTCAACCATCAAAACTGGTGGGCAGTGCGGCAAAAGGTTTTGCGAAAACCGATGCCTGATCGGGAATCTGCCTATGATGCAATTGATGAAATGCTGGCAAGTCTGGGCGATCCCTTTACGCGGCTGCTGCGACCGAATCAATATCAAAGCTTGCAAACCAGTACATCAGGGGAGCTGACGGGTGTTGGCCTGCAAATTACACGGCTGCAGGAGCAAGATGCTCTGAGCGTGATCTCGCCCATTGATGGTTCTCCAGCTGATTTAGCCGGGATTCGCCCCCAGGACAGAATTCTGAAAATTGACGGAGTTCCAACCAGTACCCTTTCCCTCGATGAAGCGGCTGAAAAGATGCGGGGAGTGCCGGGGAGCCATGTCATCCTAACTGTTATTACAAATCATGATGATGAGCGGGATGTGGACATTGAGCGCGATCGCATTACGCTGAATCCTGTTTATTTTGCACTGAATTCTACAGAAGATGGCTTGGATATTGGATATATCCGCCTGAATCAGTTTAATGCCAATGCTACAGAGGCGATCGCCCAAGCCATTCAGGACTTGGAGCAGCAGGGTGCTGTCGCCTATGTCCTTGATCTGAGAAATAATCCTGGTGGTCTCTTACAAGCAGGGATTGAGGTGGCTCGGCTGTGGCTCGATCGGGGGGTGATTGTCCATACTGTGAACCGCTTTGGCATCCAAGACACGGTCGAGGCCTATGGCAGCTCGCTAACGGACGCGCCCTTAGCCGTTTTAGTGAATGGGGGCACGGCGAGTGCGAGTGAGATTCTGTCCGGGGCATTACATGATAACGGTCGAGCGACTTTAGTAGGAGAGCGCACCTTTGGCAAGGGTCTCATTCAGTCGCTGTTTAATCTTGCGGACGGGTCAGGGATAGCGGTGACCGTTGCCCGCTATGAAACGCCAAATTATACGGACATCAACACCCTTGGCATTCAGCCAGATATTGTGGTTCCAGCCGAACTTGTAGGGGAGAAGCGCATTGCATCTGCCGATGACGTGCAGTACGCGAAGGCCGTAGAAGTTCTAGAAGGAACGGTTTCGACTCTTGCAGCGGTGCCTCAGGGCCCAGCATGAAAATATAGCGCTGTGCAAGCGCATTAAGTACAGTGTGTTGAGTGTGCTTAATCAATTTGCACACCGCTATAAGGTGAACTAAATTTTGTTGAAGGCTGCGCGGCAATGCCGCCTGCCTTAACACAAGAAGAAGGTTCTGGACATGCAACACACGCCCAGAACCTTCTTCTTTGTTGCAAAGTTGCAAATTGGAGAAGTTCGCCAATTTGTGTGCTCCTGCACGACTTGGCAAGTTTCAGGCAAAAATAGGGGTTTGGGGCGTGCCTCGCGCGCGCCAAACCCCATTTTTCGTTGCAAATTGGAGAAGTTCGCCAATTTGTGTGATCTTACGCAGAATGGCCGCTGGCAGCGTGGACTTTTGTGGTGATGGCGCTCATTTCTTTGAGGGTTTCTAGAAAGGCAAATACGGATGGGGGATGAAGTTCTTCTGCCAGGATGCCGACTCCGATAATTCGCGCGAGGGGATTTGGCAAACTGAACACATGCATGTGATCGGGAACGGGTTCTGCGGCAAGACGCGGTAAAACAGCGATTCCTAATCCCTGGGCCGCCATACTGATGATCGTAGAATCTTCGGCAAAGCGATAGGCTGCATTTAAGGACTGTCCATAGCGGGCGAAGTGCTTTTGGATGAGGATATTGCAGGCATCATTGTCAGGTCCCAGGATGAGGGGGTGTGGCTTGAGCATGTCCCAGGTGATGGGTGGCGTCAGGTCAATATCGGGGGGCACCAAGACGATATATTCATCTCGGAATAGCTCCCAGGTCTCAAATTCCGCTGAGGTTGGTAAATAGGTGATGCAGATGTCTGCTTTTCCTTCTCGAACCGCTCTTTCGGTGGTGATGTAGTCAAAGTGTTCGGTAATGACAGCATTGATGGCGGGAAATTTTTTGCGGAATTGGGCGATCGCCGGAGGCAAGATGTGAGTTGCCACACTCCTGAACGATGCGATGCGAACCTGTCCGCCTTGAAGTCCCCGCGCAAGCTGAGCTTCCTTGCCAATGGCATCGAGATTTTGCATCATGTGCTGGGCATGGCACAGAATTCTCTCCCCAGCGGGGGTCAGCTTGGCACCATGACGCCCCCGAGACACCAGTATTACCCCGAGTTCTTCCTCTAAGGTGGCGATCGCATGGCTCACTGCTGACTGGGAAATTTGAAGGTGGAGTGCGGCCTCGCTGAAATTTTGATACGTTGCGACCGCAATTAAGATTCTCAGTTGGGATAGCTTGACACCTTCAAGATAGGTTCCCTTCATCAGTCTGCTCCTCAATGGCAGCGTGAGCTTGAAGGAAGAGTTCTTTCTATGGTTGAAAGCCCAGGTTCCTCCATGGCGCTGGTTACCCTTAAACTATAGCCATAGTTTGGGCACTTGCAGAAAAATACAATCGCCAACGCTCGTGCTTCGCCTGGTAACCGTTGCCGGGCTGTCGATCAGGGGTGGCGCGCGATGTGTTCTGCACCCCCTCGGCACTCCGACCCGGTAGTGTTGCCTTTGCATAGACTCCTACAGGCCATAAAACCTGATAATCAGCAGCGGAGTCACTAATGCTAGGGTCAGGCTGAGGGGCGCACCCACACGGGTGAAATCGAGGAACCGATAGCCACCGGGGCCGTAGACCATTGTGTTGGTCTGGTAGCCGATGGGAGTCATGTAGCTGTTGGATGCAGCAAAGGTTACGGCAAACATGAAGGCGATGGGGTTGAGGCTAAGACTTTTGGCAACTTCCACAGCGATAGGAATCATCAGCACAACGGAGGCATTGTTGGAGAGAATTTCTGTGAGCACCGTGGTTGCCACGTAAAACAGCAGTAGAATCCAGTAGTTTGGCAAATCACTGCTCCACGTCAACAAGTGATCCGCAATCCAGCGGGTGGTGCCGGATTTTTCCATGGCAATGCCCAGGGGAATCAGTCCCGCTAGCAGAAAGATGATGTCCCACCGCACAGCTCCGTAGACTTCCCCTGGCTTAAGGCAGCCTGTAATCACCATGAGCATAACTCCTGTCAGGGCACTGACCAGAATAGGGGTAATGTTCAATGCTGCCAGGAGGATAACGCCGAGGATAATGGCGATCGCCACCCCTGCCTTATCCCGCCGCTGGCTCTCCACGTCCCGCTGCTCCAGCACCAGCAGTTCCCGCGTCGTTTGCAGACCCAGAATACTTTCCCGTGGCCCTTGCACCAGCAGCAGGTCGCCAAACCGGAGGGGAACCTTGCCCAGTCGTTCTCGAATCAGCTCTTGCCCCCGCCGAATGGCGAGGACGGTGGCGTTGTAGCGTTGGCGAAAGCGAATTTCCTTCAGCGTTGAGCCGTTCAACCGAGAGTTAGAAAGAATAAGGATTTCAGCAATGCCCTCTTCACCAGAACTCAGCTCTGTTTGGAGGGATTCGTCTGCCGAGGCGGCTTTGGAATTCTTCCCAAACTTCATATCTGGTAGAATTTCCAACTCTTTCTCTATTTTGATGTTGAGTAAATCGTCTTTGGAACTGCGGACAATCAAAACATCGTTGGCCTTGAGGGGTTTGTCTGCTAAGGGTTGGGCAAAGTGGATGCCGTCTCGCACTAGCTCCAGAACGTCGATGTCAAATTTGCGCTGGATGCCGCTCGACCGGAGGGTGTGCCCAATGAGGCTCGACCAGGGCGTGACCACCACCTCGCTAACGTAGTCCCGCAGGCCGTAGTCTTCACCAATGAGATCGCTATGGCTAGTGCGGCGTCCCGGCAATAGATGGGGGGCAATCAGGGTGAGGTAGAGGATACCAATACTAAAGATGACAATGCCCAACTGGGTGAACTCAAACAGCCGAAATTCCCCGTAGCCCAACTGAGCAGAAATACCGCTGGCGAGGACGTTGGTTGAGGTGCCCACTACGGTCAACATGCCCCCCATAACAGTGGCATAGGAGAGGGGGATCATGAGCTTGGAGGGGGAGACACCCTGCTTACGGCTCAGGTCTTCGATGATGGGCAAAAAAACAGCAACCACAGCGGTGTTGTTGATAAAGGCGGTAATCGGCCCCACGATCATGCCAATGACGAAAATCTGGCGGGAAATCGTCTTGCCGCCCCACTCCATGAGGAAATTACGAATTGAAAGGAGAATGCCTGTCTTGGCAATGCCTGCGCTGAGGATAAACATCGCCATCACAGTGATGGTGGCGGAGTTGCCGAAGCCGGAAATGCCCTCGTCTGGGGTGACTACCCCACACAGCATAAGGAGAATGGCTACGGCGATCGCCGTCAAGTCCACAGGAAACCATTCCGCCACAAAGCACACCAGAGCAAAAGCAATGATGCTAGCAGTGAGGGCAATGGGGGAAATGAAAACGGGCATTGAAAGGGCAATCAGCACAGGCATGCATCCACAAATTGGCTTGTATTTTAAGGCGAGATACTGGGGCGCTGAGTGCCCCAGTATCCCGTTCAATCATTCCTCGCTTAAGTTGTAAGCCCAAAAACTCATCAAACAAAACACGACTTGGCAAAGTTCTCAAATTCACAACGCAAGAATAAGGGTTTGGGGCGTGCGGAGCGCGCCCCAAACCCTTATTCTTGCGTGAAACTTGCCAAGTCGTAAAACAAAACTCGTCAAACAAAATTTATCAAACAAAATTTACAGGGCTGTGCAGGTGCATTAAGTACAGTATGTCGAGTGGCGGCATTCTGCGCCGCCACTCAACACATTTGGGTGTGCTTGACCAATTTGCACACCGTTATACCAAACAAAATTTATCAAAGTAGTTCACAATAGGCTCACATGATCGGAATGTTAAGTAGTTAGTCACAATTAACGATAAGAACCATAAACTCTGCGCTGCCTGCTGGGCAGGCAGCGCAGAGTTTTGAAGTTGATTTTTAATGTGCCGAGGCACGTATCGGAATCAGTATGCCCACCATGAAAAATATGGCGTCAGTGAGTTACCCATCACCCTACTCAACCCTGTCTCAATCCGCCCATGGATGGCATGGTCGCCTGGATCTAGGTTTTGTTCACCAACATGGAAAAACCCTGGTACATCACAGTCAGGCCCAGGCTCCCCTCAAGTTTCAGCGTCCCTTTTACCCGGAAGGTGATGGTGTTTGTCATGGCATCATGTTGCATACGTCAGGGGGCATTGTGGGAGGCGATCGCCTCTCTTTTCACATCAGCCTGGGGGAAGCATCCCACGCACTTCTCACCACCGCCGCCGCCACCAAACTCTACCGAAGTACCGGAGCCACATCGGTGCAGAATAACCATATCACCCTTGAACCTAGCGCCTGTCTAGAGTGGTTTCCCCAGGAGGTCATCGTCTTCAACGAAGGCCGCTATCATCAGCACACCCATGTGGAACTGGCGGAGGGTGCCGTGTGGGTGGGATGGGAGTTGACCCGGCTCGGACGCAGCGCACGACAGGAATCTTTTCGGCAGGGGGAATGGCGGTCCCATACGGAAGTCTGGCGCAAGGGGCGTCCCCTCTGGATTGATCGGCAGTTTGTCACGGGCGGCAGTGCCATGCTCCAAAGCTCCCAGGGATTAGCCGGATACCCCGTTGTGGGCAGTTTTGCCCTGGTTGGTCAATCCATCTCATCCGGCGTGGTGGAGTCCATTCGCCAGCGGTGGCAGGAGAGGATGTCCTCCCCGGTTCTAACCTCTCTGGGTGGGGAGAACCGGGGCGCAACGTCTGTGGGCGGAGATATCGGAATTACCCGCCTTGGTGAGGGTGTCTTGTGCCGATATCGCGGATCGTCAACCCTCCAGGCGCGCCGCCTATTTTTAAGTGCCTGGGATGTGCTGAGAGAAAAGGTCATAGGCACGGCACCCCATCGGCCACGAGTATGGTCAATTTAGGGTGAATGCGGCAGCATGATTGCTTCCAGCCGTCGCCGCGTGAATCCTCACACATCTTTCGCCCTTGGCATTTCGACCTTGGCATAATGAAGGGGTGCGCTCCGTTAAGGTGACCTCGATGTCTTGCCCATGACTCACCTTCCACTCCTGAATTCGACACGACTTGGCAAGTTTCACGAAAAAATGAGAGTTTGGGGCGCGCTTCGCGCGCCCCAAACTCTCATTTTTTCGTTGTGAATTTGAGAACTTTGCCAAGTCGTAAGTTACAACACTTAGAGGATGTTTGAGAAGTCCTCAGTGCTACTTCAGATCCCCCCTTGCCCCCCTTTTCAAGGGGGGAATCACGTTCAAAGTCCCCCTTTTCAAGGGGGATTTAGGGGGATCAGTTAGGGATCTACGGCTAAAAAAGATACCGGAAGAAAAGAGCAGCGGGCGCAGCCC
>CAYXJG010000080.1:0-15658 GCA_964465285.1 uncultured bacterium
TCCCCCACTCCCCACTTCCCCACTCCTCACCTATCCATCCCCTCAGCAACCAACTCCTCCTGCAACTCAGCCATCTCATCCAGCATCCGCAGGGTTTCTTCTGCCTCCTCAGGATCAATGCGGTTCATCGCGAACCCCACATGCACCAGCACCCAATTGCCCACACAGGACTCCACAGGATGCTCATCATCGACAATACACGCAATATTGACCTGACGCTTCACGCCACCAATATCGGCGATCGCCAGCAGATGGGTTGCGTTTGTGATTTCAGTAATTTGTCCGGGGATGCCTAGGCACATGGTTTAAGTCTCCGTTAAGGGTGTGGGGAGTGAAAGAAAGAAAAGTGAGTGAGTCAGTGAACGCGTAAGGAAAGGATAAGAGAGGAAGGGTTTTGGGTTTGAGTTTTGAATTTTAAGCTCATCCCGCTTCTCACTCCTCACTCCTCACTCCTTACTCCTTGTCTTGCAATCGCCACCACTGCTTGCCCCAGTGACAACCCACCATCATTGGGCGGAACGTAGTGATGAACAAGGGTAGTCAGTTCGGGTTGGCATATGGCGAGGTGCTGCATGAGCTGTTCAGTGAGGATGCGGTTTTGGAAAACGCCTCCGGTGAGGGCGATGTGGGTGAAGGAGTAGGTCTGGTGGAGGTGATGAATGAGGTGGGCGATCGCTTTTACCAACCCTAGATGAAAGCGGGCGGCGATGAGGGCGGGGTCGGTGGATTGGTGGAGGTCGCAGAGGAGCGATCGCCATAGAGGAGCGGGGTTGAGGGTGAGCAGGGGGTGTCCGTCGGGTTGCGGTGCTGGGTCGAGCTGAAAGGGATAGGGGGAGGATGCGGCATGGTGCAGAGATTTTGGGGTGACAAGGGCTTCGAGTTGGATAGCACCCTGGCCTTCGTAGCTTGCACGAGCACGGCAGATACCGATGGCGGCGGCGATCGCATCAAATAGCCGCCCACAGGATGACGCGCGGGGAGAATGTAACCCTGTAGCAATCATCTGTTGCAACACAGCGTGGGGCTTTGTGTTAAGGAACTGAACCAGGTCAAGATCACTGTAGGTGGACTGGAGATCCGTCCAGCCGAAGGTATGGAGCAGGTGGGCGTAGGTGTTGCGCCAGGGCTGATAAATGGCCTGTTCTCCGCCGAGCATGGCAATGGGCTGGAGGGTGGCAAGCCGCTGGTAGCCGCGATAGTCCGCCAGCAAGAATTCGCCACCCCAGAGAGTGCCGTCGTCGCCAAAGCCGATGCCGTCCAGGGCAATACCTAGTACAGGCTCGGTGCCGAGGGGAATGCCGTTTTCTGCCATGCAGGCGGCGACGTGGGCATGGTGATGCTGCACGGGGATGATGGGTAAGCCGTTCGCTTCGGCAAGATCCCGTCCCAGTTTAGATGAAAGATAGTCTGGGTGCCGGTCCAGGGCGATCGTCCCTGGCTCATGGTCAAACAGGTGCAGGTACAACTCCAGGGTGTCCCGGTAAGCAGCAAACACCGTCCCATCTTCCAAATCACCCAAATGTTGGGAGAGAATCGCCTCTCCCTGCCGCACCAAACAAAACGTATTTTTCAGCTCACTCCCCATCGCTAACACCGGGGCACTGTCTTCAAAGCCCGAAGGCAGACGTAGCGGTGCAGGTGCAAACCCTCGTGCCCGCCGTAGAACTTGGGAGCGATCGCCCACCACTCTTACCACCGAGTCATCCACCCGGTTCACAATATCTCGATTATGGAACAGGCCGTAGTCGGCAATATCCGCCAAGCGGCTCCGGGCATCAGCATTGCCGATGCATTGAGGCTCATCCGAACGATTGCCACTCGTCAGCACAATCGGGACATCGAGCTGTTGAAGCAGCAGATGATGGAGAGGAGAGTAGGGCAGCATGAAGCCGAGGGTGGGTGTGCCGGGAGCGAGGGAGTAGGGGAGGGAGGGAGTAAGGGAGTGACTTTTGCATTCTGCATTTTGCATTCTGCATTCTACTTTTTTTCCCTGCTTTCCTCTCTCCTCTCTCTTCACTAACACAATGGGAGCCGCAGGACTTTGCAGCAGCGCCCGTTCCTCACTGTTGAGAGTGCAGTATTGCTCAATGATGGCAATGTCTCGCGCCATGAGGGCGAAGGGCTTGTGGTCGCGGTGTTTGCGCTGGCGGAGAGTCTGGACGGCGGTGGGGTTGGTGGCGTCGCAGGCAAGGTGAAAGCCGCCGATACCTTTGATGGCAACGATCGCCCCATCTTTGAGCAAGTCACAGGTGGCATTAATGGCAGTTTGGCCCTTTAATTTTGAATTTTGGATTTTAGATTTTGAATTTTGGTCACTTTCATCTACCCCCAACGGTTCTAACCAAATCTCCGGGCCACAACGTGGACAGGCGACAGGTTGGGCGTGGAAGCGGCGATTCTCGACATCCTCATACTCTTGTTGACAGTCGGGGCACATGGGAAAGGCTGCCATGCTGGTGTTTCGCCGATCGTAGGGAATAGCGCGGATGATGCTGAGGCGGGGGCCGCAGTGGGTACAGTTGACGAAGGGATAGTGAAAATAGCGACGTTGGGGATCGAAGAGTTCGGCAGCGCAAGCCGAGCAGGTGGCTGCATCAGGGGCGATCGCCGTTTTCACCTGACTCGTCACACTCTCCACAATGCTGAAGCTATCGAAATGATGGAGGGGGCGATCGCCCCCATATTCCTGCCGTTCGATGGATTCAATGTGGGCCAAGGGGGGACATTCTGCCTGGAGGGTGTGGAGGAATCGATCGATGGAATCCAGGGGGGCGACTGCCGTGATCACCACCCCATCACCATCATTCCAAACCTCGCCCTGCAAGCCACACGCCTTCGCAATGCGATAGACCGTTGGACGAAAACCCACGCCTTGCACTGTTCCCCGAATGCGGATGGACTGGGCGATCGCCCGCTGTTGATAGTTGAGCAGATCACCCCCCTGACTGGATTGACAATTTGATAGCGCGGTGTCAGGCAAAGCGTTCCGAGTGGTTAGTACATGCGCTGAGTTCTGAAGCTGCATCGCGAAAACCAAAGCCCTAATAATCGCCTGCCAAGCGTTTTCTCAATCAACGACAACTGGTTTGGCGCTTCTTAAGGAAAGAGTGTTGCTTAGCTCACTCCCTACATTAGAGGTTCAATTTTGCATCATTCGACATCTCTTAACTATCCCTTCACATGAAGGCGATACATTGAGTAACTCTACTTAACATTTCGTTGTATTCTAAGTAGATATACGCAAAATCTCCATAATTCGCGTCATTGCTTTAAATCTTTACAGTAACTTTATAATCTTTTTCGGCGGTTGCTGTTGACGAGGGGGCGTGATGTTTTAGTCGATTACTATGCAAGGTCAGAGTGTTGATGAGTGCGGGTTTGAGCGTCTAAGTATGCCGCTTTGATAGTGGCTGCAAGACGGTTTTGAGTCACCTCGATTCCCGTGTTTAAGTCGTTCGGTGTTTCAAAAAACACTGTGCTATCAACAGTTTTCATCGCTAACATTTGGAATAGGATATGAGAAACAGGGACGGGCATGGCTAATACGTCCGAGTTGTCTTGCGTATGACTGACCTTAGAGAAGCCAGCCCTCGCATCCGCCACAGTTGGATACGCATAAATCACTTTTTTCTGCCGCGACGGCTCAGACCGATGGGCAAGGGGCGTGATGACCCATCCCCCGTCCGATGTCTGGAGAACATAATACTGAGTATGCTGAAGCTGCTCTGACAGTTGCTTCAAGGCAGGGGCGATCGCCCTTACCAGTGTTGGTGTTTTGCCGTCCTGGGGTGCATGGTCAATTAGGTCTTGAATTTGTTGGTCTAAATCCATAGTTTTTGGGGCTGATGGTCGGCAGGATGGGGCAAGAGCCCTCATCTCACGGTGCCTATTCGAACACTCACTAGAGTTTTTGGTTCCAAAAACCTCTGACAGAGTTTCGGGTAGGTTCACAATGCTGACTTCAGTCTATTACAGGACCCTCAAGACCACGACTTAGGCAACGACGACAGAATGTATCAGCCCCTACGCGGGCAACGTATCTGGAAAGTCCATCCTCGATGATTCCAAAGGGGTTATCTAGTGCTGAGTGTTTCGCACACCGAGGCGGTTCATGCTACGGGCGAAATGCTTATGCAGACAGTCATTCCAGTCCCAGAAAACACCTTGGAGCTTGGCATGTACGTCCCTCAGGAACAAGAATTAAATAGTTTGAGCCAAATTTTGGTAAAGCGGCGCGGCGATGTCACCCAAATTGGATTTTATTTAACCCTTGATCCTCATGAGGAAACCTGCATTTGTACATGCCTGGGCTTAGAGGTTATGTCCCGACCACTTAGTAGAGTGTATTGCCACTGTGATCATCGTTCACCATCAGGGAAACCAAACTCAAAACGTCGAAACGCTGACTCGGCTGCTATTAGATGAGCTTCAGACTGCCACAAAAGCGTCGGTAAGCCATTGCCGCGCGGTTGCTAATCGTGTAGCCCGTGAAGTAGCCCGCATTTGTGAAGAGAGCAAGCGCATTCAAGACTCCGGGGAAATAGATACCTGGCTCGTGAATCTGTCGCGCCACCGCCTGAAGCAGTGCTTACGCTACTACACCCTGGGGTCTCGCCAGGGACGGGTAGAACTGCACAGCACCCTCAGCGCCGTCATCTATCGCTACATTACCCCTCCCCAAGTTCAGTCCAGCTATCAGGCTCGGCTGAATCTGATTGAGGATTTTCTGCAAAATTTCTATGTAGAGTCCCTAAGTGCGTTTCGCCGAGAAAACACTATGGATGCGGGGTACTGTCCTCGATCGCTGCTGGAGCTGGCGGAGTACATGGCGTTCACCGAACGCTATGGCAAACGGCGCATTCCCCTGCCGGGTCGGCGCAGCCAGCAACTCATTATCCTGCGGGCGCAAACTTTCTCAAAACAGCAGCCCCCTGAAACGATGGTGGACATCGAGCAAGCTGCTGAAGGGTCATCGTCGGAAACAGAGCAGGGCTGGAATACAGCACCCATGCAGCAGGTGCGGGAGCAAATGGTGGCCCAGGAGCCGGAGCCATCGGATGACTCACTCCGAGGGGTAGTCGTGGATAAGCTTCTAGCCTACTTGGAAGAACGCCAGCAGGAAGACTGTGCCGATTACTTTGTGCTGCGGCTGCAAGATTTGCCTGCCAATGAGATTGAGGCTATCTTAGGGCTGACGCCACGGCAGCGAGACTATCTACAGCAGCGGTTTAAGTACCATCTCGTTCGCTTTGCCCTGTCCCACCATTGGGAACTGGTGCATCAGTGGCTCGAGGCAGACTTGGAACATAACTTTGGCCTTACCCCCCAGCAGTGGGAGTTGTTCTTAGAGCATTTGACTGAACAGCAGCAGCAACTTCTCGCGTGCAAGCAGGACAAACTCACAGAACGGGCGATCGCCCAAGCTCTAGGCTGTAGTGTCACTCAAGTTCATAAGCTATGGTCAAAGCTACTTGAGAAAGCTTGGGAAATTCGCAATAATTTAATGTCCGGAACAGGAACATGACCCTATGAATAGAGATGCAGAAGTCACAAACAATTTTTGGGTTTGGCTGTTCCAAGATCCTTCCCTCGCTGACCAGCCATCATCAGGGAGTCAATCGGTTAGTGACACCGAGTCAAAGGGGTCAGACATAGCGGATCTGCACAGGAACGCCACTACTTGTTCCACTGCTGAGGAGAATGTCATGGATATCTCAAATCTCAGCCAACCCTATTCGGATTCACCAAGTGAACCGTCACTTGAAACATCGTCACCGTCTCACGTTGGAGATTTACCTGCTGTGCAAGACCGTTTTCATGCTCTGTTAAAGCGTCGGCTACGAGCCGAAATTGCTCAAAAACCCCCTCTCTTTCCTTGGGAGAGTGATACCGTTAATTACGAATCTGAATCAGAAGACTTGGCTGCGGCTGAATGTGTTCCTATGAAGGGGTGGGTTCAACAAATTCAAGATCGGTTGCCTGTACCGATGACTGAAGAGTTCCTTGCAGGATTGCTTCAGCATTGTCAGGCGCTGGTTCACTCATCCCTGCAGCGGGGTGCTCAACTCGTCAACGCGGTTGAATCGCTATTTCCAGATGAGTCCCATACTTTAAACCATCTGGCAGGCTTGGTGCTCACGTCTCCCGCCCGATCTCCCGAATTGCAATCGGCATCGGGCTATCCATCTCATTACGATGTGGCAACCCCAGTCCAGAAGATGGCGCTCTCCCTGTTGGCAGCCCAAGAGATTATGGATACCCTGACGCTTGGAGTGTCTGCCAGGTATCCTACGGATAGTCGGCAGATTTATACAGACTACGGTACCCTATCGATTCATGCCCTGTTTGACAAAAAGGCAGACCGTTTGAAGGTGGAGGTGCAGCTACCCTGCGGAGGCCGTCTGCACTTTAGTAGTTTGGAAGGCCAGTCAATCACCCAACGGGATCAGCCCGGTTCCTTAAGTGCTGAGTTATTCGATGTAAAGGGCGATCGCACTTACTTCCTGGAAATTCAGCTCAATGCCCAGGAGCCACTGTCATTTAAATTTGCGGTTCAGCTCGCCTCATAACGCCTGAGTGCATTAGCTACATCCCAGTAGGAAAATACGGTAGGCGCTACCTGCCGCATTTTCTTGCTGGGGTTTGTGTTTTGATAGACTTCCCCACACAGTTATGGGCGATCGCCATTTCCTATGGCAACCTACACGACTTGGCAAACTTCTCAAATTCACAACGCAAAGATAGGGGTTGGGGGCGTGCGACGCGCGCCCCCAACCCCTATCTTTGCGTGAAACTTGCCAAGTCGTGACAGAATGCAGTTTTGGGGGCAGACGCAGTGCGTCCGCCCCCAAAACCCTCTTTCCTTCGTAAACTCTGCCAAGCCGTGAACCTAATCAGTCTGAATCAGTCATAGGTACCATGTGACAATGGGCATGTCACGATGCCCACGAATCATTCACATGGGATCATTCACATGGGGTGTAAACATTCAGGCTTAACCCTTGTTCTGCAAAGCAAAGACGTTTATGAAAACAATTATTCTCACTGGGGCCGCTGGTTTTATCGGCTATCATACTGGTCTCTATCTCCTCAAGCGGGGGGACACCGTCATCGGCGTTGACAACCTAAGCAGCTATTATGACGTAACACTCAAGAAGGCTCGGCTTCAAAACTTACAAGAGTTTCCCAACTTTCATTTTCAGAAACTCGATCTTGCCGACCGCGACGCAGTGGAACAGCTTTTTAGCCGCAGTCAACCCACCCATGTAGCTCACATGGCAGCTCAGGCAGGTGTTCGCTACTCCCTAGAAAACCCCCACATATATATTGATAGCAACGTAGTAGGGTTTCTCCACATCCTTGAAGGATGTCGAGCTGGCACCGTTGACCATCTTGTATTCGCCTCGTCCAGTTCCGTCTACGGAGCCAACCGGATGATGCCGTTCTCTGCCCATCACAATGTCGATCATCCCCTCAGCCTATATGCAGCAACGAAAAAATCCAACGAGCTGATGGCGCACACCTATAGCCACCTCTACCGGATTCCGACGACTGGACTGCGGTTTTTCACGGTGTATGGCCCCTGGGGGCGTCCGGATATGGCAACATTCAAATTCACCAAAGCAATTCTGGAAGGCCGTCCCATTGATGTCTACAATTATGGGAAAATGAGCCGCGACTTTACCTACGTAGACGACATTGTTGAGGGTGTGGTGCGTACCCTGGATCGTCCTGCTCAGAGCAATGCTGACTGGTCGGGACTACATCCCGATCCAAGCAGTAGCGATGCCCCCTACCGCCTTTACAACATCGGCAATAATCAACCTGTAGAACTACTCCACTTCATTGAGGTGCTGGAAGCGTGCCTGGGAAAGACAGCTCAGAAAAACCTGCTGCCCCTCCAACCTGGCGATGTCCTGGAAACCTATGCAGATGTGGACGACTTGATGGAGGCAACGGGCTTTGAGCCAAAAACCACCATCGAAGAGGGGCTGTGTCGCTTTGTGGCATGGTACTGTGACTATTACGAAATTCCACTGAGGAAGCCTTCAGCCCTACGAGTAGAGTAGTAGAGAAGAGAGCTGGTTCCCGAATGGCTTCCTTAACAGAGGCAGGGAAGCGGACTTGATGGCACTTGTATACGTTCCCACGGCATTACTTCCCCACGGTATTACGTCCCCACGGCACTATGGCACTCCGACTCTTTCGTGCAAAATCGCTAACACCCGTTAATCACTCCGGGATTTTGGAGCAGCTTTCGCGGCAGATGCGGGCATCTCCCGACGATGGGACTGAAGAGTCCATCATGCTGCGGGTGCTGGTGCAAGGATTGGTGACTGTTGGAATTATTGCAACGGATGTTGCCGCTGCTAACGTGACGCAGGTTGGATTAACGAGTCTATGGGCCGTACCCGCGAGTGCGGTGGGCGCGACATGGAGCTGGTTTCACCGCCGCAGCCGCAACGTGCCCACCAAGTTTTGCATTGCGATCGCCATGATGCTGGCTCTGGTGGTCTTTTTTAATCGGCTTATTATCCAACAGCAGGACACGCGACTGGCGTTGGCATACCTGCTGATTCACCTCCAGGTCTTCCACAGTTTTGATATGCCCCGGCGTAAAGACCTGGGGTATTCGATGATGATTGGGCTGATTCTTATTGGTGTCGCGGCAACCTTGAGTCAGACCCTTGCATTTGCGCCCTTCCTGATTGCATTTTTGGCGATCGCCCTGCCGACCCTCATGCTAGACTACCGCTCAAAGCTGGGCTTGACGCCCCCCTCTGGAAATAGCGCGGTTCGAATGTTGCCCCTGCGGCGCGTTGGCATTGTCTTGGGAATCACCCTCGCCCTGGGACTGCTGATTTTTGTTCTGTTGCCTCGGTTCCAGGGCTACCAGATTCGCACGTTCCCGGTGAGTACGCCCATCGAATTCAACGGAGAATTTAACACGAGCACCATCAATAATCCGGGCTATGACGACGAGGGTCAGGGGGACGAGGGTGCCGGGTTTAATACCGATGATGCGACAGACGGTGAAACCTTTGATGGCGAGCCAGGAGCAGTAGACGAAAACTCCTATTACGGATTTAGTACCCGCATGAATCAAAACCTGCGGGGAGAATTGACGCCGAGAGTGTTGATGCGGGTGCGGTCGCAGTCGGAAGGATTTTGGCGCGTGCTGGCGTTCGACCGCTATACAGGACAGGGCTGGGAAATTTCCCGCAATACCGAAGAAGACATCGAAGTGCTGGAGCGTCCCCGCTGGACCTATATGTTTCGTATGCCTTGGGGTATTGGACTGAGTCGCACCCGCGAAGTTATTCAAACGTTTTCCATTACCGCAGAGATGCCTAATCTGATTCCGGCACTCTATGAACCCAAGCAGCTATATTTTCCCACTCAAGAAATTGCCATTGATCCAGAAGGGGGGCTGCGATCGCCTGTTAATCTGGTCGATGGCGTGACCTATAGTGTGGTGTCGGCAGTGCCCTATCGCGATCGCACCCGCCTACGCGATGCCCCGATTGACTACGCTGAAGACGTGCGCACTCATTACCTCCAGGTGCCTGGGGCGATTGCCCCCACCCTGAGACAGAAAACCCAGGAAATTTTAGATCAGGCAGAAACGACCCCTACTGATCCCTACGAAATATCCCTCTATCTGGCGCAGCACCTCAAGCAGCACTATACTATTCAGCCTGATTTACCGTTTTGGGGTTCTGGCGAAGACCTGGCAGAAGCATTTCTATTTCGTTATGAAGGGGGTTATGCCGACCACTTTTCCACCGTCCTCACCCTCATGCTACGCTCCATTGGCATTCCCTGTCGCTTGGTTGCTGGATTTGCCCCTGGAGAGTTTAATCCCTTCACCGGGTTCTACGTGGTCAAAAACACAGACGCCTATGCCATGACCGAGGTCTACTTCCCGAATTTTGGCTGGTTCCCCTTCGACCCCATTCCAGGCCATGATGTGATTCCTCCTACGGTCGAAGACTACGAAACGTTTGGGGTGCTGCGGCAATTTTGGAACTGGGTGGCGGGATGGCTGCCCTCTCCTGTGCGGGGCATTCTGGCTGGAATCATGGATCTCATCGCTCGCGGCATTGGGTGGGCGATCGCCCTTGTCTCTTCACTGTTTACTCGGGGGTGGATCGGTATTCTGCTGGGAATGGCGATGGTGACTACGTTGACCTTTGTCGGATGGCTGGCCTGGATGGGGTGGCAGGGGATCGCCCGCTATCTTTGGCTGAATAGGCTGCCCCCCATGGAAGCTCTCTATCAGCAAATGCTGGCGCACCAGTCTCAGTTGGGGTTCCGCAAGTCTGCTGCCCAAACTCCTCTGGAGTATGCCCAGTCTCTCGAACCCTACCAACCAGCCGAAAAATTAAGCGTGATTCAGGACATCTCAGATGCCTATGTGCGGTGGCGTTACGGTCAAGAAACCCCGAACGTAAAACAGTTGGCCCAGAAGTGGCGATCGCTCATCGCTGCCAAATCCCATTTCTCTCTGCAGCCCCGCCAGCCCAATCATTTCTAGCGTTGCACGCTTGGGTAAAGCAACCAGCGATTCCCATATTCTCAAGATCTCGCCAGCCACACGACTTGGCAAAGTTTTCAAATTCACAAGGAAAGAATAGGGGTTTGAGGCGCGCTCCGCGCGCCCCAAACCCCTGTTTCTTCGTGAAACTTGCCAAGTCGGGATCCTAAACACGTACGACGCGCCGCGCCGCTCCTCATATGTGCTGTACTTAATGCATTAGTGCCTCTCTGGTCGAAGGTCTCGTTCCATGAGAGCGGCAACGGCTTCTTTTGGGGTCACGGTTCCATTTAACAGTTGATCAACCTGGAAAGAAATAGGGACGGAAATGCCTTCTTGCGCTGCCAGCTTGACCAGAACCCTGGCGGTGTTGACTCCTTCGGCGGTGCCCTGGATACTGCTGAGAATATCGGCTAGAGACTGACCTTGTGCCAGCCCCAGCCCGACGCGGTAGTTGCGGCTGAGGACGCTGTTACAGGTTGCCAGCATATCTCCCAGGCCAGACAGTCCAAAAAAAGTGTCAGGCCGTGCGCCCAGATGAGTGCCTACCCGGATAATTTCGGCCATAGCACGGGTCATTAGAGCTGCCTTGGCATTATTGCCCAGGTTCAGGCCATCGCAGACCCCTATAGCGATCGCCACTACATTTTTGAGCGTTCCCCCCAGCTCCGTTCCCAATGGATCGGTGTTGGTATAAACCCGAAAGGTATCTGAAGCGAATATCATCTGCACCGCCTTAGCCGCATGGTGGTCTTCGCAGGCTGCTACCGTGGCGGCTGGCAATCCTTGGTCAATTTCCTTCGACAGGTTTGGGCCAGACAGCACAATTACCCGACGGCTTGGAAAGGTTGCCTTCCAGATCTGAGAGGGAGTGCGAGTGGTAGCAGGGTCAAGCCCTTTGGTTGCCGTGACGAGAATCGCATCAGGCAAAACATTCCTGGATGTCATAATCTCAGCAAGCTCGGCAACGCCTTTCATCGCAATGGCGACGACGATGACCTGGGCGTGGGCGATCGCCCTATCCAGATCAGTGCCCTGGTTCCGAGACCAGACCTGTACCTCATGGCCTGCTGCCATCGCCAGGCGAGACAGCGTCGTTCCCCACGTCCCACCCCCCAAGACCGTTACCGTTGTCACTGGACTTTACCCATGCGAGCGCGATTAGACACCGGACGATACAGTACCTTCTTTGAGTTCTGGGGCAATCGCATAATCTGGCAGGCAGTTTTCCTTAATATAAGTATGATACTGCGCAATCTGGCGATCGCATTCGTCTTCTGACCAACCACAGTGGCGAGAAAGGGCATCTACAAGGCCGGGTAAAGCATCAAAACCGTAGTTTGCATGCATAGACAAAGTCGTGCGGCGGCGGCAGATATCGATGAGAGTCTTTGCCATTTCTGATTGCACAGCATAAACCGCCTGGGCTTTGATGTCGGGACAATAGGACACGATGCGCTCTGCCAGGTCAGGAGCCTCGTTAGTCAGCGCCAGTACGTTGATGGTTTTCGCACCATAGATGGAGAAGAGATGAGCAATTTGGCGAGGGGAGAAGCGATCGCCATATTTACTAATCACCGTCTGCACCTGGGGATCTGCCGCTGTAATAGCCCCAGGGAAGGGGGCCTTGCGAGTCTTGCAGGGGGGAGCAGCCTGCTTCATTTTTTTGTACACTTCGTCTACCACCTCTTCACCGACCTGCCGGAAGGTGGTCAGCTTGCCGCCAATCAGGGAGATCAGGTTGGATACGCCCTCCTGACCATGATCGTAGAGGATATGACTGCGAGTAATGCTGCCGGGATCTTGCCCTTCCGCGTAGGGTAAGGGTCGGACTCCTGAATACGTAAACTTCACATCATCTCGGGTAATACGAGCAGAAGGAAAGATGCGGTTCGTTTCCGCGATCAAATAATCCACTTCCTCGTCATTTGCTTTAATCCGATCCAGGTTGGCTTCATAGTGGAGATCGGTGGTGCCAATCAAGTACAGCCCTAGCCAGGGAACAATAAAGAAGGGGCGATTATCAGCCTTCGCTTCGACGTATAATGCCGTTTCTGGTGCGCCAGGAAACGGGTCAATGATGATGTGGCTTCCCTTCGTGCCGCCAATTTTCCGGGTTGTGCCGATGGCATCAGGCGTTCCATTGGCACATACTTGATCGACCCAGGGACCTGATGTATTGACAATCACAGCCTTAGAAGAGCCACGCACCTCAAAGATGTCTCCAGACAGTTCATCTCGACAGGTAAGGTGGGTAATGCGATCGCCCGCTCGATGAAGCTGGGTGACCTTCACATAATTTTGCATCTCGGCTCCGGCATCCTGGGCAGAGATAACATTCTCCAGGCAGAGACGCTCGGCATGTTCGGCTTGACCGTCGTAATACTGGGCACCCCCCGTCAACTGTTCTGGGTTGACTGCCCGAAAAAGCTGCTTTAGCTGGAGACTGGGCAGCATGCGGTGACTCGGCAAGGTTTTGTCATAGCTGAGAATATCGTAGAGAATCATTCCTGCTTTAATCTCCCAATAGCTGCGGGAGCCATATTCGTAGATGGGAATAGTAAGCTGAATGGGATGTACCAGGTGAGGAGCCGTCTTCAGCAAAATTTCTCGTTCCCGCAGGGATTCCCGCACCAGGTTGAACTCAAAGTATTCCAGATATCGGAGGCCACCGTGGACAAGCCGGGTTGACCAACTGGTGGTGCCGCTGGCAAAATCATTTTTCTCGATCAAGATGGTTTTCAATCCACGCAGGGCCGCGTCTCTAGCAACACCTGCACCGTTAATGCCGCCTCCAATCACGATGAGGTCGAATTCGGTATCCTGGATGGGCTGGAAATTTCGCATTGTTGATATGTGAGATGGAAGATATGTGAGATGGAATGGGTGAGATGGATTTGCGTCTAACTAATCGTTCCCCGATATGGGATTGGAAGGAACAGGGATTGAACCGGGGGCGAAGCATTTGGCTAAAATACCCGAAATTTATCCAAAACCTCGTTCCCCATGCTGCGCTCTTACTTCGTCCCCTGCGTACCCCGCCCCCTGACAGCCCAAAATCTATACGCCTGCCAATTCGGGCTCAGGGGCGCTGGAGCGGGTGGCCTGAGCCTCACGGAACAGGTGGTTTGCCCACTGCTGCACGTCATAACGCTTGATCGCCTGATACATGCGGGTCATGCGCTCCTTCCTTTCTTCCACAGACATGGCAAGGGCCTGGTCAATGGACTCATCCATGCGAGTGGAGGAATAGGGATTGGTGAGAATAGCGTCGGGCAGCTCTACAGCCGATCCTGTAAATTCTGACAGGACGAGCATACCGTCCTGACCTCCATGGGCAACAACGTATTCTTTTGCCACCAGGTTTAATCCATCCCGCAGGGGAGTAATCCAGGCGATGTCAGACGCTTTGAAGAAAGCAATCAACTCCTCAAAGGGAATGGACTTGGTGAACAGGATAATTGGCGTCCAGTTGAGCTTGGCAAAGCGTCCATTAATCTTGCCTGCCAGTTGCTCGATCTGTGTCTGAGCCGTCTTGTAGACGCGCATCCCCGAAGCAGGCGTTACGGCTGTGGCGATCATGTTGATTTTGCCATGGAGGTCAGGACGGCGCTCTAGCAGGCGCTCATAGGCCCAGAGCATTTCGCGGTTTCCCTTCACATAATCCACTCTCCCCGCTGAGATGATGAGGGTGTTGTTCCCAATGTCATCGCGGATTTTTTGAATGCGCTCCTGGGTTTCTGGCTTTTGCAAAATGGTGTGAATGAGGGCGGGATTGGTGCCCACAGGAAAAGCATCCAGGTAGACAAGGCGATCGCCATACTTCAGGCAAGTAGTCAATTCTGGCTCAGCCAGGGCACTCCCCACCGAGGTAAACGCCGGATCGACCGGCACCCGTTTTACCACCTCAATAGGCCGAATACTCCGGGCAGCTTGTACGAAGTTCTCAACGTAGCGGGGAATATGAAAACCGCACAGGTCGCAGCACAGCAAACTGTCGATAATGCTTTCTCGCCAGGGCAGCACATTAAAGATATCTGCGGCAGGGAAGGGGGTATGGTGGAAAAAGGCGATTTTCACATCGGGCATCTTCTGGCGGATGTAGTAGGGGGTCAGCCAGAGATTATAGTCATGAATCCAGATTAGGGCATCCTCAGCTGCCTCTTCGCAGGCAGCCTCTGCAAACATCTGATTAATATGCTGGAAGTTTTCCCAGTCGGACGAGTCGTAGGTAAACTGCCAGGGAAACGAGTGCAGAATAGGCCAGAAGGCTTCTTTTGAGGTGATGTGGTAAAAATTCTTGACCTGGTCGGCATTGAGGGGAATTCGGCGGACAACGGTATTCTTGCTTCCTCCATCTTCGGTCATCCCATCCATGGTGACCCGTTCTTCAAAGCTAGCCTGCTGTTTTGCAGTAATTTGCTTCCACGCCACCCAGGTACCACTGTCTGCATTTAAGAAAAAGCTTTTGAGGGTTGGAACGATGCCATTGGGGCTTGTCTTCTCCCGATAGTAGGTTTTACCGTTCTCCACGACCTCATCATAGGGTTCGCGGTGATACAGGATAACAAGGGATGATTTCATGCACAGTCTCCTAAAGACGTCTAAGAACAACCCAATCTGGGTGAATATTATCTCAATGCCACGTCGAATGCAGTAGGTACCTCGGCAAGATTAAAAACCAATTTCAAAACCCTGCGCTGCCCGCGCAGCGGGCAGCGCAGGATCTATGGGTTTTATGCTTAATTGTGACCACCTACCTATTATGGCGCAGCAAAAATAGCATGGAATTTGTCACTCAAATCCCATGCGCCCCAAATGTGGTTAAGAATGAAAGACATTTTTGCCTGTTGCGCACTTGGCGCTAAGCTAAATTACGGTTCATTTGTATCGTGACCTTAACATGCAGTGCAGTTTTTTTGTCATCTATCTTGAGTAGGAGTTTCATTTGCAAAGAGGCTGTTAAGGCTGACAGATTTTTAGAGGGTGGCAGCCTGCACCCTCTCCTCGCTAGAAAAATGCATCAACGATGAAAAACTTTGAGTGAAGGGATTTGAATGAAGGACTTTGAAGGTCTTGCATTTGAAGGTCTTGCATTTGAAGGTCTTGCATTTGAAGGTC
>CAYXJG010000081.1:0-2487 GCA_964465285.1 uncultured bacterium
CTCCTAGATTCTGACTCCTTGCCCATCCAGGATTTCCCGGCTTAAATTACAAGCCGTAGAATTGGTGTTAAACACCGAGATACCAAGAGGTTAGCCAACGGTAAATCTCACGAAAAATGAGAGAAATGGCCGCATTCGGCGCTTTTTATCTAGCCTAGCCCTGCATTGGCTCCGGGCTTCCCTGTTGCAAGCTCGACCTTAACGATTTTGCCGCCCATTTTCTGAATGCGCTGCTGCTCACGAAACCAATTATCGTATGGAACAAGCTTTGTAAAAAAAGTATTCTGTAACTCACGCTGAGTTCGAATCCGAGTTTGGCTTGGAACACAAGCCGTCACCTTAAACATCCGCATTGAAACGTCCCCCATAGCTGGTGTGAATAAACGCTTTTTAGTCGCGCTTCTACTCTACTGACTTCATCTCCAAGCCCAATCTCCGAGCCCAATCTCCAAGCTCAATCTCCAAGCTCAATCTCCAAGCCCAATCTCCAAGATGTACGCTACCTCTTGCTTATGTCGATGAGCGGGAGACGTGTTGAGGTCTTGATGCAAAACGAAACGATAACTTAGACATCACAGGTATTCCTATTGCTGTCAAGCTAGGCTCAGTTCATCACCTAGACCTCAACATAGACCTCAACATAAGACTGAAGACAAAGATAAAGCCCCTCTGCCTTCCTTCTTAGAATCGAGTTAGCTCAAGCCAGAGCAGATGTAGTCGAAGTAAACACCCATTTCCTTACCAGCATCAGAACCAACAAGGCTAGCAGTGACTTCCTTCATCGCCTGGATGGCCTGAACAGTTGCACCGATGGGAACACCCAGGGAATTGTAGGTTTCCTTCAAGCCATTCAGAACGCGCTCATCGAGAATGGAAGGGTCGCCCGCAAGCATGGCATAGGTGGAGTAGCGGAGGTAGTAGTCCAGGTCACGGATACAGGCAGCATAGCGCCGGGTGGTGTACATGTTTCCACCGGGACGGGTGATGTCAGAATAGAGCAGGGACTTTGCCACAGCTTCCTTTACGATGGCAGCAGCGTTAGCGCTGATGGTGGTTGCTGCACGGACACGAAGCTCGCCACTCTGGAAGTAGCTCTTGAGCTTGTCCATTGCGCCACCGTCAAGGTACTTGCCCTGAACGTCAGAGGAGTTGATTACAGAGGTAATTGCGTCTTGCATGTTGGTATTTCCTTAAAACGATTTCTAATGATTGATACGCGATACAAACTGGAGCATTGAGCTACCGATAACGAACGGCTACATTATGCCAATTACTGCATTGCACCAATGACGTAGTCGAAGTAAGCGCCGGCTTCACTTGCATCATCACCAGACATCATGGCGGTTGCAGCAGACTTCATCTCAGCAATGCCTTGAGCGACAGCTTCGATGGGGGTACCCAAAGACCTGTACATTTCACGAACGCCAACGATGCCGATTTCCTCAATAGGAGTAACATCGCCAGACACAATGCCGTAGGTGATCAAGCGCAGGTAATAGTCCATGTCACGCAAGCAGGTTGCAGTCATCTCTTCGCCGTAAGCATTTCCACCCGGGGAAACAACATCAGGACGCTTCTGGAACAGTGCATCACCCGCTTGCTTGACGATGCGCTCACGGGAATCGGTCAAAGTCTGAGCAATCCGCAGACGGCTCTCGCCAGAGGTTACAAAAGACTTGATGCGATCAAGTTCGCCAGGGCTGAGGTAACGAGCCTCAGCATCAGCATTCACGATTGACTTCGTGACAATACTCATGGATGGATCCCTCCAAAGGTTTACCAAATGTTGATACCGTAGGTAATCTAAACAACCCAGTCAATGGTCAGAGCAATAAACTCTGCATTTTGACCAATGGCCATATCAAGAACCCACTAGATGTAGCAGGTTAGCCCCCGCTCGACCATTCAATTCCTGAGGCCGTGTCTCAAAGGCCGTGTCTCAATGGAAGAAGTATGCAGCCACCGAATGACCCTAATAAATGGTGCCGAAGCAGCGAGGACAAACCTGATTCCACCTTCAGCACATATTTTGAGGCATTGAGTTCACACTCTTAGGTAACCCGCAATATTTTGTAATGCTTCTCCTCATTTTTCGTTATAGGTGGTTTCCCATAGCCCAACTTTACAAACTTTCATGAAGGGTCACCCTTTACGCCTGTCATCCCCAAAAAAGAACATTCTGCCCCGAGCAGTTCGCCAAGTGAACGTACTGCCCGTGCCCTGCTCAGCGAGTCCTTTGACGTCACTTATGGGAATCCTATTTGATTCTTGAAAATATCTCTAAACACGACTTGGCAAAGTTCTCAAATTCACAACGCCAGAATAGAGGTTTGGCGCGCGGAGCGCGCGCCAAACCTCTATTCTGGCCTGAAACTTGCCAAGTTGTATCTAAACACGACTTGGCAAAGTTCACGCAAGAATAAAGGTTTTGAGAAATCTGCCAAGTCGTATCTGAAGGTGGGGGCGGGCGCAGCCCGCCCCCACCTT
>CAYXJG010000081.1:2497-15603 GCA_964465285.1 uncultured bacterium
CAGAAATCAAATAGAATCGCTATACTTGCTGTGTCTCAACGCAACATTTAATCGGTGTTCTAACGAATTTAACGAATATTTTTACTAAAAAAATATTCTAAGACGCAGACCTTCGCTACTATTTGGGTAGCTGTTTGAAGCCTTGTATAAGTACCCTGCAAAATTGTCACGCACGATTTTTTAGGCCCTACTCCGGAAGGATATACCTCCGAGAATATGTAATCAATGCTTTTGCCCAACTTCTTACTTCAAACATCTGCATTGTCCCAATAATCAGGGGTTGATCTTTAAGTTCAGTGAGTCTACGTCCATCCCAAACGAGAGATTTTTGGGTCGTTGGCATTGGGGCATCGGCAGGCGGGTTTCATGCGCTTGAAGAGTTTTTCGCTCATCTGCCCGCCACGCCAGATGCTGCATTCGTCGTAATTCAGCATTTGTCTCCCAATTTCAAAAGCCTTCTGGGAGAGCTACTCCAGCCACACGCAGAGATCCCTATCTATCCGATGAGCGACGGTGTTGAGCTACATCCCAACGCAGTTTTTGTGGTGTCCCAGCGGGGCAACGTTCACCTGGAGGGGAACCGATTCCGATTATCGAAGCCCACAGAGAAATTTAGCTATCCCATTGATGCCTTTTTTGAGTCCCTGGCCTATGAGTGGGGCGATCGCGCTATGGGCATCCTGCTATCGGGAACGGGGACAGATGGCACCAGCGGACTGGAGGCCATCGGACAGGCTGGGGGGCTGGCCCTAGTGCAATCGGCGGACACGGCAGAATTTAACGCCATGCCCAGCAATCCGATCGGGCTGGGGTTGGTGGACGAGATCCTGTCGCCCCGGCAGCTTGCCGAAGCAGTGTGCGACCTAGTGCATTTTGCGGCCCATGCGGTCGTGCCCAGGGCAAATGGCTATGAAGCCCTTGAGTCTGATTGTCTGCAACAGATTCTCGATATTTTGACAGAAGAGGAGCATGTTAACTTTTCCAACTATAAAGTCAGTACTTTGAGCCGCCGCATTGCCCATCGCATCGCCTTCACACATAGCGCCTCCATTGACGATTACATCCATCTGCTGCAGCGATCGCCCGAGGAACGGCGGCATCTGCGCTACGACATGCTGATTGGCGTGACCTCGTTTTTCCGGGATGCCCCTGCCTGGAGCGTGCTGTCGAACCAGGTTTTGCCCAAGCTTGTTGAGAGTATAGAACCGGGACAATCCCTGCGCGTTTGGGTGGCGGCCTGTGCCACTGGGGAGGAAGCCTACTCGATGGCGATCGCCGTAGATGAGGCGATCGCCCGCTCTGGCAAAGACATTCGCGCCAAGATTTTTGCCACCGACATTGATGCCCACGCCCTGGAGGTTGCCTCAGCGGGCATCTACGACGAGCGCATCGCTGAGCAAGTCTCTCCCGAACGGCTAAAACGCTATTTTTTCTATGAGGCAGGCACCTATCGTGTACGGCGATCGCTACGAGAAATGCTGATTCTTGCCCCCCACGACCTGACCCAGCACTCGGGCTTTTCCAGAATGCACCTGGTCAGTTGCCGCAACGTGCTGATCTACATGCAGCCTGTGTTGCAAAATCAGGTCTTGCGCCTGCTCCGGTTTTCCCTCATTCCCCATGAAGGCATCCTGTTCCTGGGAAATTCTGAAACGTTGGGAGACTATGCTGGAGACTTCACTCCCATCAACCCCCGGTGGAAGCTATTTCAAAAGCGACAGGATACTCCCCCAGTCGTGACGGTTCCCGCCATGCAACCGAAGGTTGCTCCCCTCACGGAGAGGATGCGATCGAGCAATCGCCAGAGGCAGTTTGGGCAGATTCTAGAGCAGGTATTCCAGGTGTGCTTCGCTGATGCGTCTGTGACCTGCCTGCTGGTCAACGACGCCCATCAGATTGTCCATGTGTTTCACAACACCGCAGAGGTGCTGGAGATGCCGGTGGGGTCGGCTGAGTTGGATGTACTTCGGATTGTGCGCTCTGATCTGCGGCTGCCCCTCACCACGGCTCTGCATCGGGTCAGGCGCGATCGCCAGCAGGTGGTGTATCGTGGCATTACGCGGGGAGATGGCGACGGCTCCACCCTGACCCTGCGAGTGGACATCTACGGGAGTCGTGTTGATCAAGACACCTATTTCATTGTCTTATTTGAACAGGACCGTGTTCAGGGGGCGCAGCAGGCGATCGCCCCTTTACCCATATCCACCTTTGAAATGAGTGCTGAAGCCGCTCAGCACATTGCCGAGCTAGAGTACGAACTCCGGCACATCCGCGAGAGCTTGCATGTCGCTGTAGAAGAACTGGAAACCAGCAACGAAGAGCAGCAGGCGACGAACGAAGAACTGCTGGCGTCCAATGAGGAACTGCAAAGCACTAACGAAGAACTGCAATCTGCGAATGAAGAACTCTACACCGTCAACGCTGAATACCAGCGAAAGATTCGAGAACTGACCCAGCTCACCAGCGACATTGATAACCTGCTCCGCAGCACCAACATCGGCGTGATTTTCCTCGACCGACAGATCCAGATTCGCAAATTTACCCCCGTCGCATCCCAGGTAGTCAATATTTGTCTCAGCGACCTGGGGCGGCCCCTGTCGCACTTTACCCACCAGGTCAACTGCACTAACCTGATTGCCCAAGTGCAGCAGGTGCTCGACACCGCCACGTCCCTAGAGCAGGAAGTGACCCTCCTGAATACGGGCGATCGCCTGCTCATGGGCATTCACCCCTATCTTAAAGACAATGACGAATGCGATGGCGTGGTCATGACCTTTGTGTACATTAACGACTTGAAGCAGGCCCAAGATGAGCTTCAGCGTCGCACCGATGAGCTTGAGCACCTGTATGAGACAGTTCCCGCAGGACTAGGCGTCATCGACCACACGATGCGGCTCATTCGCTCAAATCGCGTACTCGCGGAAATTAACGGCTACGATTCTGTTGAAGACCATACGGGCAGACGAATCCAAGACTTGATTCCAGCCATCGCCGAACGCGTGATTCCCCTGTATCAGCAGGTGCTCGACACAGGCGAACCGATGGTGAATGTCGAAATCACTGCGCCCCACCCCCGGATGCCAGAGGTGGAGGGAACCTGGCTGGGGAGCTACTACCCCATTGAACTGCTTGACGGGCAGCAGGCGATTAACGTCACCGTTGTAGACATCACCGCGCTGAAACAGACTGAACGGCAGCTTCAGCAAAACAGCGACCTGCGTGAAGCTATCTTCCAGGAATCCACCGACGCCATCTTTTTGGTGGATGCTGAAACAGGCATAACGTTTGACTGCAATCGCAGAGCAATTGAGCTGTTTGAGGCTGAGTGTAAAGACGATCTGCTCAACGTCGAAGGTAATGCTCTGCAGAAGGAACCGTTTACGCCTGATGAGTTAACGACCATTCGATCGAATCTGAATGCTCACGGATTTTGGGAAACCGACCTGGAGTACGTCACCCTCAAAGGCAATGAGTTTTGGGGAGCCCTCACAGTGAAGCAGATTACCGTTGCAGGCCAGCGGGTAAACTTGGTGCAGATTGCTGATATTACGGCCCATAAACAGGCAGCATTGATTCTCTCGGATTACAACCGCACCCTGGAACTGAACATCCAGGAGCGTACCGAAGCTCTCCGCAACAGCAACGAAAGCTTTCGCCGTGCCCTGAGCGCGGCCAAGATGGTGTGCTGGGAACGCGATCTGGTAACAGGAGACATCTGGGCATTTGGCCGTCACGTCGGGGATGGGTGGGTGCCAGAGGAATGGCATCTGATGTCTGATGATGCGCCGATTCACCCCGATGATGTTGACCGAGTCAGGCAGGCAGTGGATAGGGCGATCGCCACCCAGGACAGCTTTGAAGTGGAGCATCGGGTGGTATTCCCCAGCCATCCCCCCGTCTGGATGCTGACAACGGGCACGGTGCTCACCGATGACGCCGGGAGTCCCACACGCCTCTTCGGCATGACCTTCAACATCAACGACCGGAAACGGGCGGAAATCGCGCGTCAAGCCAGTGAAATCCGCTTCCGCAGCATCGCGGAAAATATTCCTGGCGCGGTCTTAGAGTACAGTCTTTATCCAGATGGTTCCGACCAGGTGATTTACATGAGCCAGGGTTGCTGCGACCTCTGGGAAATCGATGTCCTGACTGTCCAGGAAAATACTCAGCTTTTCTGGAGTTTGGTGCATCCCGACGACCTCGCCCCCACGCGCGAATCCATTTTTGAATCTGCCCAGACGCTCCAGCCTTGGCACTGGGAATGGCGCATTGTGACACCTTCAGGCAAGCAGAAGTGGCTGCGGGGGGCAGGCAACCCCCGACGAATGGAGAACGGAGATGTGGTGTGGAATACAGTGATCCTGGATGTGAGCGATCGCCACCAGGCAGAAGACGCCCTCCGCTGCATGACCGCCCACCTGGAGCGGGCACAGCAGATTGCCCACCTGGGCAGTTGGGAGCAGGATTTCATCACCAACACCCTGGTCTGGTCCTGGGAAACCCTCAACATCTTTGGTCTGCCGCCCGATGCCGAGATTAGCTATGACAGTTTTATGCAGTCCGTGCATCCCGACGATGTGGATCGGCTGTGCCGCGCTCAGGATGATACCCTTCAGGGCATTTCGCCGCTGGATATCGAATACCGCATCATCCTACCCGATGGAGAAATTCGTACCCTCTACGAGAAAAGGGAAGCCACCTTTACGCCCGATGGGCAACTGTTGAGCATTGCAGGTACCGTTCTGGACATTACCGAACAAAAAGCCTCTCAACAGGCACTCCAGGAACGGGAGCAGTTTCTGCAAAGTATTTACAACTATGCCAACAACAGCATTTTTGTTGTGGATGTGCTGGAAGACGGTGACTTTCGGTTTGCCGCGATTAATCCCATCCATGAACAATCCACAGGGCTGTTGATAGCAGAAGTACAGGGAAAGACCCCAGAAGAGGTATTGCTCCCGGACGATGCCGCCGCCGTGCGCCAGAACTACCAGCGCTGCGTTGATGCTGGAGATGTCATTTCCTACGAAGAATTTCTGCCCTTTCACGGACAACCCTACTGGTGGTTGACCAGCCTCAGCCCCATTCGTGACGAGACAGGCCGGATCTGCCGTATCGTCGGCACCTCTGCCAATATCACTGACCGCAAGCAAACGGAAGAATCCCTGCGCGTCAGCGAAGCCCAGTTCCGCACGGTTTTTGAGAATACAGAAGTCGGCATTGCTGTGGTCTTTCCTCCCGACTTTGAACACTTCACCCTCACCAATGCAACTTTTCAACGGATGCTGGGATATGGCCCGGACGAACTCGCCCAGATGAACTGGAAAGATATCACCTACGAAGACGACCAGGACGCTGAACACCAGCTTGCAGCCCAATGCCATGCCGGACACCGAAACTCTTACCAGCTTGAAAAACGCTATGTCCGCAAAGATCAATCCATTATCTGGGTAAATGTTGTGGTGACCCTGATTCGAGATAGCCAGGGACGGAGGCAGATTGGGATGGCGATCGCCGAAGACATCACCGAACGCAAGCGAGCCTTAGACCTGGAAATTGCCCGCAACCGCGACCTCAAAGAAGCTATCTTTGAAGAATCCACCGACGCCCTCTTCTTTGTGGACGGCAACACAGGACTGACCCTCGACTGCAACCAGCGGGCAGTGGAACTCTTTGAGGCTGACAGCAAAGAGGAATTGATCAACATTAGCGGTACAACCCTGCAAAAGTATCCATTTACTGCCGAAGAGTTAGCGGCCATTGAAGCAGCCGTGGAGAAAGCAGGAACCTGGAGCAGCGAGCTTGAATATGTGACGAAAAAGGGCAATTCCTTCTGGGGACGCATATCAGCGAAGCGTTTGTCCATTGCAGGCAAGCCCCGGCGACTGATTCAGGTCACCGACATTAGCGATCGCAAACAGGTGGAGCTGGACATGCGCCATAACATGGAAGAACTCCAGCGGCTGAACACTATCAAAGACGATTTTCTAAGTACGGTGTCCCATGAGCTGCGGACACCGCTGACCAGCATTGACATGGCGGGACGAATGCTGCAGCTTGCCCTGGAGCAGCAAAACCTGATCTCTGCCAACGGGGACGACAACTCTAACAAATTTGCTCGCTACCTCAGAATCCTGCGTGACCAGACCAGGCAAGAAGGCGACTTGATTAATGACCTACTCGATCTCCAGCGCTTGAATGCTGATGCCTATGCGGTCAATAACACAGTGATTGATCTCCCTATCTGGCTCCAGTCCATCACTGACAACATTCATGAACGAGCCGCTCAAGAACAGCAGCGGTTTGAGGCAATGATTGCTGATGATATTCCACTCCTTAACACTGATGATGTCGTACTACGGCGCATTTTATCGGAATTGCTCAACAATGCCTGCAAATATACCCCTGCCCAGGAACGCATTCGCCTGACGGTCTGCGTTTTGTCGCCCGACACAACGGAACGTGAGGACTCGCCAAATGCTCAATGCCAATTCATCCAGTTCCAGGTTCTCAACACAGGCATCGAAATTTCTCCAGAAGACCAGCAACGGATCTTTGAACCCTTTTACCGAGCCGTCCAGAGCGATCGCTGGAGCAAGCGGGGAACCGGGCTAGGGCTGACCCTGGCGCAGAAATTTGTCGATCGCCTCAGCGGCGTCATCATCCTGGAAAGCGGCTTCAACCAAACCTGCTTCACCGTCCAACTCCCCCTGCTCCCTAGCTCAGACGGAAGTTAGACACGACTTGGCAAAGTTCTCAAATTCACAACGCAAGAATAAGGGTTTGGGGCGCGCTCCGCGCGCCCCAAACCCTTATTCTTGCGTGAAACTTGCCACGTCGTAAGTTAGAACCCGAGGGAGGACCCCAGCGCACGGCTGCGCCAGTAGGCGATCGCCATCATCCCAGCCAAGAAGACGAGAATCACCGCAACGACCGCTCCGTTCCCGTTCTGCACCTGGGTTCCGAGGGCAATCCACACAAAAAACAGCAGGCTCTCGAAAATACCCAGAATCGTATCATTGAACGCATTTTCACGCCGCCGCATCATCATTCCAGAAAAGGAGATGGGGCGAGCATTCCACAGCCGAATCAGTGCCGTGCACAGGGTAGACAGCAGCATCAGGCCGATGCCCGCCCTCACCGGGACACCCCGTAGCCCCAGCACCACAAAAAACGCTGCCAGCACACTCCACACCGGCAGGAGAATAGCCAATAGCTTCAGTAGGCGAATCCGCTGCCCATTCACAGGCGCAGATTTAATCAGGTCGGGGGCTTCTTCCCCAGCGATGCAGATGACTGCGAGGCTCGATGTTAGAAATGCCCCTGTTGTCGGCAAAGCAACCGTGGCAACGCTGGCAATGTCAAATTCGCCGCCAGGATTTTGCCCATACAGCACCCAGACAAGCAGAGGAATCAAAAACACAACGGAGAGCAACGTCCGCGACAGGAGATAGGGACTCCGCAGAATAACCCGCCATTCTTTGGCGAGAAACACCAGAGTTATTCCCTGACGAAACTTGGAAGAAGAGACCGTGACGGGCGATCGCTTTGTCGTGAGTCCTTGCTGAGTGCTTTCAACAAACTGACGGTTCAGGACATTCACCGTGAACCAGGCGACCATGCCACTGACCACCATCACCGCACCCAGAGACGGCACATGGAAAAACATCGCCTTGACTGGAATCCAAATCCAGCTATCTGCTCTAATGCGGTCGAACGGCGTAGAACTGTTCGGCACGGTCAAATCCCCAGACTGGATGTCGGTGTTCACCGCTAAGTTAGTCAGTTGAATTCCCACAAAAAACGTAGCGGCAATGATCATCGTCAGCACCTGAGCAATCTTCCGTGCCCGCTGTGCCCCAAACCAACGCACCAGCCCCAGGCTCAGCAGCATCGCACCACTGGCAGACAGCAAACACAGGGCCATGAGTGTTGGATAGATGCCCAAGAGAGAAAACCAGCCTACAAGCATAAACAGCAGACTGGCAGGAACAATCAACATTAAAAAGCCGAAGAAAACTTCCAGAGCCACGCCAAGCAAGCGGCTAGCAAAGATGATTTTAGGGGGAATGGGAGACGCGACCAGCAAATCCAGGTCTCCCCGGTCAAAAAGGGCGATGAGGCTCTGCTGCATTGCCTGAATAAAGGAGTAGACGAACAGAAACAGCCACACACCACCGCCTAGCTGCAAAAACAACAGCGGCAACGGGCGGGGCAGCGGCATCAACGACTGCTCATTCGTCTGGCTAATGAAAAACCACAGTAGGGCGATCGCCAACGCCACCCCTCCCATCAAAATTCCCAGGATCAGCAAAAACCATTTCGCCTTTAGATCCCGCCACCACAGCCGCAGCTCATGGTTCAGCAACCAGGGCAGCGTCCCCGGCTTCAACCCCCTCAGCATCAATCCTCGCAGCATCTCTCCCCCGGTTTACGCCTTACCCGTTTCTCCACCCTCTCCCTCATTCCCCTTCCTGCTCCGTCAACTCTAGAAAAATCGCCTCTAAATCACGACCCACCGAGCTTCCTGCTGCCTGAAGCTTTGCCTGGAGTTCCGTCAGCGTGCCCTCGGCAATGAGCTGCCCATCGTTAATAATGCCGATGCGCCCAGCCGTGCGTTCTGCAATTTCCATCGTGTGGGTCGTGAAGATAACGGTATTTCCCTGGGCAACGTAGTCACTTAACATCGTCTTCACCAGCCGGGCCGCCGCCGCATCTAGCCCAGACAGCGGCTCATCCAGAATGATCACCTGCGGGTCATGCATAAAGCCCCCTGCCAGAGCCAACTTTTGCTTCATGCCCCGCGAAAATGTTTCGGCATAGTCGCCACGCACATCCCAGAGGCCAAGCCGCTTCAGCAAGTCTACGGCCTGAGCTTCTGCCCGCTTTGCCGGGATGCCCCACAGTCCAGCGACGAATTCGAGATATTCCAGAGGACGCAGTTTGCCATAGAGCATGGGTTCATCGGGTAGATAGGCGATCGCCCGTTTTGCCCGCTGGGGGTTTTGGGTGATGCTTTGGCCCAGAACCCACACATCCCCGCTATCAGGTTTCAGCAGGCCCGTCACAATCCTCAGGGTTGTCGTTTTCCCAGCTCCGTTGGGGCCAAGGAGGGCATAGAAAGTTCCCTCAGACACCTGGAGATTTAGATGATTGACGGCCATGTAGGAACCAAACTGTTTTTTTAATTCCCGAATCTGAAGTGCGATCGCCATAGTTGATGTGTCTAAATAACTCGGCACAATTAAAAACCAGATGTAAACCCTGCGCCTTCCGCTGCGCGAGCGGCGCAGGGTTTACGGGTTTCACAATTAATTATGTTCACCCACTTACGCTTCTTTCAATGATTATCCTATCCACTGCCGTTTGATTGCTACTATTTCAGAAGCGTTTGCTGGCAGAGCTTAAGGATTCAATAAAAGTCAATTTTGGTGGAGCAAGGCGGCATTGCCACCACACTCCACTGAATTTAGCGGATTTTCTTTGGGAGTGGCGGGCGCAGTCTGCTGCGCTCAAAAAGCTTGCATAAGTCCCCACGTGGCTTCAATGATTGAAGTGTCATGGCTTGGCAAAGTTCTCAAATTCACAACGCCAAACCCCTGTTTTTGCGTGAAACCTGCCAAGTCGTGAATTGTTATTCCCACGCTCCGTCAGCAGCAATTCTCATTGCGGGAAACTTCGCGCCCTACAGGCGCTCACTTGTATCGGTTTAGGAGGCAAAAAGGTCGCCTCAGGCGACTTTTTTGCCCCCCAAGTTTCCATAGCGAGAATTGCTGCTCCGTCATTGTACTCAAGACAGTAAGCCGGATCGCTATACTGTTATCTGGAGATTGTGTTGATCTGGAAATTAAGTAGGTCGGTACTCATTAAACTCAACCTCAAAACCGGGGGAGCGCCCCTCCGGAGCGCTCCCCCGGTTTTGAGGTTACTTATGCTGGGTTACTGATGTGATTGGTACATCTTGGCAAAGTTCTCAACGTCATCACAGAGGAATAGGAGTGTTGGGCGTGTGCTGCACGGCTAACACCCCGGCTAACACCCTCGTTTATTGGTCAACTTTGCCAAGTCGTATGCTCTGGAGAGTATGATGGCTAGGACGTGTGTAAGTCCTGTCTTTATTGCGTTTTGATGGGCGATTGTGCAGGAATGAGGCAGCATTATGGCGATACTTGACCGCTTAGTTCGTGTGATTCGGGCGACCGTTAATGATTTGCTTGGAAAAACGGACGATCCGGAAAAAGTGCTCCAGCAGGTTGTCCAGCAGATGGAAGACGATCTGATTTCCCTGCGTCAGTCCATTGCTCAGGCGATCGCCACGCAGAAGCGTACTGAGCGCCAGGCTTCCCAGGCGGAATCTGTTGCTGAAGAGTGGTATCGGCGGGCAGAGCTTGCCCTTAGAGAGAGCAATGAGGCGCTTGCCAAAGATGCCCTGACCAATCGTCAGACTTACTTAGACACCGCCAACGGACTCAAAAACCAGCTCTCTCAACAGGCGAGTGTGGTCGTTCAGTTGAAAGACAACATGCGCAAGCTGGAAGGCAAACTCGCAGAAGCCAAAGCCCAGAAAGATATGTACATTGCCCGTGCTCGGTCGGCGCAAGCCTCACGACAGTTGAACGAAATGCTGGAAGGGACGGGAACGTCACGGGCGGCTTTGGATCGGATGGGTGAGAAGGTTGCGCAACTAGAATCAGAGGCAGCGGCGATCGCCGAGCTGAACAGCGATAGTCTGGACGAGCAGTTTGCTGCTTTGGAAAGCCGCAGTAATGTCGATGGAGAGCTGGCAGCGATGAAAGCTCGCCTGTCCTCGTCTGACACCACTGAACCCCAACGCCTGCCGCCCAACCCATAAGTGATACCATGCTTCATCCCGCCGATGCCGAATCTAAAATTATGAGCCTGGTTCGTCCCTTCGAGGCGCCGGCTGATGGTGAGCGTATCACCATTGAATCTGCCAGGGGCCGCATTCTCGCGGAATCCATCACCAGCCACCTGGATTTTCCCCACTGGGACAATTCTGCAATGGATGGCTATGCTGTGCGGTTTGACGATGTACGGGAGGCAAGCCAGAGCAACCCGGTCATACTGACAGTCATCGAAGACATTCCTGCTGGACGGGAACCCCTAAAAGCGGTGCAGCCTCAGCAAGCCTCTCGCATTTTCACCGGAGCCATCGTCCCGCGCGGAGCCGATACCATTGTCATTCAGGAGAGCACCCGGCGAGAAGGCGATCGCGTCACCGTCTACGAGACCCCAGCCCCCCAAGCCTTTGTTCGTCCTAAAGCAGCTTTCTACACAGCAGGCGACACGCTGCTGCCCCCTGGCACAGTGCTCAATGCTCCAGAAATTGCTGTTCTTGCCGCTGCCCAATGTGCCCAGGTTACGGTCTATCGCCGGCCAGTCGTGGCAATTCTCTCCACGGGTGATGAGCTGGTGGGCATTGACCACCCCCTTGAGCCTGGGCACATTGTGGACTCCAACCGCTATGCCCTGAGTGCCCTGGTGCAGTCCTGCGGAGCGATTCCCCACGACCTGGGCATCATTCCTGACCAGCCTCAACCCCTCAAAGAGGCGATCGCCACTGCCCTCCACGACTCAGACATCATCCTCTCCTCCGGCGGGGTGTCTGTGGGGGACTACGACTATGTCGATCACATCTTGAGTGAGTTAGGAGCGACCTGCCACGTTCGTTCCGTTGCTGTGAAACCCGGCAAGCCTCTTACCGTTGCGTCGTTTGCGTCAGTAGATGCCCAATCTCGACATCCTCTCTATTTTGGGCTTCCCGGCAATCCAGTATCAGCCTTGGTGACATTCTGGCGGTTTGTGCAGCCTGCTCTGATGAAGCTGTCTGGCTATCCAGCAGCCTGCTGTCCGGTATTTGTGAAGGGGCGATCGCGCCACTCGCTGAAGGCAGGAGGTAAGCGCGAAACCTACCTGTGGGGCACCGCCCATTTAGTTGACGGGTACTACGAATTTGAATTAGCAGACGGCGGCCACAGTTCAGGAAATTTAGTCAACGTCGCCGCCACGAATGCCCTTGCAATTGTCCCCATTGACACCCGTGAGATTCCTACCGGCAGTGACATCATGATGATGTTGGTCTGATGTGGGCCTGACGTGGGCCTGATGTTGGCCTGATATGGGCCTGATATGGGCCTGATGTTGGCCTGACGTGGGTCTAAACCGTTTAAATGGGCGATCGCCAGTGACAGCGCCAGCGATCGCCCCCATAAACCTCCCACCCATCATGAGAATCATTGACGGTTTTCCCAAAGCCATCCACGCCCCCTTCCTGTTGAATGCGCTGATAAATTCGCAGCTCCCATACAGCCTGTTCAGCAGTGTCTACAGAGCTTTTTGCCAGGTGTTTGAGGTGCTCTGCATGGGGAGGGCCAAAATCATAGGCAAGGCTGAGATGGAGCCAGTCTTTCAGTCGCACGTCATCTCTACGAGTTGGAGAATGAGCCCGGCAAGCAAAATCGGCAACCAGAGCCTTTAGCCAGTCTGAGTCTAGCTCCAGCCCATGCCAGCCGTCATGAAATGCCAGCGCTTTAATAACAATGGGCGATGCAGGCCGTGAAGGGTAGGCTGCCGCCAGGGATTGTTCAAGGGCATTCACATAGCGAGGAATAGACGCTTCACCATCGTGAAAAAACCCCGTCAGCGTGCAGTGGGGCATATACCGATGAGCCGCATTTGCTCCACACTGGACAAGGCTCTTCTCAAAATAGTGCGCGAGCTGCTGGGCCAGTTCTCCCGTCGGACAGGCATACACGATCAGTTGGGTGTCATTCATGCATTCGCGTTGATGTCTCGATAAGCCTCTCATACCAAATCCGCTTTGTCTAATCCCTAAAAAATCAAACAGCAATTCTCATTATGGAAAACTTCGCGCCCTATAGGCGCTCACTTGTATCGGTTTAGGAGGCAAAAAGGTCGTCTCAGGCGACCTTTTTGCCTCCTACATTTTCAAAATGAGAATTGCTGAAAATCAAAAGGCGACGCGCGGCGCGCCGCCCCTCTCCTCTAGTATCTTGATTTTCTGATAAGTCCCTTAGGGATCTGCGGCTAAAAAAGATACCGGAAGAAAAGAGCAGCGGGCTGCG
>CAYXJG010000082.1:0-6359 GCA_964465285.1 uncultured bacterium
CCGAGCCGAGATGTGTGTACACAGTAGCCCAAGCTGGGAGAGGGACTTTGAATGGATTCGGTGCCCCTTTTCTCAAACTGGGAAAAGGGGCTAGGGGATGCAGAGCTTTGCTCTTCCCGCAGGGTGGCCGATTCATAGCCTGAGTAGTTACAGCGAATCTTTAACATTGATCATATGCACGACTTGGCAAAGTCTCAAATTCACAACGCAAGAATAAGGGTTTGGGGCGCGCTCAGCGCGCGCCAAATCCCTATTTTTTTGTGAAACGTGCCAAGTCGTGTAGATTAGGACATTGGAGGAGAGTGCATCCCCCGCGCAGCGGAGGATACACCCTTGAACCTAAGCCCGTAGGGCGATAAATTGAGCGTATAGTCTGACCATTACAGTCTGACCATTACAGTCTGACCATTACAGTCTGACCATTACAGCCAACTGCCGACTAATACATAGGCTGACCAAAACCGGGGGTGGTTGAACGTTGGGTCATTGAGCATAGACTCTTGGGCAAGGCGAACGGCTTTAGCGCGGGAGATGCCGGGTTTGCCAAGGTGCTGGTAGAGGGCACGGGTGAAGGTAACGCTGGCCTCGTCATCCAGGCTCCAAAGCGAGGCGATCGCACTTCTAGCGCCAGCACGAACAGTGGTTCCAGCGATGCCCAGCACTTCCCGGTCATCTCCGGTCGCCGTACGGCAAGCACTCATAATTAGCAGTTGAATGGGCGCATCAGATACCTGGCGCTCTGTTCCAAAGAGCTGGGACAGATCATCCAGGGGAACTTTGCCTTCCGCATCGAGAATAAAGGTGTTTTCCCGATCGGCACCAAACTGCCCGTGGGTTGCAAGGTGGACAATCTCAAACGGACGTTTGTTAAATTCCTCATTAAACTCTTGTCGCTTAAAGTTCTCTTCCCGCAGAAGAACGGCGTCAATATCCAATTCCTGGATCACATCCATTTCAACTTTGACGTTCTCTAGTCGGGCGTAGGTGTCGCGGAACTCGGCGGGAGGCTCGACCAGCCCCGCCGCCAGCACGCGCATATCTTCACGGTCAAGAGACTGGATGCCGCTGACTTCTAAGCCAAGCACCAAATCGACGGCATATTTCTGCATCAGGTACTGGGTTCCGTCATAGAGGGCAGCCATGGGCACGTTTCGGAGAGCCCCGTCAAGAACAAAAATCAGAGTCTCGATGTTGTTCTCAGAAAGGTTCTCTTCTGCCTGTCCAACTAGCCAGTCGTAGATTATCTTGCCATTCTCCTCTACCCGGCGAAACGTATAGAGCCCCTGCAAATCGCGGCGGAAACCGCGCAGGAATGCTTCGAGGTCTGCCCGAGGACGGTAAACCGGAGCATAGTGAATCAAGTTATCATCCTGGGGAAGTTTTAAGATGACCTCCAGGCGATTTTCCAGAATAATGGGATAAATAACCGCTGCCTGCTGGTTTTGTTTCTGAATAACGGTGTCGATCTGGAGTTTAGGTTCTAAGCAGGCTGCCTGAAAAAAGTTTTCTAGTTGGGCAACCTGGAGGGCTTCCATCACGTCTCGGGCACGGCGCAGGTCTTGCTGGCTAGCGGGTTCGCCATTTTTTGGCTGGAGCAGTAAATCAACATATTCGCGGTAAACAGGTTCAACGCTCTTGCGGAAGGAGAACTTGACATCGGTGTTGGCAGACACCAGATCAGACCGCAGGAGTTGCAAGGTCTCAAATGCCTGGGAGTAAGCCGCTAGCGCATTCTCGATACCTCCTTCAGCGTTTAGAACCCGGCCCAACTGCCACTGCCAGCGGTAGGCGATGTCCTGGGCATTGATGGACTGCGACAGGGAAAGGGCCTGGCGGGTGAGTCTCTGGGACTCTTTCCACTGGGCCGTTTGCTCATACAGTTCCCCCAGATGCCCCAGGGTGAAGGATTGGGCGCGAGTGTCCCCCAGGTCAACAGCGGCTTGATAGGCAGTCCTTAACTGTTGAGCAATCTCCGTCCAGGCGATCGCCCCCTCTGCTGACCCGGTTTTCAGCCGAATTAAACTCTGGGCATAGTTGACCCGGGCATACACCGCCGAACGCCCCGGTGGTAGGACGTCCAGTTGAGGCTGGATGTCGGGGTAGAGCATCATCGCCGCCTCCCAGTCTCCCACTTCTGTCCACAGGCTCAGGCGATTAAGTACTGCTTGCATCTGAATGATGGGGTTTTCAGACTCGGACTCTGCCAGCCGATAGTAGGTGCTGGCGGCCTCAATCAACGACTGATTAATGTCCTCTTGGCTTGGGAGTTGGGAGAACAGATCGATGCTGGCACGACTGGCATTACCCAAGCTGAGGTAAGTTTGGGCGATCGCCTCCTGGTCGTTCAACGCTCTGGCAATGCGCAGGCTTTCCTCCAGGGCAGCATTGGCCTGCGTCAGGCTGCCACCGACTCGCTGGGCTTCGCCTAAGCTCCGCAATGCCGCTGCTTTTTCCAGGGAGTCATCGGCATCCACAAAGGTTGCTTGCGTTTCCTCAAGGAGGGCGATCGCCTGCTGATAGAGGCCCAGCGTTTGCAGGGCTTGGGCTTGATTCACTCGGCTCATCACCGCCCGACTGGGCATTTCCGCCTGATCAAATAACTCGGCAGACTGCTGCCAGGACTCTACGGCTGACTCTGCATCACCCGTTGCCAGGCCATAACTGCCTCGAACATCCAGGGCCTGAGCAAGCACGCTGATGCGGTCGGGAGCCTGTGTCGCGGCGTCGGACTGGAGCAGGGCAATCGCCCGGTCAACAGTATCCCCAGCGCTTTGCCAGTTGCCCAACTGTTGATGAACCAGGGACAGATTGCTCAGCACCACCGCCTCATCAACTGGGTTCCCCTGGGTGGATTGGAGAGCGGCAGTAAGCCGATCGACGGCAGCGTCATAGTTCCCTTCGCCGTAGAGCTGCTGGGCATTCTGGCTCGTAGATTGAAGGTCAGCGTGCTGGGTGAGGGGAGTTGCCTCCTGCGGTGAGGTCGGAGGTTCGGCACTCCACACAGCGACTGTCCAGGGATGGGACAAAATGCACAAAATAGTTGTAATCAGGGCGATCGCCCCGTACCACAGCACGCCGCTCCGCAGCCGTGAGACGAATTGCTGACGTCCGGCTACTGTCAGGCACGACTTGGCAACGTTCTCAAATTCACAACGCAAGAATAAGTGTTTGGGGCGCGCTCCGCGGGCCCCAAACCCCTGTTTTTTCTTGAAACTTGCCAAGTCGTGTGTCAGAAGTCCATTCAGAAGTTCATTCAGAAGTCCATGCCATTGAATGCTCATAATGTTCAGGTGACGCACTGAGATTAGGGTTGAGACAGCAATTCTTATTATGGAAGTTTAGGGACAAAAAGGTTGCCTGAGGCGACCTTTTTGCTCCCTAAGCTTGTACAAGTGAGCGCCTGTAGGGCGCGAAGCTGCCTAAAATGAGAATTGCTGGGGTTGAGAGGGTGGCATACAGGCAGGATAAAACATCGGCGCACGAGACGACTGAGAAGACGCCTGGGCTGATGAGGAGGAGGGCTGCTGAGCGACGAGGGTGGTTTTGCCTGTGGCATCTACACGCCATCCCTGGGCTTCGATGATGTCGCCTGGGGCGCGGTAGGTTGCGCCATCCTGAAGGGCGTCAGGGCGTTGGGAAGAGGGGCGATCGCCCGCTGCCTCTGCTGGCATCGCTTCTGGTGCTCCACTCCGCTCTACCCAGGGCGACCGGGGACGGCTACCGTCCATAGGGTCATTGGGAGCAGGGGGAATACCGCCCCGTCCTGTGCGCACAAACTCACTGCGTTGGACCGTATCAGCATTAATCCGGGCATCGCAAGCAGACGTGAGAATTGGGGTGTTGTCAAAGGACGACGGAATGTCCAGGTTGCCCTGTTCTGGCTCCACATCAGGCGTTTCCAGCAAAATGATACCACTGAGTCCCGTGCCCGCCTGGGAAATAGCGGTAATGTCGCTGGTGGGCACAAACCGGGGGTCAAGCTGGCTCTCGTCCTCTGTGCCTAGGAGATCGATCAAATCCTCGCGGGTGCGCTGGATCATCCCAAAGATACCCCCCGGCGCGATGATGTCGATGATGCCGCCATTATTGTTGACAGAATTGGCCGTAATGTCATTATTTCCCAGAATTTCCGCTGTAATGACGTTGGTGTCAATGGTGATGTTGCCGCCATTGCCGCCTGTGCTGCCTGGGGGAACAGAACCCGCATTGGTTGAAATACGGCTGCCGTTCTCCAGAAGTAGCACTCCCGATGTTGTCGGCATGGTCAAGCGAATATCGCCCCCGTCGCCAAACTCAGTGGAAATGGCGCGGTCTAAGGCGGGAGTCAAGGCGGCTTGGACAGGTTCAAGAGAGGACGGGGATGAAGCATCACCGATTTGAGGGGGACTATTACCGAGGTTGCTCGCTGCGTTGCTGGTGATGGTACTGTCATTCAAAACGATGGAGGTGCCCGCATTGAACTCAATGGAGCCACCATCGGCGCTCTCGGCAGCGTCGGAGGAGATGCGGCTGTTTACTAGCTCAATTCCATCGTCAACGGTTACGTCGATTGACCCGCCTTCAAAGGAGTCTCCACTCACTCCTCTAGCATTGGTTTGGACAATAGCGCTGTCGGTAAAGAGGGTGCCTGTCGTTATTTCAATGTCGCCAGAATTGCGTCCGGGGGCACTGTCATTGGTGGTTGAAAGGGTCGTATTTAGCAGCGCTAGCATCATCGGTGTCCGCTGCTGACCGATAAAGATAATGCCCTCCCGTCCATCGCTAGACAGGGTGCTGTGCAAGAGACGAATGACATCGGGGGCATCCAGCTCAATATCTCCGGCGATCGCTTCTCCAGTATTCGTCGTGCTGACCACTGCTCCAGTGACGGTCAGAATCCCCCGGCGCGATCGCACGGTTACATTGCCGGGGCTGTTCCCCGCATCATTTTCGCTGGTGCTGGTGACGCGGCTGTTCTGGATGAATATTTCCACCGGAGCGGTAATGGTGACATTGCCCGCAAATCCCGAGCTGATGCCATCACTTGCATCTCGGTTACGACGAGCATCGCTGCGAATGATGGCGTTGTCAAGAATGAGTACTGTATTGCCTGATCTGATGAGAACTTGTCCGCCGGTGGCATTGCCGCCGGTAGCGTCACTGCGGATGCGACTATTACTGATAGTAATGATTTCCCCTGAATCGGTGGCTCGGAGTCGCACAGCCCCCCCTAGAGCATCGCTGCCGGTGGCGTCACTGCGAATGCGGCTGTCCTCGGTGATGGCGATCGCCCCCAAACGGCTGATCATCAAAATATCTCCAGCCGTGCCCTGTTCCCCCGATGCCGTGGCGACAATGCGGGCATCCTGCACTCGCACATCCCCCTCAGCCGACCGGATGCGGATAGTGCCCACATTCTCCGTATCACCGGCACTGCCAAAGGTGGAGGCACTGATGGTTCGGAGGCTGCGGGTGTTGCTGGCATCCTCTTCATCCACGTCCGTCGCTGATCCAATCAGAGCCATATCATCCTCAGCACGGAGGCGAATAAACCCCGCCCCACCGCTGGTAAAGTTGTCCCCAGTGGTGAAGTCGCTGCGAATGGTGCTGTTGCGCAGGGTAATGCCGCCGCTGTTTGCTGACAGGTCAATATTTCCGGCAAAGCCGCTGTTCTCAACGCTGGTGGTCAACCGGGCATTGTTTCTCAGGGTGATGGATCCCTCACTGGAGGAGATGGAAATGTTGCCCGCCGTGCTGGTGGCGTCCCCGGCAATGCTAGTGGCACTGAGGGTGCTGTTGGCGATCGCCACATCATTGGTTCCGCTCAGGTCAATGAACCCGGCCCCCCCGGCATCATCGCCGCCAAAGCTGCTAGCATCACTAGTAATGCGGCTATCGTTGAGCAAGGTGATACTATCCCCAGCCTCTAGGGTAATATTGCCCGCAAAGCCGCTGCCATTGGCACTGGTTGAAAGGGTTGCATTGGTTAAGGAAATCGAACCCTGCTGTGAGGTCACCGAAAGGTCGCCTGCGGTCGAATCTGCTCCCCCTTCAAAGCTTTCCGCCGTGATACTGCCGCTGGCGATCGCCACGTCATTCACCGCTGTGAGAGTAATGAACCCAGCCCCTCCAGCCTCATCAAAGACATCCTCGCCCGCTGCATCGCTGAAGAGAGTGCTGCTGTTTTCAAGGGTGATGCCATCGCCCGCATCCAGGGTAATGTCGCCTGCAAAGCCGCTGCCAATGGCGCTGGTAGACAGTTCCGCCCCATCCAGGGTAATGGAACCTTGCTGGGCCGTGACTGCAATGTTGCCGCTGGTGGTGTCGGTGCTGGAACCAAAACTATCGGCGCTGACGATGCTGCCGCTGGCGATCGCCAC
>CAYXJG010000082.1:6459-10006 GCA_964465285.1 uncultured bacterium
CGGTGCTGGAACCAAAACTATCGGCGCTGACGATGCTGCCGCTGGCGATCGCCACGTCATTCACCGCTGTGAGAGTAATGAACCCAGCCCCTCCAGCCTCATCAAAGACATCCTCGCCCGCTGCATCGCTGAAGAGAGTGCTGCTGTTTTCAAGGGTGATGCCATCGCCCGCATCCAGGGTAATGTCGCCTGCAAAGCCGCTGCCAATGGCGCTGGTAGACAGTTCCGCCCCATCCAGGGTAATGGAACCTTGCTGGGCCGTGACTGCAATGTTGCCGCTGGTGGTGTCGGTGCTGGAACCAAAACTATCGGCGCTGACGATGCTGCCGCTGGCGATCGCCACATCGCGCGCCGCCGTTAGCTCGATCAAGCCAGCCCCTCCAAACCCTCTGAACTCGCTGCTTTCAAAATTGCTGATGATGGTGCTGTTGTTGGCGAGGGAAATGCGATCGCCCGCAGTGACCTCTACATTTCCTGCAAATCCTTCAAAAAAGGCTGTGGATGAAAGTTCCGAGGCATCCAGCAGCACGGAGCCGTTTGTGGACTGGATAATGATATCGCCCGCATCGGCGGAACTGTCCTCCCCCCCACCGCTGCCGTCCGAGGTGATGGTGGCATTGGTGATGAGGATGTCATTGCCCGCGGTCAGTTCAATGTCGCCAGAGAAGTCCGAAAAGAAAACCTCATCAGAGCCGCCACTGTTGATGTCGATGCCGTTGAGCAGGAGGCGATCGCTCGCCGCCAGGACAATCGTGCCCCCTGCGCTGTCGATGCTTCCTGGGCTAATCGTCGCTCCCGTGATGGTCAAGTCGCGTCCCCCCGTCACGATGCTGTTGGTTCTGTCAACCATCGTGAAGGCTCCCGCCCCATCCCCATCCGCATCCGCAGTAAAGGTAATGGTTCCTGGCGGTGCCGCTGTTGGAGCACTTGGCTCCGGCGTCCTCGTCAAATCTAATTCCCCATCTACTAGAGCCTCGATTGTAATGTTGTTAGTTGCCTCCAGGATAATGTTCGTGATGCTAAACAAGTTTTCCAGAACGGCTTCAGAAATGGTAGAAGTTGTCCCTGGATTGTCCTCCGCAAGAATCTCACCATCCAAGACATCCATGTCACCGTCGCTGGCGTCTTCATCGGCAATGATGATGTTCTCCGGGTCGAGCAGCAGCGTCCCCAATGCTCCCTGGGGCGCACTCAGGTCGGCTTGACCGTTGAAGACAAGCTGCTGTTTGCCAGACACTTCGGCAAAGCCTCCATCACCGTTCTGAATACCACCCCGTGCGGAAAGGCTGCCGTAAAACTGGGTCAGGCCATCCGCCCACACCACAATTTGGCCTCCATTTCCGGTCGTCAGAGCATCTGCTCTCAGCTCGACTCCCGGAGTCACGACAGTGCGTTGGGCATTAGGCAGAGGGCCAACGCCCCGGAGATTTCCCCCGACAAAGATATTGCCGCCGCCGCCATCTGACGACACATCGATCAGAGCATCATCCCGGAGATTCACCTGATCCCCGAGAACCTGAACAGTGCCCCCCGGTGCTGTGAGGACTCCGGTATGGGCCGTTGTCGTGCCGCCCAGAGCGAGGGTCTGTTCTGGGCGGACAGTGAGGGCGGCATGGTTGGTCACTGGGCCTTGGAAGGAACTGCCGTGTTGTAATCCGGGGGTGAGGGCAACGGTCAGAAGGGGAGGCGCATCCGGGGTCACTGCGCTGAAGGAGCTGCCATCGGGAAAGTTGAAACGGTCAGCCGTACTCGCCACAAAGGAACCCCGCACATCTAATCGAGCATTGTCACCAAAGACAAACCCGTTGGGATTCAGCAGGAATAGATCTGCATCGCCCAACACCCCTAGCGTCCCGAAAATGCCGGAAATATCGTTCCCAGTCACCCGCCCAAGAATCGCCTCAATGCCAGCAGGATTGCTGAAGTAAGCTCCCCGCCCTTCACCAACATTAAACTCCGAAAAACTGTGAAATAGATTGCTGCCGCGAATGGCCCCTCCCTCAATGAGGTTGCTGTCCTGGTTTCTGATGCGGGTTTCAACGACGCGAGATGATTCGCTACCCAGGGTGCTGTCGGGCGTGACCTGGGCGATCGCTGGGAGAGGTAGTCCAGCACTAATGCCTGCCAAGAGCGCTATCCATACAGTCTGGGTTCCGTGGCGCAACGCACCTATGACCAAAGGAAACCTGGAATCGAGCATGGCAAACCATCTATATCGCTAAGGAATCTGCAGCTAAATAAAGATACCGGAGGAGAAGGGCGGCGGGCGCAGCCTGCCGCCCCTCTCCTAGCACTTTATTTTCTTGCAAGTCCCTAAACAGGGACTGAATTACGCGCCCCACTGTACTGGCAGGCACGGTGCCCGTCTATTTTAGCCAGACCAGAATTGGTCAGTGGCTTCTGTTGATGATTCGCAATACACTGGCTTGGAGAAAAAATGTCCCGGCAGGAGGGAGGCAGTTTGGGGGATTGGGCCTAAATTAAGAAAAATATTAGCTCCGTTCTCTCCGTCAGCAGCGGTGCTGGCACTCAAATTTCCACTATCAAGCGTCGGGCATTCGTAGTCACGGTCAGGTTACCCGCTCGCCCCAGGAGGCTGCGCACCGTGAGCTCACTTCCCGACTCAACGGTCAGTTGGCGGGTATTGAGGGTAAGATCACCTGCCGTGGCGATCGCCCTTGTCGAGTCAGTGATTTGTCCCTGGTCGCTGAGTTGAATGTTGGTGGTGCCAGGTACTGCGCTAGAGAGCGGATCGGGCAGTGAGTCGGAAATTGATGCTAGGGACACCTCACCCCCCGGAGCCGTCAGCGTCCCAGTGTTGATGACGGTTTCCCCGATCAGGGTCAGGTTTTCGCCGGGGGCAACGGCAAGGTCACCCGCATTGATGATGGCACCCGATCGCCCCACCCCATACTGCAAGCCGATGGGCACACTCACCTCCAGCATGGGTGCCTCGTTGGGATTGACCGCACTAAAGTCGTCGCCATCGCCTAGGGTGAAACGGTCAGCGGTAGTCGCCACAAAGGAACCCCGAATATCCAGCGACGAATTGAGGCCAAAGACAATGCCGTTGGGGTTCAGTAAGAGCAGGTTGGCATCACCCAACACGCCCAACTGCCCCATAATGTCCGATCGGTTGCTGCCTATGACCCGGCTGAGAATGTTGGCGATGCCGTCAGGATTGGAGAAGTAGGCTCCCCGCCCCTCGTCAATATTGAATTCTAAGAAGCTGTGGAACAGGTTTTCGCCGCGTCGGATGGGCTCGACGAGGCTGGGACTGGGGTTGCTGATGGGGTTGGCGGTTCGTTTCCTGGGCGATCGCCTTCCACCTGTCCGTAAAAATGCTACCCGTCTTCAGAAGATCGATGGGCTCTGGCGCACAAACATCATCCAGCTCAAAGATTGTGCATTCTCGCAGAAGCCATCCGTGGAGAGTATCTCCCGCCGCTATACTAAAAACCGAGGGTTGGAAAAACAAGCAGGACAGAGTAGCGCGGCATCGCCGCGTCGCTCCATCTCTGTTTGGTTCAAATGTTTGGTTCAAATG
>CAYXJG010000082.1:10106-15600 GCA_964465285.1 uncultured bacterium
CTTAATCCTCTATCCCTGAATTCGCTATGATCTCTGGTCCCCTTTCCTTATCTCCAATCCTAACCAACCAGCATGAGGGTGATAATTTTCGCATTACCTTTGCGCCACTGTCTCTGGATGAGGTCTACGCTGCGGCGGATGATCCGGCAAATGGAGCCATCGTTATCATGAGCGGCATGGTGCGTAATCAGACTGGCGGACAGCCTGTGGTATCCCTAGAGTATCAAGCCTACGAGCCGATGGCGATCGCCGTTTTCCGTCAAATTGCCGCCCAAATTCGAGAACGGTGGACAGATGCCACCCACATCATCATTCATCACCGCACGGGAAAGCTCCAAATCGGTGATACCAGCGTCCTCGTGGCGGTTGGATGTCCCCATCGGTCGGAAGCGTTCGCCGCCTGCCAGTTCGCCATCGACACTCTGAAGCACAACGCCCCCATCTGGAAAAAGGAACACTGGGCCGATGGTTCAACGAGTTGGGTCAGCATTGGAGCCTGTGAAGATGCCTCTGCGAAAACCGACATATCACAGCATTAATCCTGATTAACGGGCAAACGCCAAATCCATACGTTCGCTATGTTATGCCTCTGCAACGGTCATCTGACAGGCGAGCGTGTGCAAAATTTCAGAGTGCGTGTATTCTTTGAGGAAGATTTTCTCGAATGTCACACGCCGACGGGGTGTGCCCCTAGGAAACTTGTTTATAATGAACTCTGCATCGGTACTTACATCTTTTGGGGCTTAAGTTTTGTCGCAGACTTGTTTATTCTATGTATCGAGCAACTGCTTGATATCCGCTCTGTAAACTGCTGCATTAGAGATTTGCCTATGGCTTCGACATATTCCTTCGACGTTGTGAGTGATTTTGATCGCCAGGAGTTGGTTAATGCCCTCGACCAGGCCCGCCGAGAAATCAAAAGCCGATTTGATCTGAAAGACACCAAGACCGAAATCACCCTTGGCGACCCATCGATCACCATCGAAACGGACAGTGAGTTCACACTGCAATCAGTTCATACCGTGATGCAGACCAAGGCAGCCAAACGCAACCTTTCCCTTAAAATCTTTGACTATGGAGAGGTAGAACCTGCCAGCGGCAGCCGTGTTCGTCAAGAAATCAAGCTTCGCAAAGGCATTGAGCAAGATCTTGGTAAAAAAATTACGAAACTCATTCGCGATGAATTCAAGAAAGTCCAAGCATCCATTCAGGGAGACGTGGTGCGTATTTCAGCGAAATCGAAAGATGACTTGCAGGGGGCAATGCAGTTGATCCGCCAGGAAGAATGGCCGATTGCGCTGCAGTTTACCAACTATCGCTAGGCCCCTATCCGAAAACACCGTCAGGGATGTGATGTTGAATGCTCTGTTGAATTAAGGCAGCGATGTGGTGACTTCGCTGTCCTGCGTCCTTAGCCCCGTGGAAATGACTAGCACTCTGTCATTTCTTAAAACTAGGGTAAATCCCTCCGGGATTTACCCTAGTTTTTAATTTTGACGCTGCACTAGCACGATAGATAGAGAAGTGCCTAAGATAGCGAAAAGACTGCTTATGTAGAGAACAGGCTATGAACGTCTATCAACGCACGATTCAGTTTCCCACCACTGGAAAAACGCTGCACAAAATCACAACGTCCGTGCGCGATGTCGTCTCTGAATCGGGCGTCGAAACGGGTATGTGTCACCTATTCCTGCGGCACACCTCCGCTAGCCTGATTATTCAGGAAAACGCTGACCCAGATGTGCTGCAAGATTTGGAAAGCTTTTTCTCGACACTGGTTCCTGAGGGGCGTCACTATGTCCACAGCACCGAAGGGCCGGATGACATGCCCGCTCACATTCGGACAGCCCTGACTCACTCCTCCGAAAACATTCCGGTGTCTCATGGCCGATTGATGCTAGGAACCTGGCAGGGCATCTACGTGTGGGAGCATCGTCAGCAGCGACACCAGAGAGAGTTGGTCATTCATGTGGTAGGAAAATAATGCAGCCTGAACTCAGAAAAATTCCAGTTGCGACGTTGTCGTCAGGCGATCGCCTCTTCCTCCAACTGTATCGATTTGCTGGCTACCAACCGGGCAAAAAGGTCTACATCCAGTCCAATCTGCATGGAGCCGAAATTGCGGGCAATGCTGTCATTCACCTTTTGATCGACTATCTGCAATCTCTCCAACCCGAGCATTTGATGGGCGAGGTATGGTTGGTGCCGGGATGCAATCCCCTTGGCATGAACGAGCGATCGCACCATTTTTCGTCCGGGCGTTTTAACCCTTACGATGGCAAAGACTGGAACCGCATCTTCTGGGACTATGAGAAATCTACCGACGACGACCTCCTGGAGTTTGCCCAGATAAATCTCACTCAGGATACGTCAACCGTACAGCGCCACTATCGAAAGAAAATCCTTGAGGCATTCACAGGGCTTAACGAGAAAATCACCGCGCCGAGCAGTGTCCCCTTTCGGGAAAAGTTTCGGTATGCGCTGCAATCTCTCTGCATTGATGCAGACTATGTCATTGACCTCCACAGCTCTACCAACCAAGGCATCAATTATCTTTACTACTTTCACAAGCGGGAGGACAGCGCTAAATACTTCCTCATGCCTGTGGGCATTGAGTTAGACGTATTTGATGGCGATGCCTTCGATGAAGCTTTTCTGCGCCCCTGGCTGGTGCTCGAGGAACAGTTTGCCAAGCTGGGACGGGATACCCGATTTGACGTTGAATCCTACACCCTTGAACTGGGATCGGGGATGCAGATGAATGCCGACTCCATTGCGAAAGGTCTTCGAGGCGTAAAAAATTATCTGGTGAATAAGCAAGTGCTGAATATCCCCGACTATCCCATAGAGCCACCGCCCTATCATGATATGCGGTTTACTGCCAGCAGCAAGGTGGTGCGATACTATGCCCCTGTTGGTGGATTGATTCAAGACCGGGTTCCCTTGGGACGCATGGTGAACAAGGGCGATCGCCTCTATGACCTGCTGTGCCTCAATAAAGAAGGCGGTATGCCCTCTATCGTAACGATTTCTGCCGGACAGGACGGCCTAGTGTTTGATGTCTCCACAAACCAAGCCGTTAACGAGGGCGAGTACGTCCTCGGCATCTTATAGCCCTAGCAAGTTGAGCAAGCTAAACACTGCCGTCACAGGCGACAATGCCCGAGCAAGGACATCGGTGACGCGGGTAAAAGTGGAACGGTTGACAATAACTGTATCGTAGGGGCGCAGTAGCGGGTTGTTCTCGCTGTTGGCGCTGACCGATAGATCCACGTCAATCTCTCGCTTGGTGACTGTGCCATTGGGATTCAACTGCACCAGATCTACTCTGCCGCGTTTGGCTCGATTTGTAAAACCCCCTGCCGCGAGAATGGCCTGATTTAGAGGCGTATTGGGAGGCACCTGGATAGTTCCGGGGCTGCCCACTTCGCCCACGACGTTGATAGGCACTTGGTCGGGGGAGAAGGTGGCTGATGCTACTTCGGTAGCTTCATTCAGTTCGATAATAGGGGCTTCGGGAACGATGATGCGATCGCCATCCTGGAGGGCGATGTCCTGGCTCAAATCCGCTTCCCGGAGTAGTTCCCACAGATTGACGTGAATCACAGTCGGTGGATTTTGGTTGGTCAACCCTCGTCGCTGGATCTGAATCGAGCGGATATCTGCGACCTGAGTAATGCCCCCGGCCCGCTGAATCGCTTGGGTGACGGTCGGCAGTCCCTCATTGCCGTCTAGCGAGACCTGGTAAGCTCCCGGACGGTTGACCTGACCCGTCACGGCAAGCATGATGGGGCGAGCTTCCAGCAAACGCGCAGACACCAGAGGCCGCCTTAAAATGGCAGCATACTGCTGAGAAATCAGTGATGAGGCTTCTTCAATGGTATGACCTCTCACCCGAACAGCATCAATGAAGGGCATTTGCAACGTTCCGTCAGGCAACACCTCAAACTCGCCGCTGTATTCCGGCGACTCAAACACCTCAATTTGTAGGCGATCGCCCGTTCCCAGCACATAGTCATTGATAGAAACCGCCGCTGCATCGATAGTATTCACTGGCAATGATTCCCCGTCTTGAGAGTCATCCACTGTTCCCTCGGTCGTGGGAGAAGGAATGGTATCGGCAGGAGGTGGCGGAGGAGGAACTACAGGGATTGTCTGTCCCGGTTCAGGGTGAACCGCCCCCGAAGGGCCAGACTCAACGCCACGGGCTGGCATTAGCAATCCACCCACCACTACAGGCAATGCTGCAAGACTCACCACTGCCAGTCCTGCGAAAAATCCTTTACTCCCATCGTGAACGGGGAGCGAATTGATGTATTGACGCTTTGATAAACACCAGTTCAGCACAATGCCACTCCTTAACGACGCTCGCGGCTGCCCCCTTCTCCACGGGAACCAGATAGTTCCCCAATATTCTTGCGAGGCTCATGATGCTAGTCAGGACATTATTGCCGAAAAAAATTACACAGGGACGTCTCCTCTGATCTTCTACAAAACCTTTATTCACGATGTGGCAAGCTTCAGGAAAAAATAGGGGCTTGGGGCGCACTCAGCGAGCCCCAAACCCCTTTTTTTGTTGTGAATTTGAGAACTTTGCCAAGTCGTGAACTCTGCCAAGTCGTAACAAGAAATACCAGCAAAAATAAATTCGGAACGAGTTTAGCGCGTTTCAGCCGATCAACGACCATCAATGGAGCCTGATCTAAACGAGGTTTCAAGGGTTTCAGCCCCTAGAATTTTTGAATTTACAATTGCTGAAGAAATACGTAAATCCTTTGTAATCATCCTGATTGCGTGTAACCGTTCCGGGATGAGAGAAGAAGGTATTCAATGAGACCGCAGGAGTTATGTTCGAACACTTGATGACTTATGTGTCAGCCCTGTCTCCCTTTCCGGCTCAACGCCACAGCTCGCTCCCACCTCATGATGTTGACGGGGCTCCTTCAGTTGATTGGGTGTTACCAGGACACGTTGCCGTTGGTGCCTTACCGAGTGTGGCTGATGCTGAAGTGCTTAGGAAAGCAGGCATTCGGGCAGTGCTGGCGCTATGTTCTGAACAAGAAGGCCCATGGCCCGCACAGGTGCGAGAAATGTTCTACTGTCACCGGATTTCGATTCCTGACAGCTACTACACTGCGCCAATTACTCTCCAGCAGATTGCGATCGCCGTTCATCACATCCACCAATGCCTCGGGCAACACTGTCCGGTCTTTGTCCATTGCTTGGCAGGCATTGAGCGATCGCCCACCATCTGCACTGCCTACCTCTGCCGCTATCATCACTATCCGCTCTGGGAATCTCTAAATTGGGTCAAGAGCGTCCATCCCCAAAGCCTGCCCAGCACTCAGCAGCTTCAGGCCATTCGAGAATATTTGGCGATCGCCAGCAGTCCCCCCGCTCAATAGACGGCCTCTACAGAAGTGGCTTCAGCCATTTTGTCTAAGGGACTTGCAAGAAAATAAAGTACCCGGAAAAGAGCAGCGGGCTGCGCCCG
>CAYXJG010000083.1:0-2598 GCA_964465285.1 uncultured bacterium
ACGACTTGGCAAAGTTCTCAAATTCACAAGGCAAGAATAAGGGTTTGGGGCGCGCGGAGCGCTCCCCAAACCCTTATTCTTGCGTGAAACTTGCCAAGTCGTAATCTAAGCAGCTTGGCATCATTAAAAACCAGATGTAAAACTCTGCGCTGCCCGCTGCACCGATGGCGAAGGGTTTTACGGGGTTTATAGTTAATTTTGCTCACCTACTTACGTACCCCCGAAACCAAAATTAAACCAGAAGGTGGCGCACGCTGCGCGCTGCCTTTTAGCCTTTAGGGAGCTATGCTGGAGGCTTGTAGCCCCATTGGGTAATAAATGAATGCCAGCGATCGCCCACTTTCTCAATATCTTCAGACAGAAATTGATAGCGATTTTTCTGATATTGCTTGCGCGAGTCAAGATACGCCACAAATTGCGCCTGGACATCATCAAACCCGTCTAACTCTAGCTGGCGATAAATACCTTCGATATGCCCAATGGGGTCTGCCTCAAAATCCTCAAACCGCAGCTCTACAAATTGATTAGACGGCAAATCACCCGTATCCGCTGCCACAGCATTCATCATGCGGGGATAGCTATCGAGAATCAACTCATCAACGGGAGCCGTATCAAAAGGCTGCAGCGCCAGTTCTCTAAAGAGCTTCCAATAGAAGTTTCGCGTAGATTGAAAAACCGTGTATGGATTGCGATAGATATGGATGAACTTTGCGCCGGGAAATAGTTCCCGCAACATTGCAACCCGCGCCGTGTACACCGGATTCTTAATCAGCAATGGTCGAGGAGCTTGTTGCATCTGCACCTTGGCAAAAAACAACCGCATCGCGCGCTTCCAGTCTTCAACCTGCTGTTGGGAACACCCATCAAAAAAGAGACCCGCATTGAAGTTTTCAGTGAGGCGTTTCGGAAAATAAAGGCCGTGGTAGAAGGAAACAGGCTGCATACTGGCCAGCCCAATCTCATCTTCCTGGGGCGAATCTGGATGGACAGCCATTGAGTCGATAAACCGATCCTCGGGGAGCGATCGCTCTAGCACCCGGCCAAAAAGCTGCGTGACTGTCAGAAAATCCCATGGTAACCCCACCGCGAAGGGCGTTACATATGCAAATTGTTTGGACTGGCAGAGAATTTCATACAGGAATGTTGTGCCGCTGCGCCAATGGCCAAGGATGAAAATTGGAGCAGCCGTGGTGTCCATCGGGCTATGCAAGTGTGCTGTCCGTAGTTGTTCGACGGCGGTAAAAGGCAGTCGGGCCATGGACATGGCGATCGCCAGCATCACATGGGGAATACAGCGGGGATGAACGCCGCCATTGCTGAACAATATCCTGATCAACGTCCCCACATCGGCCCCCATGAGAGGATGCAATAACCGGGGTTGCCAGGCAGGCGACAAAGGCGCAGCAGCTGTTGGTTGAGAAGAAGATTGGGGTATCATGCGTTGAATTGCGGCAGGTGAGAATACCGAAAATCATAAGCATTTGCACGCTCTTCGTCTATGCTTGATTCCCTCAAGAATGAAGCATAGACGAAGAGCGATGCCCGCTGCCCTGATCTCAGTGCCTGTACGAAACTCACCAAAGGCGTTGGCAGTAAATCCTTAGCAGAGTTTGCCATGCGTGTTTAGCGTCAAAACGACTACCTCTATTTCCCGCACGACTTGGCAAATTTCACACAAAGATAGGGGTTTGGCGCGCGCGGAACGTGCGCCAAACCCCTATTCTTTCCTTGTGAATTTGAGAACTTTGCCAGGTCGTGTGTCCCACCAAAAATTCAGGTTTTACTAATCCGTAATCCTTAAGGGACTGTTCAACCGCAGATCCCTCAGAAAATGAACACATCTGCGCTGATGGCGCTTGCTGACGTATCTTCTAACTTCACCAGGTTAACGCTCTTCTTAGGGCCATTGCCATCATGGTCAAATTTCACAACAGTGGTGCTTCCCCGTTGAACGACAGAGATATTTTCGTCAAAAGCCGCTGATGCATTCAGATTATAAAAATCAACCATCCCACTGAGGTTAAGGCGATCGCGATTTGTAGAAAAGTCAGTGATGGTGTCTGTTGCATCTTTCCTGCGGTTGTACACAACTTCATCCCGACCTGATCCAGTAGTAATGGTGTCGTTACCGAAGCCGCCAACAATGGTGTCGTTGCCACTACCACCATTGATGATGTCATTCTTACCGTTGCCGATCAATTCGTCATTGCCTTTACCGCCACTGAGTTCATCGCGGCCTGCGCCACCTTTCACAAAGTCGTCGCCTGCAGCGCCTTTGACGATATCGTCGCCGCGATCGCCATTGAGTCGATCGTCACCGCCACCACCATTGATTTCATCATCACCAATCCGACCACGAACCGTGTCATCACCTTTATTGCCGTAGAGGACATCGTCGCCCTTGTTGCCTGACACGAAATCATCACCAGACTTACCCCGGAGCGTATCATTTCCATTCTTGCCCCGCATCTTATTATCTAGGCCGTTGCCCTTAAGCGTATCAGCCTCCTGAGTTGCCCGGATAATGATGGGGCGTTCCCTGATGACATCATCAACAACACCATTCTCGTCACCGCTGTTGTTACCGCTGCCATTGCC
>CAYXJG010000083.1:2698-15491 GCA_964465285.1 uncultured bacterium
TTGCCGCCATTGCTGTTTCCGCCACTATTAGTATCGCCGTTGCTACCGTTAGTATCGCCGTTGCTACCGTTAGTATCGCCGTTGTCAGCCGGTTGGTCATCCTCTAAAATTGTCACGCTCGCGGCATCATCTTCCCCAACGAAAATTGGTCCGTCGGGCGATGTAAGCGTGGCAGAGAGCGTTTGGTTTCCCAGAAGCTGGTCATCATCGGGAATAGGAATAAGAAAAGTTTTCTCAATCTCACCATCTGCAAAAGTCACCGGAACGTCGTCTAGCACTGGCACCGAAACATTGACACTCACCTCTCCTACACTACCTTCAGAGCGGGTGAGCTTAGCCGTTAACGTATCTCCTTCAGTGACTTCAAATGATGTCTGGGAAAATTCGATAGTTCCGGTCTGTATAGCCGTAAATTCTAAATAATCGACAGCAGCAAACTCATCTCCATCCCGAGTGCCCTCAAATACCAGAGTGGAGCCATTAGCAATGGGTAGATTACTTCCCAGAGGTTCTACCTTGTAGTTAATTGCTTTGGGATTAGCCCGCTTGCCTCCGGTGAACGTGAAGGGAGCCTCAATCAGGGAAGTTCCGCTCGCCTTCAGGTCAACGATTGCGTCACCGTCATCCTCATTAAAATACGCAATCGTAACATCGTACAGACCTGTTCTACTACTGAGTACAAAAGAAATGTCTCCCTGTCCATCCTCCGGCGTGGAATCCGGTAGCTCAACGTATTCTACTGTTTCTTCATTGACGGTGACGGTTCTTGATGATTTATCATAGTTATTTCTTGTCAGCTCAAATAAGTCATCAGTTTCAAGCTCGATACGAGTCGTTACCATTTTTAATGTCTCCCAATATGTTTAATTGCAGAATAAGTAATCTATTCAGACGATTACTTCCCAGAAAAATCCTCGTTGCCAGCGCTATTGATTACCCATGCGAAATGAATGGCCCATTGTCTTCCTGGAGGGCATTCCAATCGTCTGCACATTGCCCAGGTAGAGGCTCCGGAGAGAAGCCCCCAAGAACATCGGTTTGTCGCTGATTTTGCGTCGGTATTTACCTCAAGCGATGTTAGGAGCGAAACTGATAACTCGCTGCTTCAAGGGTAAACACGCAGGTTAATCCACTGACTATTTTTTGATTGCGCTCAAAACCACAGCATTTCGGTTACGGCTACGTAAGATTTATGACGGCATAGGTTTTTCAGAAGTAGCACTATCTACTCTACTGGGGCTTTGGGTAGATGAACTGTAGATGAACCAGGCAAAGAATTAACCAGGCAGAAGATTAACCAGGCAGAAGATTAACTAGGCAGAAGATGAATCCAGTAAATGGAGAAGAGAATAGCTCCGATTTACGTATTCTTACCGTATCGATTCCTCAGTGGAACTACCAGTGCTCTGTGTTGAACTTTACAGTTTCTTTTCTCGGCTATGTTATTTATGAGGTTCATTTGAATTCAGGGACGAGTGAGGAGGGCGATCGCCCTGCCCACCTGAGTAAATCACTGGAGCGCAAGCGCTACCGAAGACGCAGCCAACCTCAATGCATCACGCCATTCCCGCAGCAGCCCATGAATCCTCAAGCTGGCTCACTCTTGGAAGTGTCCTGTGTATTTGGAATCAAGAGCCCAATAGAATCCGGTTTTGATCAGGTAGTGGGGCATGGCGGCGTTGCTCCATCAAACTCTAGCTCGCCCCTACGTCCACGATGCCCATCATGCCCTTGTCTTTACGACTTGGCAAAGTTCTCAAATTCACAACACAAAGATAGGGGTTTGGCGCGCGCCAAACCCCTATCTTTGTGTGAAACTTGCCAAGTCCTGTTGAGAGGGCATCAGGACAGGCGTTGCTGTTTTTAAGATATGAATTTGTGGGTGGGGGCGCGCGGTGCGCGCCTCCCATCCATAAATTCATACCCAGATTAAGCAACGCCTCAGGATATGAGAATATTATTCCTATGGCATTGTAGGCTTTTCACTCAGATGAAGCGTCCATGCCAATGTGCCGCAACAATTCTCATTTTGGGAAACTCCGCGCCCTACAGGCGCTCACTTGTATAGGTTAAGGGGGCAAAAAGGTCGCCTCACGCGACCTTTTTGCCCCCTAGCTTTCCATAACGAGAATTGCTGAATGTGCCGGGGTAACCTGGTTAAGAATCTGCCTCCCACAACCGGCTCCCACAACTGGCTAAACTCGTCCTGTCAATTACGTGCTGCATCCCTCAATGGATATTGAACATCAGGTTCGTCAGCAATACGATCGCCTTGCCGCAATTTACGATCGTCGCTGGAATCACTACATCACCAATACTCTGGAGTTCCTCAAAGCCTGGGTGCATGTTCCTGTGGGTGGCACCATCCTGGATATAGGGTGTGGCACGGGAGCGTTTGAGCAACTAATTCTCGCTGACCACCCCCAGCAACGGATGATTGGTGTGGATCTCTCTGAGCAGATGCTGGCGATCGCCCGAGCAAAGTGCGAGGCATATCCCCAGGTGCAGTTTCATGCTTCAAGTGTGGAATCCCTCCCCCTAGCTGACCAATCCATTGACCTGGTTGTTTCGGCAAACGCCTTTCACTACTTCAACGATTCCCAGGCAGCTTTGGTAGAGATGCATCGAGTAGTAAAGCCGGGGGGAACCGTTGTCATTTTGGATTGGTGTCGGGATTACTTCATTTGCCAGGTGTGCGACTGGATTTTGGGATGGATTGACTCTGCCCATTATCAGTGCTTCACTCTTGATGAGCTGCACCAGCATTTTATAACAGCAAATTTCACAATTGAGCGATCATCCCGCTATCGGTTTGGGTTGATTTGGGGGCTCATGGTCGCTACTGCGGTTCCTACCCCTCTGCCATCAGCGTGAGCGCCAGGAAACTGCTGGGTCATCTGTTGGGTCATCTGAAGTTCATGCCACTGGATGACCAATGCTGGTGAAGTAGATAAATGGCTTCATTTTTTACACTATGAAAGGTCAAAAGGGGAGTAAAGGTTTAGCCGTAAAGGGGGCATTTTTTGCGGCAGGTCTTTTGTAATCCGCTTTTGATAAGGATACACGTTGCTTAAGCTCAGCCAATGGCTGAGCTTTTTTTCGAGTAGTATAGCCCTACGGGCTTAGGTTCAAGAGTGTATCCCCCGCGCAGCGGGGGATACACTCTCCTTCAATGTCCTAACCTAAGTGCGTATTGCTATACTTTTTACTTACGACTTGGCAAAGTTCTCAAATTCACAAGGAAAGAATAGGGGGTTGGCGCGCGCTCAGCGCGCCCCAACCCCCTATTCTTTCGTGAAACTTGCCAAGTGGTTTGTAGTCATGGATGAACGCCCAGATTGCCTTTGTAGTTAACAAAGAACCAGAGCTCATCCATTTACACTCTCAGCTTGCCTTTAGCCTTGGGGACGACTTCTGCCGTTTTGGGCACTGCCTCGTAAGGAGTTGAGCAAAATTATTTACACAGTTTCCTAGGGGCACACCCCGTCGGGGTGTGCCCCTAGGAAACTTGTTTGCAATTAATTCTGCATAGGTACTTAGTAGGCATTCACATGGCTTTGCAGCCAAGCTCTGCGCCGCCACTTAACACATTTGGGTGTGCTTAACCCATTTGCACACTGCTATATTTAATCCTTTATCCCTACGGGAGTAACAGACATCGGGGGTATCTTCATCCTTGTAAAGTGATTGGTAGATTTTACTTTCGGTGGACGGGTACAGAGCATCTCCCCAAAAAAGCGGGCATGACGTGAGAGCTTTGCAGTTAAGCAATCGCTGTTAGCGTACAATTTAGTGAAGAGTGCCATCAAATCTTCATTTAGGCCAAATTTAGGCCATGGATATCCCCCGACAGTGGAACAAATCAGTGGAACAAATTACGACTATTGATAGACGTCTTTCTCTCTGCCTCTCTTCATAATTGGCTGAAAGGTATAATATGTGTATTTCTTTGGTTATATTCCTTTGGTTACTGCGTAGCCTTTTAGAAGGACGGCAATACGACACGGCATCCAGTTAACGAAGGAATCGGCTCGCGTTCAGAGAAGCTTGCGCTTAAGGAAATTTCAAAATGGAAAAGATTCGCATTGTATTAGTTGAAGACCATGATCTGACTCGCATTGGTTTACGAACAGCGCTTCAGCAGCATCCAAAAATCGAAGTCATCGGAGAAGCGAAAAATGGTAGACAAGGCATTGAGCTGATTCATTCAACCCGTCCTGATGTTGCGATTGTGGACATTGGGTTGCCTGATATGGATGGTATTGAAATTACAGCCCGTCTGAAACATCAGGATGAAGGCACTTCAGAAGAAGGGCATGGGGTGCAAGTTCATCATGCAGCCCAGGCGGCAGTTTCCCAAGCTACTGCGGTTCAATCAGCTTTGCCTGCTACGGCTGCACCGGCGGCGGCATCAGAGGCTGGCTATATTCCGAAGATTTTGATTCTCTCCATGCACGACAATGAGGAGTCGGTACTTGCTGCGTTTGCGGCAGGGGCAGACTCTTATAGCGTCAAAGATGTGAGCATCGAGAAGTTAGTTGAAGCGATTGAGTCAACCTTTGGAGGTAATGCGTGGATCGATCCGGCGATCGCCCGCATCGTTCTCCAGCAAGCCCAAAGGAGCCAGTCCCTCTCTGACAATGTGACTGGAAAAGAGAACGACTATGAGCAACTGTTGGAGGCCGATCCCCTTACCGAACGAGAATTAGAGGTGCTGGAGTTAATTGTAGATGGGTATAGCAATGCGGCGATCGCTGAAGAGCTTTATATCACCGTGGGCACCGTGAAAACCCATGTCCGCAATATCCTCAGCAAGCTGTGTGCCGCAGACCGCACCCAGGCGGCGGTGCGCGCTCTACGCGCAGGCTTAGTCAATCTCTAGCGCAGGACTTTCCCGCTTCAAGCCCTGGTAAGCCCTGATCGTTAACCAGGAAGCCTTTGAAGCGTTGCCTAGTGAACTACTCACTAAGGGATCTGCGGCTAAAAAAGATACCAGAAGAAAAGAGCAGCGGGCGCAGCCCGCTGCTCTTTTCTGGGTACTTTATTTCCTTGCAAGTCCCTAAATATAGAAATCCCTAAATGTACACGACTTGGCAAGTTTCACACAAAGATAGGGGTTTGGGGCACGCTCCGAGCGCGCCAAACCCCTATTTTTGCGTTGTGAATTTGAGAACTTTGCCAAGTCGTGTAACCCAACCCCAATTTGAGAACTGGATACATCTACGGGACAGTTTTCATTGCGCTGGGCCTCAAATTCTATCGTTTGATAGAGGGGATCTGTCCCCAGGTCTAACACGCAGGTGTGATGCTGTCTCTTAAGCTTTCCTTTATGCTCATTGCTATATGTAAAACAGAATGAGGAAGCAAAAGTATGAGACTCCAGGGAGCTGAACTGATCTCATGTGCCAAAGCAAATGCCAAGCATGGTTTGGCATCTACTACGAAAGTATGTGGGTATGGCGATGATCATGAGGCATTTGAGCGAGCTCTGAAGCAAGCCTGTGAAGAAGCCCGTATTCATATTCAAAGCCTAAGCGACCTCGTGAATCAGGAAGAGGTAAAAGTAATGCACGAGCGGAAAACGCTGTAGCAATTTTGGCATCTGGATTTTAGATTTTGGATAAGTATCTCGGCACAATTAAAAACCGACGACAAAACCCTACGCTGCCTGTGCAGCGGACAGCGCAGGGTTTACTGAGTTCTATATTTAATCGTGGCCACCGACTTGAGACCTGATTTTAGATAAGACCTGATTTTAAATTCAATATTTTAGATAAGGCTTGATTTTAGATTCAATGGCTAGTATTCGACAGCTTTTTCAACGATTAAACCAACGACTAAACCTTCGACTGAATGGTCAACAGTATGGTCAAGAATTAACAGCGACACCACTGCGATGGGTGGCGATCGCCCTTACAACCTTTCTGATCACCATTTTCATTGGCGCTGTTGCGGTTTCGCAACAGCCTGTCACCATCAGCTTTTTGGTACGGGCCGTGGAGGCGGATCAGCTACAGCCTCTCATTGACGAGTTTGAAGACCAGAACCCCGACATTCGCCTGGATGTGGTGCGTGGGCCAAATGCTGCTGACTCCGTGGAAGACCTCTACACGGCGTCTTTTTTACTGGGAGACTCTCCCTACGACTTGGTCTATTCAGACATTGTTTGGATTCCCAAGTTTGCAGCAGCAGGCTGGCTGATGGATTTGTCTGACCGGGTTAGCGAAGCAGAACTCGACCTGTTTCTTGACGCCGATGTGGAGGCGGGCCAGGTTCAAGGTGGTTTCTATCGGATGCCCTTCCGGTCGGACGTAGGAATGCTTTACTACCGCACAGACCTGCTGAATGAGGCGGGACTGGAGCCGCCTGAAACGTTCGATGACTTGATCGAGGCGTCCCGGACGCTGCAAGATCAGGGTCTGGTGGAATGGGGCTACGTTTGGCAGGGGCTCCAATATGAAGGGTTGTCTGCTGGGTTTACCGAAATTTTGGCGGGTCATGGGGGCTTCTGGATTGACCCTGAAACGCTGGATGTTGGGCTAGATCAGCCTGAGGCAATCGAAGCCGTTGAATTTCTTAAGACTGTGATTAACAGTGATGTGTCGCCCTCTGGGGTGACCAACTACCTGGAGGAGGACACTCTGCGGGTCTTCCGCAATGGCAATGCGGCCTTTTTGCGAAACTGGCCCTACGTCTGGCCTGAGGTGAATAAAGCGTCTTCGCAAATCAGCGGGGATGTGGCATTGAAGCCTATGGTTCACGCCCCTGGGAAATCTAGCGCTGCCTGCCAGGGAGGATGGGGCTTTGGCATGGCTAAAGATACAGAGCATCCCGATGAAGCGTGGCGAGTGGTAGAGTTCTTCACGAGTGAAGAGTCCCAGCAAAAGTTTGTGCTGGAATATGGCTATGTCCCAAGTCGGCGATCGCTCTTCACTGACCCGCAGATCCTCGACAAATACGGCCACTATAATGAGCTGCTGGAAGTGGCAGAGACTGCTGTGTTGCGCCCCCCCATTGGGCAGTATGCCCAGGCATCGGATATCCTCCAGCGCTACCTGAGTTCTGCCATCTCTGGTCAGTTGACAGCTGAGCAAGCCATGCAGCGCGCCGCAGGCGAGACCCGCCGCATCTTTGAGCGCAGTTAACTTAAATGTTTTGCCTTCCACCGGGGGCATGCTGGCTGTGGGTTCCCACGAAGAGTTCCCCCATATTTGAACCGCTTGATTGTTAGTTCCGAACCCTATCACCTATGGCTCAAGACACCATTCGCACTAGAGAACAACGCACAGGATGGCTTCTGGTCATTCCTGCTATTCTTGTCCTGATGCTGGTTTACGCCTACCCCATCGGACGCGCCTTCGTTCTTAGTTTCTTTACCGAAAACCTCAGTACTAACCTGGAAGCGGTGCCCACCGGATTCAGTAACTATGTCCGCATGGTTCTGGATGGGCGATTTTGGAGCAGCATATGGAATACGGCCATCTTTACGGTATTCTCCCTGGCACTCGAATTGCTGCTGGGCATGGCGATCGCCCTGGTGCTTGACCAGACGTTTCGAGGGCGAGGACTGGTGCGAACGGTGGCGATTCTCCCCTGGGCACTGCCTACCGCATTGATTGCCCTGGCATGGCGCTGGATTTTCAACGGGGAATTTGGCGTCTGGAACGACATGCTGATTAACTGGTTTCACATCATCGAAGAGCCAGTGACTTGGCTGGGTCACCCCCTGTGGGCGATGGTGTCGGCGATCGCCGCTGACGTCTGGAAGACCACTTCATTCGTCGCAATCTTACTTCTCGCCGGGCTTCAGGCCATCCCCCAGGAACTCTACGAAGCCCACGAAGTGGACGGCGCAACGCCTTTCCAGAGCTTCCGGCAGATTACCCTGCCTTTGCTTATGCCTCAGATTATCATTGCGATGCTGTTCCGCTTTGCCCAGGCATTCGGCATCTTCGATTTGCTGGTGGTGATGACGGGCGGCGGCCCCGGTGGCGCAACGGAGATGGTATCCCTCTACATCTACGACACGGTGATGCGCTACCTCGACTTTGGCTATGGTGCAGCCCTGGTGGTAGTCACCTTCCTAATTTTAATTGGCGTTGTGGCGATCGCCGGATTCCTTCTCACCCGCGCCCGCACTGCCTCTGGCGAAACATAACTTAGCTTAGTATGAGCGATGCATTTGGGCGATCGCCCAAATGCGTGACCCTCCTCTCAATGTATCCCCCCTAGCTCAAGACGCTTTCACCACCTATGACGACCACCCAACCCCAATCCCCGCCCGCATCCCCACATACCTCTCCGGCCAAATCTGGCTGGCTTACCAGGCAGCTCGTTCTCACCATCGGAGCCGTGCTGATCGTCCTATTCAGCCTCGCCCCGGTGCTGTGGGAATTGCTTACCTCTATCAAGACCAATGGGGCCATCACCGCCGATCCCCTGGTCTACTTCCCCTCCTGGAGCCAGTACACCCTTGATCACTATCAGGACTTATTTATTCAAAATCAGTTCTACATCTACATCTTCAACAGCGCCCTGGTGTCAATCGTGTCCACGGTGCTGTGCCTCTGCATCGGTTCCCCCGCCGCCTACGCGCTTACCCGGCTCCACATCCCTGGCGAACGCATCATTCTAGGACTGGTGCTCGTCGTCACTTTGTTTCCTTACATTCTTTTATTTTTAGGACTGTTGGAAATTGTTCGTGCCGTGGGCTTGGCGAACAACTATCTGGCACTGATTATCCCCTACACCGCGATCAACTTACCTCTGACCATCCTGGTCATGCGGAGCTTTTTTCAGCAATTGCCCCGTGACCTGGAAGATTCTGCCAAAATTGACGGTTACAGTACCCTCGGCATGTTAGTTAAAATCATCTTACCTCTTACGCGCCCAGCTCTTGTCACAACAGGTATTCTCGCTTTTATCTTTGCCTGGAATGAATATATCTTTGCCCTCACCTTCATTACGCGAGAGAGCATGAAAACCATCCCCATTGCTGCTGCCCAGCTTGCAGGAACCACCTTATTCGACATTCCCTACGGTCCCCTTGCTGCCGCTACCATTATCGGCACCCTCCCCCTGATTCTGCTGGTGCTCTTCTTCCAGCGCAAAATCGTACAGGGTCTCACCGCTGGATCAGTGAAAGGATAGCTGAATCCCCCGAAGAGCAAAGAATCATGGAATCCCCAGAGAGGCAAAGCATTGAAGTGTACCTTACCTGAACTCTCTTAAAGACACCACCCCAACGCTTTGCTTCTATCACCTGCCCCCCACCCCCCTCTTACTGACTCACTTACCTTGAAGAACTATGTCAAACGTCGAAGTTCAACATCTCAATAAAACCTATAACCGTAAAGTTGTGCCCGTTCGGAACATGAGCCTGAGGGTTGAAGAAGGTGAATTTCTTACCCTCGTTGGCCCCTCAGGATGTGGCAAGTCTACAACGCTGAGGATGATTGCCGGGTTAGAACAGCCCACACGAGGGCGAGTACTGATTAACGACCAGGATGTAACTCCCCTGCGTCCGGGCGATCGCAACGTGGCGATGGTGTTTCAGAGCTATGCCCTTTACCCCCATATGTCCGTCTATGAAAACATGGCGTCGGGACTGCGGCTGAAGGGTATAGATGACACAGACGTGCGCGATCGCATCCAGGAGGCGAGCCGTGTATTAGGGCTGGACGATCTCTTCGACCGCAAGCCTGCCCAGCTCTCTGGCGGTCAGCGCCAGCGGGTTGCCCTGGGTCGTGCCCTTGTGCGCCGCCCTGATACCTTCCTGCTAGACGAACCCCTGAGTAACTTAGACGCTCTGCTGCGGGAACAGGTGCGGGCAGACCTAAAGCAGATTTTTGAAGAACAGAGCGCTCCTGTGGTCTACGTCACCCATGACCAGACCGAAGCCATGACCCTCTCCACCAAAGTGGCAGTGCTGAATAAGGGAGACGTGCAGCAATTAGACACCCCTGAGCAGATTTATACCCGTCCTGCAAACAGGTTCGTTGCGGGCTTCATTGGCAGTCCCCAGATGAACCTGCTGACCTTGAATTGTGACGGCAACCAGGCAGTCTTGGGCAACAGCCGAGTGACCCTGCCCGGTCGATTTGTTCCCCCGCCGGAAGTGATACTGGGCGTTCGCCCGGAGCACATCCGCATTGCTACCTCAGAAGACACCCAAACGGTCAAAGGTCGGGTCTTCCTGGTAGAAAACCTGGGCATGAGTTACTTACTCAGCGTTCGGGTCAACGGCTCAGAAAATCTGAAGCTGCGGGTGCTTCTGCCCTCTGACCAAACCTGGAATGAGCAAATCATGTTAGCATTGCCACCTAAAAAGCTTCACTGGTTTAATGTGCAGACAGGAGAGCGGCTACCTGATGATGTATCGCAGCGAGAAATGGTAGCTTCATAATGTTTCATTAGCCTATCGTTGAGTGATGAGCGGAAGCACTCATCACCCATTACACCAATTCACTCACCGATCCCATCAACTGATTTTGCGGCGAACCCTGGAGCAAATTGCATCCACCTTTAGACACGACTTGGCAAGTTTCACGCAAAACTAAGGGGTTGGGGCGCGCTCAGCGCGCCCCAACCCCTTAGTTTTGCCTTGTGAATTTGAGAACTTTGCCAGGTCATGCACTCAACACATTTGGGCGTGCTGAACCAATTGCACACCGCTATATTTTCAGGAATTAAATAGGATTCCTACAGTCCATCACACTAGCTCGGCAACCGTGGCCACGGTTGCCGAGCAAACTACTAGAAGGAAAACGATGTTCGCAACATGCCAACCACCGCTGTATCGTTGCCGCTGAAGCCCTCAGGATTGAAGACGGCAAACACACCCGGCGTCAACGTAATATTGTCCGACAAGCGGAAGCTTATGTACCCTTCCAGATGATAAGGGTTGGCATTTTCGGGATTAAAGGCATCGCCGCCCGTGCTATCTCGGTTGAGCGGCTGTCCAAAAATCAGGCCCGCCGAATTGCCTTCCTCAAAAATATCCTCCATATGGAAGCCGACCATCCAGTTGAGGAAGTTGGTAGACGCATCTACATCCACTAGGTCTGCAAAAATATAGGCCCCTGACGCCACAAAGGAGACATTCTCAAGAAAACTCCAGTTGACGGTGGCTCCTATAGAGTTCAAGCGAATGCCCTCATTGGCGATCGCCAATACTGGATTGCCGCCCACTGCTGCTAACTGATCGGCATCGGGGGCAAACAAAATAGAGCCAATATCAGAACTACTCAGCCCTGTTCCCAAAATGTTGATCTGGTGATAGCTGTTGGCATAGTTCAGCCCAACGCCCACGCGGTCGTTAGGAGTAAGGGTAAGCTGGGTGGCAATTACTTGGCTGCCATTAAACAATCCCGCACCCAGGGGCGTACCTCCCGTCAAGCCTTCATTCGTCACGATTGGAGCATTTACACTGGCATACAGACCCGATAGGTTTACCCAATCCGCAACATTCCAAATGAAGCCGCCTGCCGTTGCCAGTCCAGTTCCCGATGTGCCCCCCGAAACGCGCTTGGCTGCGTTGTAGTGAGCAAAGCGAGAAATGGCACCCTGGGTATCACTCGCAAAGGGGTTAATCGTTGGGAAAGCATCTGTAACCTCAGCCTGGGGGCCGACAAAAAATGTCACATTATCAAAGCCAGGGAACACATACAGCAGCTTGTAGAGGCGAAAATCATCCTGGCTTCGGGGGGATAGCGTCTGAGGATCGGTGCCCGGAAATTGGGGTTCGATCCCCAGGCGAGTTGTACTGGCATTAAGGGAAAGAGGGTCAGAAAACCCCAATGTGCCCTGAATACTCTGCGGGTCGCCCAAAAAGCCGTAGGCTTGAATGCCCGTGATCAGCAGATCGCTTCCTGTAAAGCTCGTCAACAGATTTAGGCGAGTCCGATAGTTAAAGCTCACCTGCGCGTCATCGCCACTTGCTCCGCCCGTGTTGCTCAAAATGCCTGGCGTCGCTCCAGACTCGTCATCACCAGGGAAGGCTCCCCCAGCCGCCGAAACTCCAAAAATTATCTCTCCGCTAAGCCGAGTCGTGGTCGAAAACTGGTTCGCTTCAAGTTCCGCCGTCCGGGCTTCTAGGGCATCGGTTCTGCCCCGCAGGGTCGCTAGCTCAGCCGCAAACTCTTCCTGCAGCCGCTGGAGGGCAAGCAACTCCTCACGACTGACCTTATCGGCAAGCCCTGCTGCCAGCAGCTCATTCACCCGATCCAGACAGGCATTCAGTCCGGCAGCAAACTCATAGCGACTGAGGGCACGGTTACCCCGAAACGTGCCGTCCGGATAGCCCGCAATGCACCCATAGCGTTCAACAAGGGACTGTAACGCCTGGAATGCCCAATCCGTTGGCTGAACGTCAGACAGTTGTGAAACGGACGTGACCTGAGCCATCGGGCGATCGCTCAAGACATTTAGTTCATCCTGCGACGGGCTATCCAACAGCAACCCGTCTGACAGCAGACTTCGATTGGCTAATGGCTCTGGGGAACTGCCTAGCTGACTATTTTGGTTCTCCAACTCAGAAGCTAACGTCGGAGCACTTCCAAACAGCGTTAGCAACAACCATCCAAGTCCCATTTTCAGGGAAAGATACGAAAAGCGGGGATGCAAATACTTAGGCACAACAAATCCTCACACAATGACACTCAACTTCTAGGAAGCATCCCGATTCCACTGAGCAAACAGGCGAAGTCTGTCTCCACCTTCAGATTCCTAAACGGGATTCTGAACTTGATTGCTACATCAATTTGCATAAATTGGGATGCTTTCAACTTTTGTC
>CAYXJG010000084.1:0-15471 GCA_964465285.1 uncultured bacterium
GTGCGCCGCCACTCAACACATTTGGGTGTGCTTAACCAATTTGCACACCGCTATAAGATCGACGACTGCCCCGCAACGCCACCGAGTTTGGGTTACACGACTTGGCAAAGTTCTCAAATTCACAACGCAAAAATAGGGGTTTGGGGCGCGTGAAGCGCGCCCCAAACCCCTATTTTTGCGTGAAACTTGCCAAGTCGTGTGTTAGAACGAGGTGAACCGGAGGGAGAAGTAAAAGCCGTTTTCCTGGAGAGAATTGGCGTCGGTGTCCACATCCACCAGGGGAATGCCGTAGTCAAACCGGGCAGACAGGCGATCGCCCATACGCCACAGCAGCCCCAGCCCCACGCCCACCAGCATATCTGGGTCAGGGTCGATGGCATTCAGGTTCCAGCCGTGGCCTATATCGACAAATGGGGCAATCTGGAGCAAACCATCCACCCGGCGGGCACGGGCGATAGGAATTCTCACCTCTGTGGAAAAGAGCAGGCCGTTATCGGTGAGGATCTCGTCCTGGCGGTAGCCCCGCACGGTTTCCTGGCCTCCCAGGCCGAACTGCTCCAGGGGCACTAGGGCATTGTCCGCCAACTGGACGTCGCCCCGCACCAGCAACAGGGTGTCCTGGGCGAGAAGGCGCACCCACTGCGCCTGTCCCCGCCATGCGAAAAACTCACTGTCTGGCCCGAAGTCGTTGATGGTAGAGTCCAAAGCGTCCAGGCCAAAGCTAAACTGCGATCGTGCCGCAATGACCTGATTCGCTCCCTGCTTTGTCCATTCCTGGGCCAAACGCAGGGCAGACACACGGGTTCTGCCATCCTCATCAGCACCCAGGGAAGGGAATGGGATTTCTTCCCCCAGCACATCTTCCAGAAAGACGCTGCGGCTCTCGCGGCGGGAGGCCGTGAGGCTCAGAGCAAACTCCTCCGTCGGCGTTTGCACAAGGGGCTGGCGATAGGTCAGTTCATAGAACTGGGAGTCCGATTCAATGTCGAGGAATTCAAATTCGTCCTCAATCACGTCGCTGTCGGTAAATCCGGTGCTGAAGGCAATCGTGCCGTTGCGGGCATTGATGGGCACGGTGTAGTCCAGGTCAAAGGTGTCGCTGCCAGAGGTGCGGTTATAGCCCACGCGAATGCGATCGCCAATGCCAAATAAATTCCCTTCGCTGATATCGACCTCCTGGCGAAAACTCCCCACACTGGGCGATCGCCCGTTGTTCAGCCCCAGATCAACAGCAAAGGTATCCGCCTGCACCACGGTTACATCCAGAATGCTCGTCCCTGGACGCACCCCTGCTGCCAATTCTGCCGAAATCGTCTCAATCACGGGGTCAAGCTGGAGGAGCTGCAACCCTTCAAGCAGTTGGTTAACATTCAGCGGGTCGTCCCCTGCCAGGCGAAGCCGCTGGCGCACATAGCTGGGGCGCAACCGTCCCTCCACTTCAACGTTAATGTCTTCCAGGCTCCCTTCAAGCACCTGGATCGTTACCACTCCTTCTTCCAGGGTTTGGGGCGGAATAAAGGCACCGGAGGTAATATAGCCTTCGTCTACATACAGTTGTGTCACCGCAGACCGTGCCTGGAGCAGCTCAGCAAAGGACAGTTCCCGGCCTTCAAAAGGCGCTGTCACCCCTGCTAACTCATCCTCGGTAAAGACCGTGCTGCCGTCTACGACAAACCGTTCCACAAAAATGGTTTCTGGCACATCTCCAGGAATGTCAGGGTCAACGGGAGGAGTGCCAGGGGGGCGGAGCAGTTCATCTGGAGGGGGGAGGATAGGCGTGGGGGTAACTTCAGGGAGAGGCTGCTGGGAGGGCGGATCGGCAAAGTCAGTCACGGGGGACTCCAGGTTTTGGGCAATGGTGATATCGGCTGCCTCGGGTGGAATCGCAAAGGTCGGCGGGGCCGGTTTTCCAAAAGCAGAGAGCATCAGTCCCTGACTTGCACCTGTCATCAAGCCTAGTGCCCAGACCGCTGAAAAAATGGGGGCTTTCATAGAGAGCATTTTTGTAATTGATTCCAATATTGGGTGAAGACGTTGCTTAAGAATTTATTCGAAGATGTCCAGAATGTTGGAAATCCGAACCCCCTTAACGGCGATTTCAAACTATACCCTGCCAGGTCATATAGCAACAAAAGAGTTCGTGAAACCAAAACCATTTTAGGGACATGATTTGGCAAAGCTCTCAAATTCACAACGCAAACCCCTATTTTTTCGTGAAACTTGCCAAGTCGTGTTAGGGAACCCGCGCGCCGCGCGGGTTCCCTAAAATGGTTTGTCCTAAGGGACTTGCAAGAAAGTAAAGTACCCAGAAAAGAGCAGCGGGCTGCGGCCACTGCTCTTTTCTTCCGGTATCTTTTTTAGCCGCAGATCCCTGGGTATCAATTGCATGCCTTTCGGCTAGACCAGACCATCCCGAGATAAAAACAAAAATTAGATCATTTGAATCCAATTGAATCAAATTTTGGTGGGACAGCACGGCATCAGCGCGCCGCCACAGCCAACGTGGCTTTAAGTACCTGTGGGAAGCCTATTTGAGGAAAGCCTATTTGATCGGGGAAGACAGAGGCGGGCACAGCCCGCCCCCACCTTCAGAAATCAAATAGGATCGCTATATTTCAAGCCTGAAGAAAAAAATTATAAAACTTAATGTTCCAAAGGCGAGCGTGCCAAATTTCATAGCTTCACACTGGTCTACCCCGGCGCCCGACACAAACCCACAATGAAAGAAGAATTTCTGCGTAACTCAGGGCATCCATCACGATTGACACCGATTTCAGCATTAAGTAACCCAGCATAAATAACCTCAAAACCTCAAAACCGGGGGAGCCCCCCTCCGGAGCGCTCTCCCGGTTTTTAAGCCTACTGTGTACACATAAGTCCTGAAACCCTTGCTGTTCAGGCTTTTCCCTCATCCCCCAACTCCTTCTCCCCTCCTGGGAGAAGGGGTTGGGGGATGAGGGAGTGAGGGTCGAGATGTGTGTACTGAGTAGGTCTTTAAGCTGAGTTTATTAATACTGACCTACTTATTACAACGTGGATAGGCAATTGGCATCTACCTTCATTCCTTCATAAACTTTGCCAAGTCGTGTACCCATTGCACATCGGGAGCGTCCCATTTTTGCTGAGTAGGCGGGCTGTGCTTGCCCACTCAGCAAAACAAAATCAATCAATTTGCGAAAGTGGGGTGCTCCCCGCACATCTACTACATTGAGTGTTTCCTATGGCTTTCATTTTTGATTTTGACGATATTTTCAACGTGGTCGATGATATCCTCGATTTCCTTGATTTCGACTTATTGGATCTGGTTAATACGTTTACCAGTGGATTTGGCATTGATCTGTTTGACTCGCTGAGCGGCTTTCTTGCGGATGTCTTAGGTGGCGTCGAGGACGATCCATTGAACGACGTTGTTGGCTTGAATGACCTCAACGACCTGGGTAATGTGAATTCCCTGGACGATCTGATTAACCTGGACGTATTCGATACAGTGGGGCAACTCATTGATGGGTTGGATGCTGACTTTTTTGATGACTTAGGAAATCTGTTTGATGGGGTGAGCCTGAATTTCTTAAACACTCTCGATAATGTGTTTGAGGGAATCGACCTCAGCTTTTTGGGTGACGTGAGCGATATCGTCAGCAGTTTTGATTTGAACCGATATGCCGAAGCCGTACTCGACCCATCCAGCCTCGATACCATCATTCTTAATGATCTGAGTACCCTGGTTCAAAATTTTGATGAGCTATCGGGTTTGAGCGACGTCATTGCTGAAAAATTCATTGAGGGCAGCTTTTGGGACGATGTATTAAAAGGGGCATCCGATAGCGACATCCTGGTGGGGCTGAGTGGCCACGACCAGCTCATCAGTCGCGGCGGTGATGATTTGATTAAGGGAGGCGCGGGGAAGGATCTCATAAAGGGTCTCAGAGGCGATGATGTGCTGTTTGGAAACCAGGGTAAGGATTTGGTCTATGGTGGTGGCGGTAACGATGCGATCGCCGGAGGTCGGGGCAGAGACCAACTTTGGGGAGGCAGAGGCAGTGATGTGTTCCTGCTGAAGCATAAAGCAGGTACCGATCAGATTGCTGATTTCAATGTCCGCAAAGACGAGCTGCATCTTCTCAATGGCGTTAGTGTTGAGGATCTGGCACTAGTGCAGAAGGGCGATCGCACGCTCATTCGGTTTGGTCGCGGCTCCGATTACCGGGGGCGTTTGGCATGGCTAGAGGACACCCGCACTAACGAACTAACACCCCGTAATTTCGTCACCATTGAGCCGCTTCCTCAAGAAGCTATCGCGTAAACCTGTGGCGCAGAGGTGCGACACGGCGCTCTATGAAGAGTAAATCAGGTTTTGCTGCTGCTGCCATATTGAAACGGCCTCTCGCAACCGAGGGGACAACCAATGCTCGTACTGAGGATAAACAGGCAACCGGGGAACAAGCTGAACCTGATCTGCTGCCAGCACGGTGGCTAAAGAGTCTGCCGTGAGGTGGGGATAGTCCGGGTTTACCTCATCCTTGGGGCCGATGCCGCCCAAGTCGGTTGCCCCTGCACGAATGCACGCCCGCAAAATGTCTGGATGCTTCACTAGGTTTGGGGGAATCTGGATGGCAATATCAGCAGGAAGCACATTCCGGGCAAGGCGAACCAGTGCTGGCATCTGATGGGGCTGAAAGGCTACTCCGGCATCATCCTGGCGCGAACCGGGGCTGTGGGGCTGGAGGATGACCTCCTGAATATGTCCCCAACGCTGGTGGATTTGGGCGATCGCCTGTAGTGTCTCCTGCCAGTCATCTTCCGTTTCCCCAATGCCCACAAGCAGCCCCGTTGTGAAGGGGATTTGGAGTTGACCCGCCCAGTCCAGTTGGCGGAGCCGTGCTTGCGGTTCCTTACTGGGGGCATGGCGGTGAACCGTCTGCATGAGTGTGGGCGTCATTTGCTCTAGCATTAGTCCCATTGATACGTTGACTGCTTTAAGCTGCGCCATTTCCTCAATGCTGAGAGGGCCAGCATTGGTATGGGGGAGGAAGCCGAGGGTTAGAGCTAGATCACAGAGTTCGTAGATATGGCAGAACCACTGCGGGCGGCGATCGCTCTTGGGATGCACTTCACCGCTTAGAATCAAAATCTCACTGATTCCCTGGCCTTGAAGCCCTGTTAAGATGGCCTCCGCTCGCTCTCGGGTCATCCAGTCATCTTCATGGGGATTCACCCGAAAATTACAATAGCTGCATCGGTTGAAGCATTCGTAGGTGGGAACCAGCGTGTAGGCAGGGCTGTAGGTGATAACCGTGGGGAAAGGTGACATGTCAGCGATGCTAAGTTTCCTGGGTTTCGGCAGGCTCAAAATCTAGAGCTTGAATGCCTTTCCTCTCAATCTCTGAAAGGATTTGCAAAAGCTGAAACCAGACCAGCACACCAATCAAGATCGTCAACGGAAGGGCGATCGCATAGGAGAGCTTAGTCGAGAAGGCAAAAATTTCGACGGAGGAAGCCAGAAACAGGCAGACCCCCATACATATCCCAGCAAAAGGCAGTTGCAACGCCAAGCCACGCAGCAAAGAGAGATGCTCTGGCGTGCGATCGCGCAAATAATTCTCTACAGACTCCTTCAGGACTGCCCCAAAGGCAACCCCAGAGGTGAGGCTGGTAAATAGACCCACGAACAACAAGACATAGGGGGCTTGGGGAACGTCAAACGGAATCACGGATTATCCTCTGAGTTATCCTCTGATTGATTGATCGGGTTCTGAAAAGCTCGACACAGCCGGCAGAAATGATGCGGCCCGTTCAGCCGAAAACCCCGCAAGGGCATCCCAGGCAGCACTGAATAACCGCCCTGGCTGTAAATCTCCTTTTATCAGCTCCCAGAGACGATGAACTTCCTCAGTGTGGAGTCGCTCATCTTCAGTGAGAGCATCAATGATTTGATATCGGAGGAACTGCCCTTCCATAGACAGCAAATATTGTAACCCAAGCTGAGCGGCAGGCAGGAGATCAATGTTTTCACGGGTACGGGCGATCGCAATCAGGTTTTCCAAGCGATGCCACTGAAACTTGCCGTCCTTAAACAAAATTTCGACTAAGCGGCGGCGAAATTCTGGGGTTTCTTCCGTCAGCAACCGTCGAGCCACATAGGGGTAAGCAACCTCAACAATCTTAAAGGATGGGTTGAGACTCAGGGCTAATCCTTCCTGGGTGACCAGGGAGCGAATAATCAGCGCAAATTTCGCAGGAACTCGGAACGGATACTCATATACCAACTCTGAAAACTGATCGGTAATGGTCTTGAAGTTAAAATTCCCGACGCTCTCTCCGATTGCCTTATCAAACACAGACTCAAGGGCAGGGATAATAGGCGTGATGTCTGTATCGGGAGCCAGGAATCCCAAATTTACAAAGTCCCAAGCCAGATGATCATATTCCTTATTGATCAAATGAACGACTGAGTCCACTAAATAGCATTTCGTGTCTTCGCTGAGCTGATCCATCATGCCGAAATCAATGTAGGCCATGCGGCCATCGACCATTGCAAAGAGATTGCCAGGGTGGGGATCGGCATGGAAAAAGCCAAACTCTAGCAACTGCTGAAGTCCAGAAGCCACTCCAATCTCAATCAACCTGTCAGAGTCTAGATCGGCTTGTTTAATCCGTTCGGTGTCCGTCAGCTTAAACCCGTCAATCCACTCCAGCGTCAACACATGCTGGCTGCTAAACCGCCAGTAAATTGAGGGCACTTTGACACGGGGGCTGTTCTGAAAATTGGCTGCAAATCGCTCAGCGTTCCGCCCTTCTTGCAGATAATCAATTTCTTCAAACAGCTTGGTACCAAACTCGTCTACAATCAGCGTCAGCTCATGGCCCAAATTCAACGGCAGTAAGGGAGCTATCCAGCCAGCCGCCCAACGCATCAAATACAGATCTAGCGTTAATGTCGGTAGCAGATTGGGGCGTTGAACCTTTACCGCAACCGCGTCGCCATTGTAGAGCCGGGCCTTGTAGACTTGACCTAAACTTGCAGCCGCAACAGGCATTGGGGAAATTTCGCTGAACGCTTCATCGATAGAGCGATCTAGTTCACTTTCGATAATTGCAAATGCCTGGGGGGTGGGAAAGGGAGGAAGCTGATCTTGAAGCTTGGTCAGCTCTTCCAGAAAATCTTTTCGGATGAGGTCAGGTCGTGTCGAGAGTGCCTGCCCAACTTTGATGTAGCTTGGCCCCAAGTGAGTGAGGATATGTCGGAGTTGATAAGCCCGTTTGAGAAACTGCTGGTCAGATGCCTTGCGCCAGCGATCCCACTGCAAGCCGATCATGAACCCCGAAAACGACCAGACAATGACAATAGCCCGCCATAACACTTGAAGTATGCGAAACCGATAGTATCGGGCGATCGCCACTGGGTCGTATTGCCTCATTCGATAGAGAGTTTGATGCCGAGTCACGTTAGTTGATGCCTCTTTGAGAACCAAATCACGAAAAGATGAGAATTAACACACATTGACCTAGTATAGAAAACTACAAATATCTTAAAGTATTAGCACTGGTTAATTTTTGTAAAGACACGGTAAACCTGATAGTCCTCATGACTTGGCAACGTTCTCAAATTCACAACGCAAAAACAGGGGTTTGGCGTGAACCCTGCCAAGTCGTGTAGTCCATCAAAGCAACATCGTCGAGTTTAGTGTGGCACACGTCGCGCGCCAAACCATATTTCCCCCAGGCATCAATTTTCCCCCAGGCATCAATGCATGAGCCAAGCTGCTATGTCGAGGAGCTAGGTGCAGTCGGCGTACTCTCTATAAGAACCTAAGCCTGTGGCATCCCCATTATGATGAGCCTGCTCCGGGTAAGCCTGCTCTGGATGAGCAGCAGGATGACTCTCAACCAGAGAGTTTGGTTGCGTTGACCTCTCCGGGGTTAGTGCATTTACCTTAGGTGGAGTTTAAGCTAGTACAAACAGTCTAATTTTTTAGCAACTTCATCGATTTCTTTTTCGATCCCCTGGATACGCCGTTCGAGTCTTCCCCGAGTGACCTCATCAATGGAAGCGTTCATTTGCGCAAACGCAGCATTGTAGTCCTCTTCAAGAGCGGTGAGTTGATTCTCTAGATTCCTAGCTTTGATGGCCTGTACTCGACTCATCGCTGATTGTCGATTTGCGGATGCCTCAGGTGGGAAGTCAACTTCAGAAGGAGCAGTTTGAGGCGTAGCGTCTTCCTCTTGAGGCGTCTCTTCCCCAGGAAAATTAGGCTCTTGGTCAGGCTTAACCCGCTCCTCCAGTGATTCGAGTAAGCGGTGTTTAGCCTCATCCTTGGGGATGCCCATGAGATCGACATAGACCAGCGGTTTGAGTAGTCCTTCCGGCTGACATGCTTTCACTTTTACAGGGATCAGCTTACGCTCTAAACTGCTCGGGTCGTCTACAAACGCAGCCGCCCACTCGGGTTGCGTATAGGCTGATTTCAAATAAGTTTCAGACAAAACAGCAATCGTTTTCTTGGATTCAGCAGCAGCTTTCTGCATGCCGATGACAAAATTGCCACCTGGTCGGAAATCCCAGGCTTGAATGAACACCGAGTATCCAGCGTCTTCGAGAACCCAGGCAATCCATTCGGCCCATTGTTTATCAAAACGGTTATAGCTGATGAAGAAGTCACGCATTGGTCATTGATTGAGAAAGGCTATTGTCATTAAAGCCTGAAAATAGAAAAAATCTTCGGGATTGTAGACGAACTCGCTGAAGCGATCTATAACCGATGAGGCAGGGTCAATAACAATTGGGCGATCGCCTCTAGCAAGCTGTGGTTAAGGATAATTCAGGCAGTATCTGTGGAAAGAGTTTTAAGGCTCAAGGCTGAGCAGTATCAGCGATGGGAAAAGCAACTGACTGAATTGCAGGCCGATTTAGATAATGCCTTTGGGCAATTAGGGACAACTAATGACGATATAGAAAAAGGACGACTCAAGCGAAAGATTGAAGAACTTGAGAAAGATCAAGAAGAGACAGGCCAAAAATGTGATCAGCTTCAGAAATTTTTGACTGACAATGGCATTTCAGATATTCAGTCGTTCCTGGGGCAAAATCTAGCCCAATCCCAAACGCTAGATAGCCTGTTAGAGCCTTATCAGGGAGTCTTAGAAGAGCCATTAGAAAAAGCCTATCAAGCGTGTCTGCCCAGGGGGTGGCCAGAGCCAATTCCGCCAAAATTGAGTGGGAAGTTGGCTGGGTTAGCGAATATTCCCAGCGCATCTAATGAGCTACCGATAGAACTTCGGTTTGTGGCCTACCTTGCGAGCGATCGCTCCATATCGGAGGACTTGAGGCGTGCGTTGAAGGAATGGGGACGCACAAAAAGTGCCGACTTTGAGCCGTTTTTCCATTCTCTTCAAGGACAACTGAATGCATCACCTCAGGGACACCCCTATCTGTTGATTGTGTTGAACCCCAGTCGGCAGCAAGGCAAGGGATATTATTTAGTAGACGCCTGGGTTGTACCCGACAGCGAAGCCTATAACCCTAAGACAGGTAAAGGTTGTCAGCAAGTTGAGGTGGCGGGTGTCAGCGGAACAGCGATCGCCTTTGATCAGCTTGCAAATGTGATTGGACAACTGTTAGACGAGTGCCCGAACTATATTGAGAGCGATCCTCGCCTTGATATTTTTGTGTCGATGGATTTGATCATGGAAGCTGTTGATCAATGGGCTATTGAGGATGGCATTGCCCTGTTCCCAGAGCCCATCGGGTGCAGATATTGTGTATCGATCCGTTCATCAGAGCGGTTATTGAAGACATACGGCAAGTATCTCAGCACGTGGAAGGAAAAGTGGATGTCGTTGCAGGCTCTTGAAGATGCGGGACTTCTTCACAATGTCCGATCTGGAGATGTAGATGATCTCAAGACATTGCTTCAGAATCTCCTACCAACAGATGTGGTTGGCTTGAAAGTGGCCAATGGACTAGAGAAGCCTGAAAAACGTAATATCTTCAGAGTGGTTTTGCAAGCCGCTTTACCGATTGCCGTTTGGATGAGGAAACAGTTGACTGGGGTCAATTGCACCACAGAGATTGATACTCTTCTAGGGTGTTGTGCCAACGAGTTATCCATACAGGTGAAGGAGAAGCGACAAGACGCTCAGGGTCAATCCACGGATAGCCATATCGGGCACCATTTATCGGTATTGATTGAAAATCCCAATTTAGTTCCACCAAAGATGAAGTATGAGACCTAACGACCGAGATAGACACCCATGACAAGCTGGCAAATCTTTCAGGGTAATCGAACCCCTCATTCAGATGTGAATCATCTGCCGCCCCCTCCTAGTTGGCGGCCATTTAGTGATGAAGCTTCAGAACAGTCTGAGCCTTCAAGTCAGGAGTCTACGCCACCAGTTCAATCTCAAAGCCAAAAGCGGGGCTCAACGTTTCAGGCTCGGGAAGAAGAGATTAGTGTGGTGAATGCGGCGCTCTACCTGCGTCGCCCCCTCTTAGTGACTGGGCGACCAGGAACAGGGAAAACATCGTTGGCCTATGCCGTCGCCTATGAACTTGGGCTTGGAGAAGTCTTATATTGGCCGATTACGACGCGCACCACCTTGAAAGACGGGTTATATAGTTACGATGCCATTGGTCGCTTGCAAGATTCTCAGCAAAAAGGCGACGACGGAAAATTAGAAGACATTGGGCAATACATTCAGCTCGGCCCATTGGGAACCGCGCTACTCCCGTCTGACAAGCCACGGATGTTACTCATTGATGAAATCGACAAGAGTGACATTGATTTACCCAATGATTTGCTCCACGTCCTCGAAGAAGGGAGGTTTCAAATACCCGAATTAGTTAGAATTGCGAAAAAGGTAGAAACTGCTGAGGTACGAACCAGTTACACCGATGAGCTTGAATCGACGTACCCAGACAACACGGTGTCGATCACAGCCGGACGAGTGCGGTGTCGGGCCTTTCCCTTTGTGGTGCTGACGAGTAATGGAGAAAGAGATTTTCCACCTGCATTTTTGCGGCGATGTTTGCGTTTAAGTATGAAAGAGCCCGATGAAGATGAACTTGCGAAGATTGTGGCATCTCATCTGGGTCAAGACATTGCCGATCAGTCGCGAAAATTGATTGAGGATTTTAAGTCTCATCGCGATCGCGGGGACTTAGCGACGGATCAATTACTCAATGCCATTTATTTGATGACGCGAGAACGGGTTCCGGTTGGAGCCGATAAAGATAAGTTAATTGAGCAACTCTGGAAATATCTCTCTAGCGCTGAGGATTAATGCAAGGATCTGCGTCTGCCCCTGACCCAATTGCTGAATTGAGCGATGTGCTCAATCGGTGTGGGCTGGACATGGATGCAGATAATTTAACGGATCTGCTGTGGCTGTCTGTACAGATTCATGGGATGTCTGGCCACAATGAAGAAAGTGCCTCCCCAGGGACATCCCTTGAGGATGACGAGGGCGCTGATGGTGACGAGATGCCGATTATTGATGATCCGACACCGCCCATGCCCCCACCCTTACCTGAGAGGTCGGCTGCTCCTTCTCCGGTTGCATCGCTACAAGCGCCGAGCCCAACCCGACATCAGACCCAACAACGAGACCCCAACGGGTTGCCGTTTCAAACCCCAGGGGCAAAGGCTCTGCGAAAGCCGTTGGCGTTAGGGCGATCGCTCCGTCCCCTTATGCGCAAATATCCGTCGCGCAACACCACGGTTTTAGATGAGGATGCGACAGCCAATGTGATTGCAGAGCGTGGGGTCTGTATTCCTGTTTTGAAGCCTGCGCCAGAGCGCTGGTTGAGCGTGGCCCTGGTGGTCGAGGAAACTCGCTCTACCGCGATTTGGCGTGAAAATATTCAAGATTTTCAAACCATCCTAGAGCAACTGGGTGCCTTTCGAGACGTTCGTACCTGGAGCTTACACAGCGCTTCAGATGGAGCATTGCAATTATTTTCGCAGCGCTATCGCTCCTCTACTGAGCAGCGTCCTCGTCGGCCAAAAGAACTCCTAGACCCCAGTGGGCGCTCGATAGTTTTGCTACTGAGTGATTGTACATCTGCGGCATGGCGACAGGGCACGATTCACGGGTGGGTGCAGCAGTGGGCTCATAATCAGCCTGTCACCCTTGTCCAGTTTTTGCCTGAACAGTTTTGGGAGCGGAGTGCGTTGGGGTTTGGCATCTCCGCCCAGCTCCGGACATTTATGGCTGGGGCAACCAATGCCCATTGGGTGGCAGAAGAGTTGTTTACTTGGGAAGAGGTGGATACGAAATCTGCCTTAAAGGTGCCAGTTGTGACCCTTGAACCCCAATCAATGGCTCGATGGGCACGGGTGATGGCAGGAGTTGGCAGTATCAAAACCGCTGGTGTGGTATTTGATGAGCGTGCCCTTCAGCAAATGGCGTCCCGAGACGGCAGAGACGCTGACTCCGATGAGTCAGAGGATGCCCTTTCCGCTGAAGAGTTGGTGACGCGATTTCATGCGACAGCCTCACCCCTGGCTCGGCGGCTTGCTGGGTTCATGGCCGCAGCGCCTGTGAGGTTGCCTGTTGTGTATCTCATGCAAGCGACGATGCTGCCAGCGTCGGATCAGGTGCATGTGGCAGAAGTCTTGATGAGTGGATTGCTTGAGCCGGTGTCAGAAGAAGGCGATGAACTCCGGTATGACTTCGTGCAGGGTGTCCGTGATGAATTGCTCAAGAGTGTTCCGATTTCAGATGTCGATCACGTACTGGATAAGATTTCCCAATACATTGCACGACGGCTGGGTATTTCCATTCGCAACTTTATGGCACTGCTCACTCTCAAACCCTCAGATCTGGAGGGCGAGACAAGTGATGTGATTGAATTTGCGACCATTACGCGACAGGTGTTGCGACGGATGGGAGGCGAATATGCCGCGTTTGTTGACGACCTTGAAATGCAAGAGGGTGAGGACAACCGCAGGCAGACTCACATCGAGCGAGATGAGCAACATACGGAATTCCCCGGCATTCCTCCCCTCGAAGAATTCAGTTTTGAACCACCCGTCATTGTCTTCGATGAAGGCACTGAACTTCCCCCCATTGAGATGCAAACAGTAGAGGTTGCCACTGTCACCCTCGAATCCTACACCCTCGAATCCTATCTTCAACTCTTTGAGTTTCAAATTGCCATCCTGGAGAAGCGAAGAAATAAATGGACTGTGCAAAAGCACCCTGGAGAAGCTTGGCGCTATATCGAGTCCTTGCCTGAGCAGATAGAACTAGAAATGGTCGCTATCCCCGAAGGAGAGTTTCTGATGGGCTCCCCCAACGATGAACCCGAACGCACCAATCGAGAATCTCCTCAGCATCAAGTCACCGTCCCCGCCTTCTTCATGGGGCGATATCCCGTCACCCAGGCACAGTGGCAAGCCGTAGCAACATTGCCCCAAGTCGAGCGTGAACTAGAGGCTAACCCATCACGGTTCAAAGGGGATGATCGCCCAGTGGAACAAGTCTCTTGGAATGATGTGGTAGAGTTTTGTGCTCGCCTGAGCCAATACACGAAAAGGGAGTATCGCCTGCCCAGCGAAGCAGAGTGGGAATATGCCTGTCGTGCAGGGACGGCAACCCCCTTTCACTTTGGTGACATGATCACCACGGAGGTGGCGAACTACGACGGATCGGCATTTAACAACGGCCCCCAGGGAAATCATCGAGGGGAAACAACCCCAGTCACAGAGTTTGGCATTGCCAATGCCTTTGGCCTAAGTGACATGCATGGCAATGTCTGGGAGTGGTGTCAAGACCCCTGGCATGACAGTTATGAAGGAGCACCAAACGATGGACGCGCTTGGATCGAAGGTGGAGATGAGAACCGACGAGTCCTACGCGGCGGCTCTTGGTTCAACTATCCGAGGTATTGCCGCTCTGCGTATCGCTGCTCCTACTACTTTCGCGTCAACCGCTTCAACATCAACGGTTTTCGTGTTGTGTGCGCCGTCCAGTGACTCCTTTGCCCTTTGCACTTCTTGCCTTCTAGCCCTCTGCCACACTTTCTAAGATACAAGGGTAGGCACCGCCCACCAGATGCTCCAAGATTCGGTTACCAATCCAAAATTCAAAACCGCCATGTCAGCCCCACCCCCCACCTTCAAACCCCAAATCAAAATCACCAAACAAACCCTTGAGGTGCCGTTTTTCCGGGAGCGGTTGAGCGACACTGTCGCTATCGAAATGATGCAGATACCCGCAGGAGAATTTCTGATGGGGTCTCCAGAAGACGAACTCGATCGGAGCAACAGCGAAGGCCCACAGCACCTCGTTCAGCTTCCAGGGTTCTGGATGGGGAAATATCCCGTGACTCAGGCGCAGTGGCGCATCGTCGCAGGGTTGCCTCAGGAAGACCAGCCACTCGACGAAAACCCCTCGCGCTTCAAAGGAGATGACCGTCCGGTAGAAACGGTGTCCTGGGATGATGCTGTTGAGTTTTGCAAGCGCCTCTCAACCTATACAAAGCGCCCCTATCGATTGCCCAGTGAAGCCGAGTGGGAATATGCCTGTCGTGCAGGCACCACAACCCCCTTTCATTTTGGAGAGACGATCGCCACCGACCTGGCAAATTATCGAGGGATGGATGATACAAGCATCGGTTGGTCGGGTTCCTACGGTGATGGCCCAAAAGGAGAATATCGTCAAGAAACAACCCCTGTCGGACAGTTTGGGGTCGCCAATACTTTTGGCTTATGTGATATGCACGGAAATATTTGGGAGTGGTGCCAAGACCCCTGGCACGACAATTATGAAGGAGCACCAACCGATGGGAGTGTTTGGATAGAAGATGGGAATGAGAGGCAACGAGTCCTACGCGGCGGCTCTTGGAACTACAATCCGAGGCATTGCCGCTCTGCGTATCGCAACTACTACATTCGCGACTACCGCGACAACAACGACGGTTTTCGTGTTGTGTGCGCCGTCCAGTGACTTCTTTGCCCTTTGCTCTTCTTGCCCTTTAGCCCTCTGAGGAGCCAAAAAAATAATTTAATCTGTAAAAATAAAAAAATTTGGAGCTAAATTCTATGATCTGATACTCAGAGGCATGTGGAATGCAGCAAGAACTCCCTGTCATCCAGAAAACCTATGATTTAATTCGGTGGTATGTACCGATTCTCAATCGGTTGCCTAAGGATCATCGATTTGGCCTGGGTGAGCGGATGACCAAGACTCTCTATGAATTGCTAGAGGGGTTGATTCAGGCTCGCTACAGTCGAAAAGAGAAACTGTCTCGTCTTCAGTTTCTCAACACCCATCTCGATATACTGCGCTATCAAACTCGGCTGCTCCTAGATTTTGAGCTAATTTCAATGGATCGGTATGATTATGCCGGACAGCAGATCAGGAGTGTTGGGCAAGATTTGGGTGGCTGGATGAAGAGTGTGAGGGGGAGACAGGAGACAGGAGAGCAAAGCTGAATTCTGACTCCTGAATTCTGACTCCTGAATTCTG
>CAYXJG010000085.1:0-15401 GCA_964465285.1 uncultured bacterium
GACCGATGACGGTCGTCTGCGTTTTGCCAAAGCCGAGTTCTTCCAGCTTCAGGCTGATGCACTCCTGGACTGATGCGCTGAACATGGGCGCTACTGCAATGTCAGCGGGCACAACTCCCACCACTCAGAGCCATACACTCAATCCAGACGGGTATCAGCTCTGATTATTAAATCAAGGCAACGAACGATGCCGTTTCTAAGCTGCCCATGCATCATAGGAGGGAAGCATTCTAAAATGCTTTTCTAAAATGCCTAAAGTTGGCCTGATAAGAAGGTGAGCACAATTAACACAATTAACCATAAAACTCACAAAGCCCTATTGAATTCCATACTGAGAATTGCTGACAAAGCCCTACGCGGGCGGCGCAGGGCTTTAATTTGATTTATGATTGTGCCAAGGTACTTAGAGCTGGCATGGTTGTGTGAGGATTGCCAGGCGCAGCCTGCCGCTATCCACCAAAAATGCACCAGTGGCCTGCCCCTTTGGAATGCTTCATATAGAAAACCCTAGAAGACTCTGGAGAATCTAAGCCGTGGCTTGGCATCGAAACAGGTATCAGTATGTCGCTAAATATGTAGCCTGGATGGCAGGTGGAGCCGTTGTGGCGCTGATAACACCGTCAGTGATGGCGTTGATGACGTCGGTAGGCGAAGACGGCATTGATGCTCTGCGCCTCCATGCTGACCCGCTCAACATAAGAGGGGCAAAAATTGCCATCGGACAAATTGAGATTGGACGCCCCTCTGTCTTTGGTCTCGATAAAACCGCTCCAGCGAACCGGGTAGTGCAGGTGGCACAGGTGTTTTTCCGGGATGATGAACCAGAAGCTAATGCCCTTGTCGATGCCCATGCTTCCAACGTAGCTAGCGTCATGGTGAGCCAAGACAAGGGCTTAACTGGCGTTGCCCCAGACGCTCGCCTCTACGCCTCTGCCATTGGCGTACTGGGCCGCAGCGGACAGCCTGAAGAATGCCTTGCGTCCCAAACTGTTGCCATGCAAAACGGCAACGATGTGAGAGCCATCAACTTTAGCTTTGGGGAATCCCTAGAGCGAGATCCGCGCCCCGATGCCATGCTAGACGGCAATGCCCTGCTGACCCAGTGCATCGACTGGTCATCTCGAGAGCATGATGTGCTGTATGTGATTGCAGGAAACCAGGGACGGGGCGGCATTCCCATTCCCACTGACCACTTCAACGGCATGACTGTGGCAAACTCGACGGTGGTGGACGGTGTGTTCACCAAGGTAGATTTCTCCAGCCTCAGCAGTGAGCCAGACAATCTAGTGGGGCGATCGCCGGAATTGGAGAGTAACCTGGGCGATCGCCGTTCCATTTCCCTGGTGGCTCCCGGTACTCGCATTAGCATGATCAATCCAGATGGCGGTGTCATTCGGGCGACGGGCACTAGCTTTGCCGCTCCCCACGTCACAGCAACAGTGGCGTTGATTCAGGAATTTGGCGATCGCCAGCTACGCAACCAGGCCCCCAACTGGTCCCTAGACTCCCGCAACGCTCAAGTCAACAAGGCAGTATTGATGAACTCTGCCGATAAGCTCCTAGACCTTGGCAATGGATACAACCTCGGCATGACCCGGACATTGCTCGACCACCGCAATCGCTCCTGGACTGACATGGACGCCTATACAGACGCCATAATCCCTCTGTCGTCTCCTCTAGGTACCGGACACCTCAATGCCTACCGTGCCTATGAGCAGTTTCGGGGAGGGCAGTGGAGCCCCGAAGCCCCTGTGCCTGCCATTGGCTGGGACTACCGGACAGTCAGCGAGGACGGCGATGTTGCGCCCACGTACCGAGACTATGTGATTCAGTCACCATTACCAGGGGGAAGCTACGTTTCGGCCACCCTGGCATGGGCGCGGAAGGTCGTGCTCAATGATGCGAACGAAAACGACCTCTACGATTTGGGTGAGTCCTTCACTGATGAAGGACTCAATAACCTGAACTTGTATCTGATGCCTGCGGATTCTGACGATATTGACGACAGCATTTGGCAATCGGTGAGCACTGTAGACAGCGTTGAGCATATTTTTCATCGAGTTCCAGAAACGGGGCAGTATAAACTCCGCGTCGTCTATGAAGATGAATTGAATGACACCGAACAGCCCTATGCCCTTGCTTGGTGGGGATTTGCACCTGAGTGATACTGGCGGCAGGCATCCTCAGTACAGGACAGCGCACCTATCCCGATTGTCTTCAGTCGCGATAGGTAAACATACGACTTGGCAAAGTTCTCAAATTCACAACGAAAAACTAGGGGATTGGGGCGCGCTCAGCGCGCCCCAATCCCCTAGTTTTTCGTGAAACTTGCCAAGTCGTGTAAGTACAGCGTGTTGAGTGGCGGCGCTCAGCGCCGCCACTCAACACATTTGGGTGTGCTTAACCAATTTGCACACCGCTATAAATGTTTGCTAAACATAGCGCGATACACAGGCTCCCCCTTTTCCAGGGTCATGTCTTCCCGTTCAGTTGCCACGCCAAGGGGATTATTTGCCAGCCAGCCCGATGCTGTGCGGGTGAATGCTGGATGTTCTTCGAAGCGTTGACACATGGCGATCGCCACCCCCTCCACATCCGATTGTAAAAACACTGTTCCCCCCTCTGGCATCATCATTGCTAGAGTGTTGACCAGCGCAGGTTGCACCACCCGCCGCTTGTGGTGGCGCTGCTTAAACCACGGGTCAGGGAAAAAAATGCTCACTCGCTCTAAGATATCTGCGGGCAGCGATTGGAGCAGGGGCTTCAGCATGGTATTGGCATTGCACAACATAAAATGAAGGTTGTCCAATGCCAGGTCATCATGCTTTTCCAAGGCTTGATGAACGAGAGGTTCGCGAATCTCGATGCCGAGAAAATTCCAGTCCGGATGCTGAGGAGCCATGCTGAAAAGAAACTGGCCGTGGGCGCAGCCAATGTCCAAATGCAGAGGGCGAGTGACATCTCCATAAATGTCTTGCCAGCAGGGCAGCGCCACAGGCCTCTGATGTTTGCGACTTAAGGGATTGACATGTTGGCGAACACGGACAGCAGACAAGGCGATCGCTTCCTCCTATAGAACGACATCATGTTCTAGCGTACATTCTCACAGGGGTAGACATGGGCAAAACTTCAGCCGCCAATAGCGCAGGCAACGCCGATGACTCTAAGACGCTGAATTATCGGCGAAATTTGCGAAATCTGCGGATTCAGTATCACCTCAGCCCTATGAACGTCCAGACGGGTATACCAATGTACTCACGCCTGTGCGCTATACTCGATCAGGATCGAGTTAATTTGTTCAACCATTTGCTCAACCGTTTACCCCACTGACAGTTACCCCACTGACAGTTACCCCACTGACAGTTACCCCACTGACATTATCTTCCTGAAGCGACCCCTTAATTAACTATGGCTCTGAGTTTTCGGTTTGCGATCGCCAGCGACCTCCACATTGCGCTTCCTCACACCGTTCCTGACCATGTCACCCGGTTCCACCGCACCGAACTCAGCATCCCTATCTTTGAGCAGGTACTTGACTACTTCTCCCAACTAGACCTCGACTTTTTACTCATTCCTGGTGATTTGACTCAGGATAGCGAACCTGAAAACCATCGATGGCTGTCAAATCGTCTTGCTGACCTTCCCTATCCGGTCTACGTCGTTCCTGGCAATCATGATGTTCTGGAGCGGGATGGGGGCGATCGCTCCATTGCCGCCGCCGACTTCCCTCGGCTCTATGCGAAGTTCGGCTATGGAGAACGCCAGCAGCTTTACTACACCTGCACTCCGTTGCCTGGCGTTCGGTTGATCGGACTGAACTCTATCTTTTTTGACGACCACGGGCAGCAGATCCATGCGGGACGCCTTGATGATGAGCAACTGGCATGGCTCATCGCTACATTGGAAAATGCCCGCGAAGATACAGTGATGGTGATGGTACACCACAACGTCATTGAACATCTGCCGGGACAGGCTCGCAGTTCTCTAGGCCGCCGATACATGCTAGAAAATGCCCCCGCCTTGATTGATATCCTTCAACGATATGGCGTCCAAATTGTTTTCACGGGTCATCTGCATGTGCAAGATGTGGCGTCACTAGACCCTAGGTCAGCCACCGGGCGATCGCCCGAAACGCTAAAAAGTCCCCCCCAACCAGAAAAGCTCTACCAACGCCTCTACGACATTACTACCGGGTCGCTCGTCACCTATCCTCACCCATTTCGCATTCTGCATTACTACCAGGATGAGTGTGAGAATGACGAGGCCCCAGGCGGTTCATCACAGTGCTATCTCCAGTACGAGACGAAGCGGGTTCAGTCAGCCCCAGGATGGGATGATTTGCAGACCCAATCGCGGGAATTCATGGCAGAGCGATCGCACCGCTTTATGATTCGGTTGCTGACTGATCCGCCGTTGAACCTACCCGACGATGAGGCGCAAGCCCTCGCTCCTGACCTACGCTACTTGTGGGCAGACATCACTAATGGCGACGCCCAATTCAAGTTCCCTCATTTTCCCCCAGCAGTGCAGCAGCACTTTGCCCGCTTCAGCGCAGCAGCACCCATTGATAATACCGCTACTCTATTCCTTGAGCGAAACCAATCCTTGAGCGGGATTAGTCCTTTGGTGACCTACGAGAGGGATTTACACTAAATCCGGTTTGTCTAGTCCCCAAAAAGTCAAAAAGCGGTGGGTGAAGCGCACCGCTTTTGGGTTTGGTTTTTGGTGTATGCTTTGCCAAGTCGTGTTCTATACCAATTCTTGAAAGTAGAACTGCAGACAGCAAACCTATAGCCTATGCCAACTACAGGTTTGCCAATCCAAAATCGACAATCCAAAATCGACAATCCAAAATCGAGAATTGGTACTATTTCTTGCTCTTAAGCGATGCAGCTCAAATCCCCAGCTTTTTGGCTAAAGCGCAGGTTTTCTCGGTAATCGACCGGACAGTCGATAACCACAGGGACGGTTTGATTCAAGGCTTCTTTCAAAATGGAGATAAACTCCGCCGTTGATTCTACGCGGTATCCCACAAGCCCCATGCTTTCAGACAGTTTCACAAAGTCTGGGTTCCCAAAATCAATAAAGGTTGAGCGCCCGTAGTGGTTGAGCTGTTTCCACTCAATTAACCCATAGCCGCCATCATTGAAAATGATGGTTACGAAGGGCGTGCCAACCCGCAGTGCAGTTTCAAGTTCCTGGCAGTTCATCATGAAACCGCCATCGCCGGTGACCGCAACCACTTTCTTGTCGGGGGCTACAAGCTTTGCTGCAACGGCTCCCGGAATGGCAATGCCCATTGCTGCAAAACCATTGGAAATCAGGCAAGTATTGGGACAGTCACTATGATAATGCCGTGCCATCCACATTTTGTGAGCACCCACGTCTGAGATGACAATATCTTCTGGCCCCATGACTTGCCGTAGGTCATAAATGAGCTTTTGAGGTTTGATGGGAAAATCCTCATCGTTGGCATAGCGCTCATAGTCGGCTCGAATGTTGGCAGTAAGGTCTAGGGCTTGAGGCTCTGGCTTACCCTGGCGATCGGCCCGCTTCAGAATTTCTAGCAGTGAGTCAGAGATATCACCGACGACTTCCGCCACGGGAATATAGCTGCTGTCAATCTCCGCTGGCATTTGCCCAATATGAACAATGGGAATCGCTCCGTCAGGATTCCAGTGTTTGGGTGAAAATTCCACCAGGTCATACCCAACGGCAACAACTAAGTCAGCACTGTCGAAGCCACAGCTAATGAAATCCCGCTGCTGCAAGCCTACCGTCCAAAGCGCCATGCGGTGGGTATAGGGAATGGCTCCTTTGCCCATGAAGGTGTTGGCGACGGGAATGGTGAGCTGGGTGGCGAACTCTGTCAGGGTCTCGCTAGCATGGCCTCGCAGGACGCCATTGCCGGCCAGAATCATTGGGTTCTTTGCCTTAGAGATGGCGGCAGACGCTTTTTCCAGGCTTTTTGCAGAAGCATAGGTTCTTTCACGGGTGTCGATGGTGAGAGGCATTCCCGTGGCAGGCATAGCGGCGATGTTTTCCGGCAGATCAATGTGGACGGCTCCCGGTTTTTCGGTCTGAGCCAGCTTGAACGCTTTCCGCACAATTTCCGTTGTGTTGCTGGGGCGAACGATCTGAGCATTCCACTTGGTCACTGGGTCAAACATAGACACCAGATCGAGATACTGGTGCGATTCGATGTGCATCCGATCGGTGCCGACCTGCCCTGTGATAGCAACCAGGGGGGCACGGTCGAGATTCGCATCTGCGACACCCGTCATCAGATTCGTGGCTCCAGGGCCGAGGGTTGAGAGGCAAACCCCCGCTTTCCCCGTCAGCCGCCCATAGACATCTGCCATGAACGCAGCGCCCTGTTCATGGCGAGTTGTGATGAACTGGATGGATGAATCTCGAAGGGCTTCCAAAACTGCGAGGTTTTCTTCTCCTGGAAGGCCAAACACATACTCGACGCCCTCGTTTTCCAGACATCGAACCAGTAACTCGGCAGTGTTCATATTACTTTTTCCTTATGGTTTCCTTACGATGGGTCTATGTTGATGGTTCACAACTCGTATACAGTTACGTCAGGCTTGGACATTAATTTTGCCGGGAATTCCCATACAAAGTTAATTCGCATGCCTTCCTAGAACCTATCCAAAAGCACCGTCAGGAATTGTTGTGTCAAAAACTCCAGAAGATTTTTCAGATAGGTACCCCAGGGCCGTTCTCTAAGGACTCAGGGTTAGCGAAAATCCTGCTCGGGTGGGGTTAGCGCGGCAGTGCTGCGCCACCTATTAAAAGCCGGATTGGCAGCTTAATTTCTCACTCCTTATAATCACTCCTTATAAGAGAAGGCCGAAGGGCGGCAGGAGTTGGGGGGCGATCGCCCCTCTCCCCAAGACCAGGTAGCCGAGGCTAGGGAATCCCAGCCGCTATCCAGGGGGAGGAAGGCATTAACAGATTTATCATTACGACTTGGCAAGTTTCAGGCAAAAATAGGGGGTTGGGGCGCGCTCAGCGCGCCCCAACCCCCTATTTTTGCGTTGTAAATTTGAGAACGTTGCCAAGTCGTTTATCATCATGGAATTAAAAGAGTGTTTAGTATGGTGATTTATCCAACACCCTAACGCAATCATTTCACCCAAACCGTCTTGATATTGACGAATTCGTGAATGCCCTGTTTCCCAAGTTCACGCCCAAATCCAGAGCGCTTGATGCCGCCAAAGGGAAGGCGGGGATCGGACTTCACAAGACCGTTGATAAAGACCGCCCCAGCCTTTAGGTCTCTAATCAGGCGATCGCGCTCTGCCTCCTCTTGTGTCCACGCACTAGCTCCTAGACCAAAGGGCGTGTTGTTTGCCCGGTGAATGGCTGTCTCCAGGTCGGGAACCCGAAACAGTAGCGCCACGGGGCCGAAGAACTCGTCCTGTGCTGCCGGAGTACCGGGGGGAATGTCTGCCAGAATAGTCGGTGGATAGAAGTTGCGGGCATCAACAGAAGGTGGCAGGGTAAGCAGGTCGGGCTGTCCGCCAGTCAACGCCCTTGCTCCACTGGCAAGGCAGGTATCTACCTGCTGGGCAATTTCGTCGCGAATGGCAGGGGTTGCAAGGGGGCCGATGTCTGTGTCTGGCAGCATGGGGTCGCCCACGTTGAGGGCGTCAAACTTTTGCACCACTTTTTGGGTAAAGGTATCAACGACGGACTCCTGCACGATGAACCGCTTGGCAGCGATGCAGGACTGGCCGTTGTTCAACATCCGAGCGGTGACTGCAGTTGATGCGGCGGCGTCCAAATCTGCACTCTCTAGCACAATGAACGGGTCGCTCCCCCCCAGTTCCAGCACGGTTTTCTTAATCTCTTTCCCCGCAGTGGACGCGAGGCTGGCCCCCGCCGCCTCACTGCCTGTCAGCGTCGCCGCCATGACTCGTTCATCGGCGATGATGCCGGCCACGCTGCTGGCGGGAATCAGCAGGGTTTGGAATGCCCCTTTTGGGAACCCTGCCTGGTAGAGAATAGAGGCGATCGCCAATGCACACTGGGGCACATTCGAGGCGTGCTTCAGCACCCCCACGTTGCCTGCCATCAATGCCGGAGCCGCAAACCGGAACACCTGCCAGAAAGGAAAGTTCCAGGGCATCACCGCAAGGATCACCCCCAAGGGTTCATAGGAGACAAAACTGGTGGATGCATCGGTTTCGGCATATTCATGGGCAAGAAAGGCTTCTCCGTGTTCCGCGTAGTAGCGGCAGACCAGGGCACATTTTTTGACTTCGGCGATCGCCCCCTTGATGGGCTTCCCCATTTCCAGGGTCATCAACTGACCCCACTCTTCGGCATTGTCTTCCAGAATGGTGGCCGCGGCATTAAGCCAGACTGATCGCTGCTGAAAAGACACGAGCCGATAGGTCTGAAAGGTTTCGTGGGCAAGGTCGAGGGCGTTGGCGATTGCCCCATCGCTCAAAGGCTCAAAGGTTTTAATCACTTTCCCCGTTGCAGGGTTAATGGTTGCGATCGCCATAGTGCCTCCTCCATGCTTCGATAGTGAGTGAGAGGGTGGGTGGGTGAGAGGGTGGTGTTTGCAGCGCTACTGATGCCCCTTGGGATCGAGGACGAAATAACATTCAATGGCAGTAGGGCGGCACAGCGATGCTGCATTGCCCTACCAACACCGACGTTCAAATTATTGAATTCTTTTCCTTAAAGTAGCGTGGCACAATTAAAAACCAGATATAAAACCCTGCGCCGCCCGCTGCGAGGGCGGCGCAGGGTTGTGCGAGTTTTATAACGAATTGCGTTCACCTACTCAGAGATCTGCGGCTAAACAGATACACCAGAGAAGAGGGGCGGCGGCCTGCGCCTGCTGCCACTCTCCTAGCACCTTATTTTCCTGCAAGTCCCTAACCATGATCTAAAGTTTGGCATGGATAAGGCGATCGCCATAAATTATATTTGCGAATCGCTAAAAAAATTTGGAAAATGTGACAGTTTGTTGCGAGGATTCTCTGGAGAATGGATCCAATATTGATTCAACTGCTAATCAATGGCATCGCCCTGGGGAGCATCATTGCTCTTGCTGCGGTAGGGTTGACGCTGACCTATGGCATCTTGCGCCTGCCAAACTTTGCCCATGGGGACTATCTCACCCTAGGTGCCTACATGACCTTCCTGGTGACGCTGGCCGGGGTTAATATCTGGCTGGCAATGGCAGTGGGGGCAGGGCTAACTATTCTGGTTGCCCTTGTGCTAGAGGTGCTGGTGTGGAAACCCATGCGCGATCGCCGCGCTACCTCCACCACCCTGATTATCATCTCCATTGGCCTGGCGCTATTTCTGCGCAACGGCATCATTCTGCTGTGGGGTGGGGCTAACCGAGACTATGGCCTTGCTGTCCCTATGCCCATCATCATCGGAGACATCCGCATCAAGTTTTACAACTTAATTGTGCTGCTGCTAGCGATCGCCGCCATCGGGGGACTCCATCTGCTACTGCGCTACACCAAAATTGGCAAAGCCATGCGTGCTGTCGCCGACAATATCGACCTAGCGCGCGTCTCCGGCATCAACGTTGAGCAAATTGTAGTGTGGACGTGGATTATTGCCGCAGGACTCACAGCCCTGGGCGGCGGCATGTACGGCCTTGTCACTGCCGTCCGTCCCAACATGGGCTGGTTCCTCGTCATTCCCATGTTTGCCTCCGTCATTCTGGGCGGCATCGGCAACCCTTACGGGGCGATCGCCGGAGCCTTTCTCATCGGCATTACCCAGGAAGTCAGTACCTACTGGATTCCCAGCGAATATAAAATTGCGATCGCCCTGCTGTTGATGATGTTTGTCCTGCTATTCAAGCCCCAAGGGTTGTTTCGGGGAACAATGTGATGCCCAGTCGAATACCCTTAAACATCTCCCGCATGATACGAACTCCGCACAAGCGGCCCCGATCGGACATGGGAAAAGCCCATCTCACGAGCGATTGCTCCTAATCGCTCAAACTCATCAGGTGTCCAGTATTTTTGGACGGGTAGGTGAGCCAGGGACGGGCGCATATACTGTCCAAGGGTGAGGCGATCGCACTGAACCGTTCGCAAATCCTGGAGTGCTTCGATGATTTCGTCTTCGGTTTCACCGTGGCCGAGCATTAGCCCCGATTTTGTGGGAATGGCGGGGTTTAGGTCTTTGACAATGCGGAGTACCCGGAGCGATCGCTCATACTGTGCGCCCCGTCGCACGGGGCCCTGGAGCCGCTTGACGGTTTCAATGTTGTGGTTGAAGCAGGCAGGTTGGGCGTTCACGACAGTTTTTACCCGGTTGTACTGCCCTCGTTCGCCAGATTTCCCCCCCCAGAAGTCGGGCGTCAAAACTTCGATCTGCACCCCCGGCGTAGTCTTCCGAATGGTGTCCATGACCCGCACAAACCAGCCTGCACCGTGATCGGACAAATCATCACGGGCAACGGAGGTCAGCACGACGTATCTAAGACCCAGTAAACGTACTGATTCAGCCACCTTGTCCGGTTCTGCGAGGTCAAGGGGCATCGGGGCGTGGCCTTTGTCTACCTGACAGAAAGCACAGGCACGGGTACATGTGGCTCCCATCAGCAGGAATGTTGCCGTTTTATTGGCATAGCACTCTCCCCGGTTGGGACACCGCCCTTCCTCGCAAATGGTATGAATATTACGTTTTTTAATAATTTGCTGAACGGTAGAAACGTCGGTCGCGGAGCCCATGGGCTTTTTCAACCAGGGGGGTAGGTTGATGAGGTCAGAGCGATTGATGTGGTTGGGTTTGGGCGATCGCCCGACAGCATGGTTTGCGGGTTGTCCAGTCATTCAAAATGCAGTTAATACAGTTCAAAGCAAGCTGTAAGTTGGCAGACATGCATAACTTCAGCGTCAAACTTGGGTACTCTAACCCTGAGCACGAAGAAAGTCACTCAACTCAGTTTGTGGCTTTAAGTACCCTGGCACTATTAAAAACCGAGTATCAAACCCTGCGCCGACCGCGCAGGGTTTACGGGTTTTATAATTGATTGTGCTCACCCACTTATTTTAATTGCAACTGGACACTGAGTCGCCGGATGAGCGTACAATTCTTGCAAGGTTCTTGGTTAATCTGCGCTCGATTATTCTTGATCAAAGGTGTCGATGCCATCTGCTAGGTCAGGGGCTACACTAGACGGTGCTAGAGATACCTGCTCTACCTGTCCCAACTGCTATTTCAAGTTCTACGTCACTAGAGGAGTCTGTCGTGGCAAATCATAAAATCCTGGTTATTGACGACAGTCGAGTTATTCGCAACATGGTTCGAGATATGTTGCCCCAGGGCAACTTTGAGGTACTGGAAGCTAAAGATGGTATCGAAGGTCTAAATTCAATTCGCCAGGACAAACCTAACCTCATCATGCTTGATTTTCTGCTGCCGCGTATGAGTGGGTGGGAGGTATTTCAGCACATTCAAGAGCAGCCAGAATTACAAAAAATTCCACTGGTTTTGATGTCAGGTCGAAGAGAAGAAGTCACTGAGAAAATTGCCGAGCCGTTTGAATTTTTTGAATTCATTGAAAAGCCGTTTGAGCAGAAAGAACTCATTGAGGCTATCAGAGCCGCAATGGCGAAATCTAGGCTGCCTCGTCCCGCTGCTACAGCTTCCGCAGCGGCGAATGCTTCAGCCGCAAGTTCAGTAGATAGCAGCCAAGACGTCGAAGCGCTGAAGCAGCAGATGGCGAAGATGCAGGCGGAAATCAATGCATTGAAGCAGCAAATGGCAAAGCTCCTCACATTCATCAAACAAAAGCTCAAGTAGCATCAAGGCGCAAGTCTTTCCTTTTCTTGCACCCAGATACTGTAGCCTTGCAGATTTTTCTTTACCGCTACCCAATCGCCGCAGTAGCTAAGCCGCGTCATCATCGACAGCGCCCGCTGGCTGTCCTGAACCCATTGAAAAAAGCTGTAGTACTGGGTACCAATGGCGATCGCCGCTAGGGGCTTGTCGATATCAGGCACTAAAATCTGGCAAGCATGGTATTGCTGGCGTGAGGCAAGAAACAGACAGGAAACCGGGGACTGGGCATGTTTCATGATCATGCAAGGATACATGGCGCAAGGATACATGGCGCAGGGATACATGGCCGCAAAGCAGTAAATTCTCGTACACGAGAACCTCAGCTTCATCAACCACGCATAAAGGAGGCGTTAAGTTTGGAAAAACCCTGAAAGCTAGAAAACTCGGGAACGACCACTGACCTAACCGGATCTGGCTAGAATTGTCAACGTTGGTCAATTTCAATTTCCATCACAGCTATGCCCATTTCTAAAGACGAAGCTCAGAAAATGCTCCAGCGCATAATCTTCGATGATGAGCGACCCCAGGAGTGGGTTCAGGATGTTTGGGGACTCAGCCCCACGTTGGGCGATAGCGCAGCGAAACTGCTAGAGGCATTCGAGGCACTGATTGAGTGCAGTTCCGAAGAAAAACTGGAAAATTACCTAATTTCGCTCTACCAGGAGCAACTGCAAGACCAAGAGCGTTAGGCTAAGCTGCCATGCTGTCCTATCTTTTGCCGACAATCGCCGCTATCTTCCTTGTAGCGCTGCTGGGCTTCTACGTCCAGGGGGGCATTCCGGCGATCGCTTGATATCAACCCGATTGAGCTACCCGCCTCATCGTCCCATTTTGCCATTATCTCGGTAGCATGGCAGATTCCTATGTTACCCAAGGCATCATGGAAAAATCGCTAGATTCTTATTGGCAGAAACTGACGTCGGCAGGGGCAGAGATTCGATTTCTTGGCCCTTTCTCCTGGCGCGACCCAGTCAGCTACTTACGAAGGAATCATCGTAAACGTCTCATCATCGACCAGGAAATAGCCCCTACAGTGACTATAGCCCTGTGGAAGCGAATTAAGTACAGTGTGTCGAGTGTGCTGAACCAATTGCACACCGCTATAATCTTAGACTTTAGATGGGTTGCCTGTAAAAACTGTAGCGGGTGATGCGAGCGCCTGAGCACTATTAGCATAGCTGATTGTGCGTTGGGGCACGCCCAGGCCAATGCCAGCGTCATCAAAAGCACGCTTGATCCGCAGACGAAACTCCCGGCCCACTGCCCACTGCTGAATGGGTTGGGTGCGAATCCATACTTGAATCAAAATGCCTGCATGGGTCACCTGGTCTACTCCCAAAATTAGGGCAGGCTCGAGGATGCGCTCACTCCAGGATTCTTCACTGCGCATCTGCTCAGACACATGCTCAATAATTTCCAGGGCTTTCCCCACATCAGCATCATGAGCAATTTCGATGGTGAAATCGACGCGAGACCAGTCCTTAGTCAAGTTTTCCACAATACCAATTTGGCCATTAGGAATTGTTACCAGTCGCCCCTCTTCCCCGCGAATCTGGGTGATGTAGAGGTTCATGTTTTCGACTAATCCTACAATTGTACCAACTTGGATCACGTCACCAACGGCGTAGCGGTCGGTCCACAAAATTAAAGCTCCGTTCAGCATGTCCTCCAGTAAATTGCGGGACAGGAATGCCACCACAACGGCGGCAAATCCAGCACTAGCCAGCACAGCGGGATTGATGCCAAAGGCACGGATCGTGAGGTAGATTCCCAAGGCGATAAATATCACCGTTGTGGCTCCCTGGATGGCAGGAGAATAAGTGCTGACCCGCAAAGCGTAGCGGTTAGATGAGGGATTTTCTGTCTGGGCATGTTTTGCCCATCGGTGAAGATAGCGAACAATGACAAAGTCCACGACGATATCGGCAAGGCTCACCAACATCCAAATTGTTGGCAGGGCGATCGCCTGGGCCAGAAAAAATGTGGCGTAGATACGGCTAATGGGGTACACCAGCACCATTAGCGTCACGCTCGCAAACGTCAGCATCACCTGTAGCCAGAAGAAGGAGCGCAAGAAAAGCAGCAGTAGGTTCTGCTGCTGCCGAATCATGTTTTGCTGGTCGAAGGACACCTTGGGCAGATAGCTGAGGAAGGCGCGAAATTTCGATTGCACGGTTTCACTTATCATCAACACGGTTCCCAGAGGATTGCGAATCAGACACTCTATGTCAACCTGGTTGGCTTGGCGGTTTGTGTCCTGCCGCGATGGCCCTCGACTCGATGTTCCGTGAGAAGGGCGCGGAGGAGAATGGCCGTCTGGCTCATCTCCCGTAACGGGAACCGAGCCATTCTGCTTAGGCCCAGGCTGCTCCAATCCACCCGCCGCCGCATCGTGATGGGCGGGTCTTTCCACTGCCGCTGACTCGACATCTCGCATTAACTTCTGCTGAATCCCCTTGAAGCGTTTCTTGAGGCGACGACGCAGGGAGCGCAGCAGCTTTTGCAATAGATTCATACCCCACAGGAAAACCAAAATGGCGATCGCAATGCCCACGATAGTTGCCAGGCGGGCAAGGGGATATTGCCAGTCATAGTCCTGCCCCCAAAGGGCATCACTCAGTCGCTGGCGAATAATCGAGCGCCATACTTCCCCTAGATCATCCTTGCTGCCGCTTCCCGCATTCAGCACATCCATTTCCGTAACTGTGACGATAGATTGCTGGGCAAGGCCGTGGACTTCTTGAGCAGGGACAAAAACAACCGTTTGGTTATTCTCAACGCCCACTTCGATGAGGGGCGTATCGGGGTGTAAGTCCTGGTTTACCACCCTAGAGGGGGAACGTCGGGCCATGTGCCGAAACTGATTGAGAGTGCGCTGGCGATAAAAGGCAGGTTCATGATCTGGAATCGCTCCGCCGTTTAATAAATCGTCATTAAATCGGTGAGTCAGCATCGTGTTTAAAACAGATGCAAAGGTACTTTCGACGAGGGTCGCCCGGTTTTCAACCGCAACTCGCACCTCATCCTCAGGAACTCCCGGTTCTAGGCTTTTGGCGAGGGTAAGACTCGTGCCGAACGCCCCCTCAAAAACAACATCACTGCATAGCAAACGTCCGCAGGTATACGCCTGATTAGGATTCCACCCCAGTATCTTTTGGGATGTATCAGGAGCCGGGGCTGTCGGCAGAACGGGGATCTGTGCGGAGGAATTTGGGGTCATTGCAATCATGAGGCTAAAGGTCAGCACTCCGATGGCTATCAGCCCGACTATCGACCGCATGGCTGCAAAGTATTTTAGAGGAAGTTTCAGATTACCCATGCCCGATGTAACGTCCGTTCGATGTGACTGAGTACTCATACTGCCACAGATTACAGTTTTAACTACTCAGTCTGCCTTAAAACTTGGACTGATCCTCAACCTAAATCCCTCTCCCAAGCAGCTACTAAGTACACATAAGTTATCTGGCCTAGCTAATGCTGGGCTTGATCCTCCCTAACCCTCCTTAAAAAGGAGGGAACCGGATCGGAAGTCCCCCTTTTTAAGGGGGATTGAGGGGGAT
>CAYXJG010000086.1:0-15387 GCA_964465285.1 uncultured bacterium
CAACAAAAAAGTCTGGCCCCCGGAAGTTCTCTGACTTGAGTTGCTTGGGGCTGTAATAGATGGTGAGGTTGCCGGAAACGTAGACATTTGGGCGATCGCCCCACAGCCAACGCAATATCCGGATCAGCAGGTCAATTTGATCTCGATGTAGGTCACTTTCCAAGGGGGGTTCATCACTGTAGAGGTCACCAGGAGGAAAAATAACATCCGTACGAGTGCCTTGGATAGATTGAGGTGCAGATGTCTGTGATTGGGCTGGTTGGATAGTTGGGGTAGACATATCAATCGAGAAGGTGAGGTAGTTAAGGGGGATGGGTCGAAGATCCAGGCAGAAGTAACCCAGCGGCATTGCATCCAGTGTAACGGACGCCAAAGGTGCTTCGATCATGACAAGGACAACGAAAGTAGGGTAGACATATCCGTTGCGTGGATGCTGCTGTCTCTCGTACAGACCTTTGTTTTCACGACTTGGCAAATTTCACGCAAAAATAGGGATTTGGGGCGTGCTCCGCGCGCCCCAAATCCCTATTTTTGCGTTGTGAATTTGAGAACTTTGCCAGGTCGTGTGTCCTTAACGATTAGTTGAGATACTATCCTGGAAGTGAAGTACCATTAAATCGTTCTCTGCTCTTGACGCTGTTTTCATGACTGCAAGCATCCCCACCCTCCCCAGCCAATACGACCCCGCAACAACTGAAGCTAAATGGCAAGCCTACTGGGAAGACCATCAGGTGTTTAAAGCAGACCCCGACTACGAGGGGGAACCCTACTGCATCGTCATTCCGCCGCCGAACGTGACGGGCAGTCTGCACATGGGCCATGCCTTTGAGAATGCCCTAATTGACTTGCTGGTGCGCTATCACCGGATGCGAGGCCGCAACACCCTCTGGCTTCCGGGCACCGACCATGCCAGCATTGCCGTACAGACCATTCTGGAACGGCAGATCCGTGCCGAGGGCAAGACCCGCGATGAGATTGGGCGCGAAGCATTTCTGGAGCGAGCTTGGGGATGGAAGGAAGAATCCGGCGGCACCATCGTCGGGCAGCTTCGTCGCCTAGGGGTGTCCGTGGACTGGAGCCGGGAGCGCTTTACCATGGACGAGGGATTGTCCCATGCGGTTCTCACCGCCTTTACTCAACTGTATGACGAAGGCTTGATTTATCGGGGCAAGTACATGGTGAACTGGTGTCCTGATAGCCAGTCTGCCGTTTCTGACCTAGAAGTTGAGAGCAAGGAAGTGGACGGGCACCTGTGGCACTTCCGCTATCCCCTCACGGATGGCTCGGGCTATGTAGAGGTGGCAACGACTCGCCCTGAGACAATGCTAGGAGATACTGCCGTGGCGGTGAATCCCGAGGATGAGCGATACAGCCATCTCATCGGCAAAACGGTAACCCTGCCCATCATGAACCGAGAAATCCCTATCGTGGCAGATGAGTATGTGGATGCCACCTTTGGGACAGGCTGTGTGAAGATTACCCCCGCCCATGACCCCAACGACTTTGAGATGGGCAAGCGCCACGACCTGCCTTTTATCACCATCATGAACAAAGACGGCACGATGAATGAGAATGCCGGAGAGTTCGTGGGGCAAGACCGCTTTGAAGCCCGCAAGAATGTGGTGAAGCGGTTGGAAGCGGCTGGCTACCTGATAAAGATTGAGGACTATAAGCATACGGTGCCCTATAGCGATCGTGGCAAAGTTCCAGTAGAACCCTTGATCTCGACCCAGTGGTTTGTGAAAATTCGCCCCTTAGCAGATCGTGCCCTCGACTTCCTGGACAATCATCATGAACCTGTCTTTGTGCCTGAACGGTGGACGAAGGTGTATCGCGATTGGTTAGTGAACTTGAAGGATTGGTGTATCTCGCGGCAACTGTGGTGGGGGCATCAGATTCCCGCTTGGTATGTGGTTAGTGAAACCAATGGCGAGATTACAGACAGTACGCCGTTTTTCGTGGCGGCGAATGACGCCGATGCCCGCAAGCAAGCCGAAGTAACATTTGGTACCGACATCCAGCTTGAGCAAGACCCCGATGTACTCGACACCTGGTTTTCCTCAGGACTCTGGCCCTTCTCGACGATGGGGTGGCCTGATTCGACGAAGGATCTAGAGACCTACTACCCCACGACAACTCTGGTTACTGGATTCGACATCATTTTCTTCTGGGTCGCCCGCATGACCATGATGGCGGGACACTTCACCGGGAAGATGCCCTTCCAGTCCGTTTACATTCATGGGCTAGTGCGGGATGAGAATAACAAGAAGATGTCGAAGTCGGCAAATAACGGTATCGATCCCCTGGTGCTGATTAACAAATATGGTACCGATGCCCTCCGCTATACCCTGGTGCGGGAAGTGACGGGAGCCGGGCAGGACATTCGTCTGGAATATGACCGGAAGACCGATGAGTCCACATCGGTAGAAGCGTCCCGTAACTTTACGAATAAGCTGTGGAATGCGTCTCGTTTTGTGATGATGAATCTGGACGGGCAGACTCCCGAACAGTTGGGGATGCCCGATACAGAAAAACTGGAGTTAGCGGATCGCTGGATTATCTCCCGCTTCCATCAAGTCTCCCGCCAGGTAGGCAGATATCTCGACCAGTTCGGCATGGGCGAAGGGGCAAAAGAGCTCTATGAGTTTACCTGGGGCGATTTCTGCGACTGGTACATTGAGCTGGTCAAGTCTCGTCTCAATCAAGGCGAAGATCCAGACACCCGCGAGGTGGCGCAGCAAACTCTCGCCTATGTGCTGGATGGAATTCTGAGGCTGCTCCATCCCTTCATGCCCCATATCACCGAAGAAGTGTGGCAAACCCTGAACCAGGTGTCTGATGGGCGGGTGCTCGCACTGCAAGCCTATCCCGTTGGCGATGATGCGGTGATCAATATCGGTTTGGAGCAGCAGTTTACCCTGCTGTTTGATGTGATTCGCACCATTCGCAACCTGCGGGCAGAGGCTGGGGTGAAGCCGTCAATGGCGATCGCCACTATCCTCCAAAGTGAAAACCCCGACGAGCGATCCATCCTCCAAAACGGAGAAGCCTACATCTACGATTTAGCAAAAGTGTCCGACCTCACCATCGCGGAAACAGCCCCCCAGGAGAAGATGCTGGCAGGCGTGTCGGGCACCGTTCAAGTCCTGGTGCCCCTAGCAGGCATTGATGTGGAAGTGCTTCGCAAAAAACTGGAGAAGGATTTGGGCAAAATTGAGGGAGAAATCAAATCTCTTAGCGGACGACTCAACAATCCTGGCTTTGTAAACAAAGCCCCTGCTGATGTGGTTCAAGGGGCGCGAGACACCCTAGCGGAAGCCGAAAAGCAAGCGGAAATTCTGCGAAGCCGTCTGTCTCAGCTCTAGTCGTTCGCTATTTAGGAACGAAGATTAAATAAAATCCCTTTTTATTAGGGCGGCGCGGCATCGCCGCGCCGCCCTAATAAAAATTTGGTTCACGTTATTTAATTCTCGGTCTTTAGTGGCGTGCAATTGCGTGAAGCACAAAAATGGTGGGATAGACGTGACGCACTCCCCATACCGCCGTGCTTAGCCTCAGTAGCGCTGTTATTGCAGTGGGCTTCATCCAAGAAAATTCCCAGCCGGGCTGCGGCATCAACCCGTATTTCTCATGCCTGCAGCAATACCGTTGATCGTCAGCAGTGCGCCCCGCAGCAATTCGCCTCGACTATAGCGGGACCGAATAACCCCCGCAGCAGAACTATTCTTGTGGTGGCGCAGGCGCTTAAGCAGGGAAACTTGCAAAAAGCCCAATGGGACAATCGTTCCATTTCGCAGTTGCACCGAGCGCTGGAGATCAGGGTCGCCATCCAACAACTTTTCGTGGCCCGTAATGTTGAGAACTAGCTTTCGTGTCAGGTTATATTCATGGGCAATTTGCTCAAAAAGCCGCTCAAACCGGGGCAGATCTTCTGGATTACTGAGTTCATGGAGGTAGTGACTGGCGATTTGAAGATCGACTTTCGAGAGGGTCATCTCCACCTTTGACACCACCATGCGGAAAAAAGGCCATTTGTAATAGAAGTAGCGCATCAACTTCAGGTTTTCCTGGGGATCTTCCTGCATGAAGTCGTTGATGGCAGTCCCGACGCCGTACCAGGCCGGAAGCAGGAACCGGGTTTGCGTCCAGCTAAACACCCAAGGAATAGCGCGGAGCCCTGACAGGCCCTTCTTTTTGCCTCCCCGACGGGCAGGACGGGAACTGATTTGAAGCTGGCTAATTTCATCAATGGGGGTGACCTGATGGAAGAAGTCGATGAAATCAGGCTGTTCGTAAATCAGCTTGCGGTAGTGTCGGCGCGATCGCACTGCAAGCTGCTCCATGATGTCATTCCAGGGTTTAATATCATCAAACCCGTTGCTCAGCAAGCTTGCCTGCATCACCGCACTAGTCACTGTTTCCAGGTTGTAGAGGGCGAGTTCGGACAAATTATACTTGGACGCCAGCACCTCTCCTTGTTCGGTAATTTTGATGCGTCCGGCGATGCTGCTGCCCGGCTGTGCCAGAATCGCTTCGTAGGCAGGGCCACCGCCCCGACCGACAGAACCGCCCCGCCCGTGGAAGATTCGCAGGGAAATGCCGTAGGGGTCAGCAGTGTCTTGCAGGGCATGTTGGGCTTTGTGAATTTCCCAGTTACTGCTGAGAAAGCCCGAATCTTTGTTGCTGTCGGAATAGCCCAGCATGATCTCTTGGAGATCCGGCATGAAGGAGGTTTGCTTATCTGGGTCACCCCCTGCCAGATAGTTGCGATAAAGGGGCAGTTTGAACAGGTCATCCATAACCGAGGGTGCCCGACGTAAGTCTTCCACTGTCTCGAATAGAGGCACGACTAGTACGCTTCCCTTGCCTGTGGCGGGGTCATATAGCCCAGTTTCCTTTGCCAGTAGCAGCACCTCTAGCAGGTCGCTGACGTGGTTGCTCATGCTGATGACGTAGGTCTGACAGAGAGCTGATCCAAATTCCTGATGAAGCTTCTTAATGACTCGGAACGTCTGGATAATTTCGCGGGTGCGATCGCCAAAGGGCAAATCTCCCGGAATCAACGGACGGCGGGTTTGGAGCTCTTTCACCAGCCATGCGGTCTTTTCTTCTTCCGTCAAGCCATCGTAGGGTTTGGGCAGAATTTGCAGGTATTCGACAATTTCATTAATGGCGTCAGAATGCTGGGAGCTTTCCTGCCGCACATCCAGATAGGCGAGGTTGAACCCATAGATTTCTGCTTGGCAGATCAAGTCTTCGAGCGCCTGACAGGTCAGCCCTGTTTCACTCAGGTTGCGCTGAATCAACCGCAGTTCTCCCAGAAACTCCGCCCCAGACCGATAGGCAAGGGCAGGGTTGACCTCTGGTAGCTCATCCCGGAAGCAGTCGCTGGCATAGAGCTGCTTGCTGCGGGCGAGGGTGTTTTTCAACCGCTGAATGATGTAGGACAGCTTCAAGCGATAGGGTTCTTGACGGAAGCGGATCGCCAGAGCTTCATAGACATCGGGAAAATGAGTCTGATCCTGCTCTAGGGATTCCAGCAGATCAGGCAGTACATCGCTCCAGTGCAGGGACAGGCTCAACAGTTCGACCAGTTCCTCAACGGAGCCGATATACTTCTCTAGCACCAAATTGCGCTGATAGCAGGCTGTTCTCCAGGTGACCTGAGGCGTCACGGATGGGTTGCCATCGCGGTCTGAGCCAACCCAAGAGCCAAAATAGCAGAAGTTATAGCTGGGGGGCCGTAGCCAGGGAAATGTCGTGTGAAGGGATGCCTTAAACCGCTGATAAAGCTGAGGAATGGCATCAAACAGCACTTCCTGGAAATAGTGGAGGGTGTAGTCAACTTCATCCATGACTGTGGGCTTGAACTGGTGAAGTTCATCCGTGCGCCACCACAGGCGAATTTCCTCCGTAAGGCGCTGGCGCAGGGATTCCGTTTGCCAGGAATTCCAAAAGTCAACGGACTGCCCCCCTTCTTCTATCCGGTCGAGTTCCCGCAAAATATGAACCAGGCGACGCTGCTTGCCGCGAATGGTGTGGCGCACGATTTCCGTTGGGTGAGCCGTAAACACCATGCGAATGTCGAGCTTGTCAATCAACTCCTGGATATGCTGGGGGGGCACATTGAGGCGCTTCAGCTTCGAGAACATGCCCTGGAAGGTACGGGCTTCCCGCTTGGGGGACACCGTATCGGGGACGCTCCGTTCGAGCATATCTGCCTGGATGCCGTTGCTCTGTACTTCGGGGTCAAGATAGGGGGGGACAGCATCATAGGCAAAGAATGAGCGCAACTCGCGATCGCCCCGTTCCATTAACCGCTCATAGGCGACCCGATGAATCTGCTGCTGATCCCGCTGCTCGTAATGCTGCTCCACAATGTTGATGAGCTGGAAATACAGCGCAAAGGCACGGGTGAGCCGAATGGCTTCATTCAGATCTAAGTCTTCAATAATCTCCAAGGCATTATATCCTGGGGGTTCTGCTGCTAGCCCCTCAGGGGAGCACACCGCGAGTAGCTGCTTGAGCAATGCCACAAACTCTTGTCCACACTCCTGGTGAAGCACCGATTCCCACAGGTCTTCGATAATTTTGAGCCGATGGCGCAAGAACAGGTCTGAGGAAGATGACGTTGTTGTCGATAACTCTCGTTGCCCTTGCATGGCTAATGCGGTGCTTGAACGGAAAGAATCATTGGATGAGTGAAGCGTTGAACTCATGGTTTGCCTTAGCGAAATACGTGATAATTCTATGGGTTTTCGTTCAATTATTTCCAGTTCTTTGGCTTCTCAAAAGACTTGTGGGTCAATTTTCAGGATTTTCTGACGTATATCCGACGCTGAAGCCCTTGCTCGGATACTAGTTTTGCTACGTCTTGTGGATTGTAACCCAAACAACATGCCTCCCATCCCGTGGCGGAACACACCGTAAGATGGGCGTTAAAAAGTATGGACAGTGATCAGCAGGCAAGGTTTCGAGGCGATCGCCTATTCCACTCAGTTAAGCCCACACGAAACTGGAACTTGACGTGCGGCATTGTGCTTGCTTGCAACGTATTTTTAATACATCCGGTTTCAATACATCCGGTTTCAATACATCCGGTTTACAGCCTGTGCCTCTGTTCAGTCAAGTGTGCTGTTGTCATTGATGGGAGTACTCGTATGCAAATGCAAGACAGGGAGGCGATCGCCCCGAAATATTTCTTCACTCGCTTGCCCCAATCCAGTGAGGGCATCTGAAAAACTTTTGAGCGCGAGCAGCCCAACTATTAAGGGGACAGTAGAAGCCGCAAGCATTATCTCGTAGGGGGAAATTGTCTGGCGTGACATTGAAACACTCCTCCAATCCTTTGTCTGATGTTTAATTGTGCCAAGCTACTTATAGCGCTGTGCAAGCGCACTAAATACGGTTTGTTAAATGGCGGCGCAGAGCGCCGCCATTTAACAAATTGGGGTGTGCTTAACCAATTTGCACACCGCTCTAATTGGTAAGAGGTTACCACTATTTTAGAGCTGTGTTCTGTAGTCCCTATCAATTCACACGACTTGCCAAGTTGTGTCAACAGACATTTAAGCTTTAACAGCAACTTCTTCTTCAGAATCGTCTTCAGTGTCCACGTCTTCAGTATCTACATCTTCAGAGAGTGCAGGAGCATCGGCTTCAACCTTATCGGCTTCAACCTTATTGTCAATCTCATTGTTGGTGCTGCTGCTCACTGATGCATCGGTACCGTTCGTGTCTTCGGTATCATCAGAGTCATCGGATGTGCCGTCTTCGGTGGGTTCAGCAATCGCCTCGGCATCCTCAGCCGCATCAGGCTCCTCGTCTGGAGCAGACACCTCTAATTCAGACTCGGCAGCGGCAGTGGTGGCTTCGGGCTTTTCAACGTCTGCTTCTGTATCGGCTTCACCGGCTTCATTGGCTTCAACGACTTCTGACTCAGCGACTTCTGACTCGGCAACCGTCTCCCCATCTAATGCCGCTGTGTAGGCGTCTTCTGCTTCAGGCACTTTAGTTTCCGAAGTCTCAGGGGGGGCGATCGCTTCGGTCGGTGCTTCCGTAGTCTGCTCAACAGCTTCTTCGGCAGCTTCTTCGGTAGCTTCTTCGGCAGCTTCTTCGGCATCTGGGGCTTCAGGGGCATCTGGGGCTTCAGGGGCACCCTCACCGCTGGCATCATCAACGTCAGCCGTATCAGCATGGATAGTACCTTCATCGTCAGCGCTATCCTCAGCGGTAGGTTCGTCCACGTCAACATCTTCAGGAACTGACGCAGACTCAGCCAGGTCTTCATTCTGAGCGACCTTTGATGCAGGAGCTTCGGTAGCCGTGGCAGAGGATTCGGCACTCTGGCGGGACTCGTCCAGAACAGGCAGATTGCCTTCAACTATTAGCCTCTGGATCACGCCCTGGTCAAGGTTGGTGCGTCCCATACTCTGGGATAGAGCAACAATTTTCTCGCCCAGTGCCTGGCCGAGCTTTTGAGCATCATCATGGGCCATAGATTGGGCGTCAACCATGCGGTTCACTGCAAAATCCAGCTCTTTGTTGCCCCTTCGATTAGAGGTATTGATGTCGTTTGAGGCAATCACACGTTTTGCACTAGCCCGGATCATCTGTGCGATTTTCTTACGATTTGTTTGAGTGCGACGGGTGTCAGTCATTGCCTGCGACAATCCTCTTAACGGCGTAAATCTTCATCCCGTCAATTGAGTCGGTCGATACGGATGGATGGGTCGATACGAACAACAATTGACCAAAATTTAGCGTAAGAGCAAACGGGCGATCGCCAATGATGCCTAGAACACATCGGGCCGTAAAGATATTCAAACTTCATGACGCGGCTTACAATTCTTCTCGTCTAGCCAGGTTCTTTATCACCGCTGAGACACCTTCATCCTCTAGGAGTTCAATCAGTCCCAAGGTTCCAACGAAGAAGGTATACACGCCCTGGCGCAGGGGCGGCTTTTGCTGTGATGAGGCGATGAGGGCTGCCCCCATACCTTCTAGGACATGGGCGATGACAATAAACCGTCCAACCCACAGCAGAGACATGAAGCCCGCCGAAAAATGTCCTGTCATGATTTGAGCAATGCCTGCTTGGTCGGCAAGATAAGCACTCCATAGCAATACTGATGTGGTCGTCACGACAATGGACGTGATTTTAACTGACAGGATAATGGCTTGTTTCATCAGGGGCTAAGCATACCATGGTGTTGTTGAACATGACTTGTCAAAGTTCTCAAATTCACGACGCAAAAATAGGGATTTTGAGCGCGCTCCAGATTCCTATTTTTACGTGAAACTTACCAAGTCGTGTCGTATAGCTGTATTCAAATTGACTAAGCACACCCAGAATTTCTTGTGTAGCGCCGCGCCGCGCCGCTACACAGAAAAACGGTACTTAACGCGCTTGCACAGCGCTATAAATTTTGCCAAGTCGTGAAAAACCCCAACTGGGGGCTTTAATCGAATCTGATGTGTAGGAACTTGATGAGCGGCCCGAACGAATGGAACAGGGGTTCGAGTCTTATGCGTGGCGTAGCAGTTGCTTCACTGTCTTCAAGAGTTCTGGGGGCTGAAATGGCTTTGTAATGTAGGCATCAGCCCCTTGCTTCATTCCCCAGTAGCGGTCAAAATCTTCGCTTTTTGTGGAGCAGACGAGTACCGGAATTTTTGTGGTGTTCGCTTTGATCCAGCGGCATAGCTCATATCCATTCATCTCGGGCATGATCAAATCCGTAATCACGAGATCGGGGTGTGCTCCTCCTTGGATTGTCTGTTGCGCTTCCTTGCCGTTGGTGGCTTCAACCACCTCAATTCCATTGCTCTTCAGCAGGTCTGAGAGCATTTTTCGTAACGTCTGGCTATCGTCTACAATCAAAATTGTCTTCATGACTCCCACCTAACCCCGGTATGCAAGCAGATGGCGATCGCAGATAGCGCATATCTCATCTACTGCCAAACTTCACATCTTTTGCAAGATACCCTGTAGGCTAAGCTGCGCGCGCCCAGGTAGATGGTGTAGCTCGCCCAAGCTATCTTTGTGTGAAGAGCAATCCTTATTTCAACACGCTTTGCGCACAAACGTTTCTCAATGACACGCCTGCTTCTTAAGGCAGTATTCCCAGATTTTCAAAAACAAGTGTCATTATTTTTTCAGGAAGCTGTTAAGTGACATGGCATCTGTAATACCAGCTTTACCATAACAACTGTTCAAGCAGATTTGAATAGAGCGATCCGATTTGATTTCTGAAGGTGGGGGCGTAGCCCGCCCCCACCTTCAGAAATATTTTCAGGAATCACACGGCTTGGCAAATTCACAACGCAAAACCCCTACTTTTGCGTTGTGAATTTGAGAACTTTGCCAGGTCGTGTGGAGCATCTCTTTTAAGGGATTAGATTAGAGCATTGGATAGAGCATTAGAGCAGAGTTACCGGAAACCCCAGGCGCGCCCTACTTGCCCAGGGTTTAGTATTCAATTCCTGCCTGGGCTTTCACGCCCTGCTCTCGGAAGGGATGCTTCACCAGAGTCATCTCCGTCACCAGGTCGGCCTTGTCAATCAGCTCAGAGGGCGCACCACGCCCAGTGAGAATGACGTGAGACATTTCAGGTTTTCCCTGCAAACCCCTGACAACCTGATCCACAGAGAGATAGCCAAGTTTGAGGGCAACGTTTACCTCATCAAGCAGTGTAAGTTGAACACCAGGGTCTTGAATATAGTCCAGAGCTTTTTCCCAGGCAGATTGGGCCATTTCCTTATCTCGCTCCCGATCTTGGGTTTCCCAGGTAAATCCTTCGCCCATGGCATGGAAATCAAGCTGATCGGGCCACAGGCCGAAGACCTTTTTCTCCGCAGGTTCCCAAGCTCCTTTGATGAATTGAACAATCGCGACCTGATGGCCGTGGCCAAGGGATCGCAAAACCATGCCCAAAGCGGCGGTGGTTTTGCCTTTGCCCTTGCCCGTGTGAACAATAATTAATCCCTTTTCGTTGTCACGCTCTGCCAATCGTTGCTGCTGGACGGCCTTGCGGCGCTCCATCTTTTTTCGATATTGCTCTGGTGTTAGAGATGACCCAGCGTCCGTCATGGCTGCATCTTCAAGTGTGTCTGCTGGCTTGGGCGTTGATGGGAGAGTGGAAGCGTTAGAAATGGCGATCGCCCCTTCATCTCCGACAGTGCAAGTATTTGACGGATCATTCGACAGATTGGCAGTTGGCACGCAACGATCGAATGACAGAGGGGATGATGAGAGTTTGATAGCTGACATGGGCAGTATCCGCAACGGCACAGCAAGGGGTTTATCCAGAGGTATTAGAACTGATAGACCCTGTGTAAAGAATCCCTTTGAACTAAAGAAGACTGATTTAAGAATCCTTATCTAGGATGACCTAAAATGAATCATCTGGGAATGGGGAGAAGAGAAGGGCGATCGCCCTCTTCTTGCTCTATGGCATCAGAATCAAGGGATGCAATAGCGCTGTGGTTAACCTCCATGGGTAGCCCCATGAAGCACGACTTGGCAAGTTTCACGAAAAAAGGGCAGCAATTCTTAGTGTGGAATTCAATGGGGCAAAAAGGTCGCCTTAGGCGACCTTTTTGCCCCTTAAACATAGACAGGTGAGCGCCTATAGGGCGCAAAGTTTCCCAAAATGAGAATTGCTGAAAAAAGGGGGTTAGGGCACGCGGAGCGTGCCTAACCCCCTTTTTTCGTTGTGAATTTGAGAACTTTGCCAAGTCGTGTATGAAAGCCAAATTTCTTGTTCGCAAGGGGTTCAGTTTCAGGGGTTTCAGTTACAGTAAGGAGTGGAACATCACAAACTGTAAACATCGTTCCCTTCCTTCCATCCGGAAGTTGACCAGGCAGAGGCTGCCTAGTAAGTGGCGCGCACCACTCACCGGACAACTCTTGAAAGTTTGCTTTGCAAACTACTGGTGCTTTAGCAAGAGGCATTTGAGGGGTTAGCGTCCCCCGAGCTTCTGAGCCTTAGTGGGGTGATTACGTAATATCCCGTAGTTCCGCCCTGGCAGACCACTACTCTCTAAAACCATGACTGCTGAACTTCTGTTTAATGCTGCCAATATCTTTGTGCTACCGTTTTGGGCACTGATGGTCGTTGTGCCTCAGTGGACGATTACCCAAAAGGTTATGGACTCCTTCTTGCCGTTTGCCGCCCTGGCAAGTGCGTATCTATACTTATTTGTTGCGGGCATTACGCCCGATGCGGCTCAGGACTTTGCAAGTGCTGGACTGTCAGACATTGCCCGATTATTTTCCCAGGAGCAATTTGCTGCAACAGCCTGGGTTCACTTCGTCGTTATGGATTTTTTTGTGGGTCGGTGGGTCTATCAAAATGGCCTGCAGATGAATATCTTCACCCGCCATTCCCTGGCATTGTGCCTATTTGCCGGGCCTTTAGGGCTGCTTTCTCATATTCTGACGCGATGGAGCGTGCTTTGGGCGCGGTCGAAATCAGCTAAAGCCAATGGCTCAGTGGAGGCAGTCGCAGCATCTGTGAGCGATGCTCCCCAGCCATAATGCACAAAACCTTAATGCACAAAACCTTACGAGACACTATAGGATGATGAAGAGTAAGTAGGTGAGCTTTATCTCTGCGCCTCAGCCAAAATTTGTTTAAATGCCTTAATTCTTGTTCCTACGACAAGCAGTTACGCAGTTTTATAAGACACTCTCAAGGTAAGACGCTATGGATGAACTGTCTCCAATTTTGAAAGAGTTAACGAGCCATCCGGTCGCCTTCCTAGGCGGCTTGGCTTCGGGCTTACTGCGGCTTAATCTTAGCGACGACCCAGTCAAGAGTTGGATTGAGCAGCGAGTAGGGCAGCCAATGACGGATTCTACCGCCAGCCCAGGTGAGAACATGGGCAATGGCAGCGGTCCTCAGTCGATTTCTATTGACTAAACCCCTGTAAGGAATGGTGTGATGAAAAAACAGAATGTGTTACTGGCGTTGGCGATCGCCGCTGCTGGTGTAATTGCCCCGATGACGAGGGCATTGGCTGTCCAAGATCCTGCCTGGGAATTTCTCTATGCCATCAACGGTCAGCGGGTATATTTGCACACATCTTATTTCGTTGACGAAGGCGACTCTGTTCTTCTAAAAATGATGACAGCTTATTCCACCGCGCAAAGCCTGGACAACGATGTGCCCGATTTTGTCGGCATTGATTTCAATCCCCTCACCCTTGATGACATCACCGAAGACATGCTGTATAACTACCGCTCAACTCTCCTGCGGGCAGATTGCGATGCGCGGCTCTACGCCGTTGAAGAGGTTGTATTTTTCCTGGACGGTATGGTGATGGCGCGGGGCATCTCTGAGGAGGGTGGTTTTATCCCCTTAATTGATGGACATCCGGATGAATTTGCACTGAACGAGCTGTGTAACCCGGAGTTTGATTAAGGAAATGATTTACTCTACCTTTGCTCCGGTTGAATACTGGAGTTTTCCGTGCGGGAAACCTCTAGTTCCCAAATTGGATTAGGTCTAGTGTAGCCACATCCGGCATAAATTTACATCTCGGTCGATAATAGGAAAGGTGCTTAACATGATGTAACCTTCACAAAGCAGGACTATGGCAAGAGATTTGCGGGCATTCCTCAAGCTCATCGAAGACCGAGGACAACTCAAACGAATCAGTGCGCTGGTTGACCCCGATTTGGAAATTGCGGAAATTAGCAACCGTATGTTGCAGGCCGGAGGGCCAGCACTGCTGTTTGAGAATGTAAAGGGATCGCCTTATCCCGTTGCGGTGAATACGGTGGGCACGGTGGAGCGCATTTGCTGGGCAATGGGCATGGAATCCCCGGAGGAGTTGGAAGAATTGGGAAAGAAGCTCGGAATGCTTCAGCAGCCGAAACCCCCGAAAAAAGTTTCTCAAGCCATTGAGTTTGGCAAAATCCTCTTTGATGTGGTGAAAGCTAAGCCCATGCGTGACTTTCTCCCTCCCTGTCACCATGCGGTCATCAAGGGTGACGATCTGGATCTGAGCCAGATTCCCATGATTCGCCCTTATCCCGGCGATGCTGGGAAGGTTATCACTCTGGGGCTAGTGATCACAAAAGACTGCGAAACAGGGACGCCCAATGTCGGAGTATACCGCCTCCAACTCCAGTCTAAAAGCACAATGACGGTTCACTGGCTGTCAGTACGGGGGGGCGCACGGCATTTAAGAAAAGCCGCGGAACAGGGTAAAAAGTTAGAGGTGGCGATCGCCCTCGGCGTGCATCCCCTCGTCATCATGGCGGCGGCAACTCCCATTCCAGTGGACTTGTCTGAATGGCTGTTTGCAGGACTTTATGGCGGGTCAGGTGTTCACCTGGCGAAATGCAAGACCGTTGATCTGGAAGTTCCGGCGGCATCGGAATTTGTGCTGGAGGGCACCATTACTCCGGGTGAGGCGTTACCTGATGGTCCCTTTGGGGATCACATGGGCTACTACGGCGGTGTGGAAGACTCGCCTCTCGTCCGGTTTCACTGCATGACCCACCGGAAAGACCCCGTCTATCTCACCACTTTTAGCGGGCGGCCTCCGAAGGAAGAAGCGATGATGGCGATCGCCCTCAACCGTATCTACACGCCAATTTTGCGGCAGCAGGTGTCTGAGATTACTGATTTTTTCCTGCCGATGGAAGCCCTAAGCTACAAGGCGGCAGTCATCTCGATCAAAAAAGCTTACCCTGGCCAGGCGCGGCGGGCCGCCCTAGCTTTCTGGAGTGCCCTGCCCCAGTTCACTTACACCAAGTTTGTGATCGTGGTGGATAAGGACATTAATATCCGTGACCCCCGCCAGGTGGTGTGGGCCATCACCTCTAAAGTTGACCCGTCCCGCGACGTATTCATCCTGCCGGATACGCCCTTCGATACCCTGGATTTTGCCAGCGAAAAAATTGGCATGGGCGGACGCATGGGCATTGACGCTACCACCAAGATTCCTCCTGAAACCGACCATCCCTGGGGCAACCCGCTGGAGTCTGACCCTGACGTGGCCGCCATGGTCGATCGCCGCTGGGCCGAGTATGGCCTGGCAGATTTGACTCTTGGGACGGTGAACCCAAATCTATTTGGGTATGACGTTCCGTAGAATAGGGGTCATCCCAAATCCCCATCCGTGCTCCAAGAAACCCAGATTTCAGGCAGTGTCTTCGGAGATGCGCGTCTGGCAAAAAGGGGGCGATCGCCCCCTAAAAACATGACTTGGCACAACTTGGCAACGTTCTCAAATTCACAACACAAACCCCTAGCTTTGTGTGAAACTTGCCAAGTCGTGAAGACAAGGTACAGCCCTCACCCTGAATCCCTTTCCCAGAGTGGGCTACTGTGTACACACATCTCGGCTCGGATCCAAAACTCTGCGAGATCCCCC
>CAYXJG010000087.1:0-15321 GCA_964465285.1 uncultured bacterium
TTTGACGCTGCACTAGGCTTAGGGTAACGACTTGGCAAGTTTCAGGCAAAATAGGGGTTTGGCGCGCGCTCAGCGCGCGCCAAACCCCTGTTTTTGCCTTGTGAATTTGAGAACTTTGCCAAGTCGTAGGAACTAAACGCTTCAACCCAACCGGGTGACGGAAGTGACATTTCATTGTGATATTGTGTGCAGTGAGTTTTCCCGGAATGCGTCATGCTGCAAGTGTAAACGGGTAGATGTAGCAGAAAGGTTTACATGTACCCGGAGCTTAGTGTGCCAAGCTTCCGTCTGATTACTTGAGTAGGCGAGCACAATTAATTATAGAACTCGCAAAGTCCTGCGCCGCCCGCGCAGCGAACGGCGCAGGGTTTTATGTCTGATTTTTAATGGTGCCAAGCTACTTATTTGGTTAAATATTTTTTGGTTAAACATTTGCCAAATCCGTTCACTTGACCGTATCCTTCATAAGGCTATTCCATGAACGTTTCCAAGGCAGGACAATATCGGCATATGCAGCGTTCCCATCGGAAATTTATTGCGGCTGGCGTTAGTGCCGTGGTCATGTTAGGCTCCGCAGAAGGAGTTCTAGCTCTGGATGGCTCTCCATCAAAAAATACTTTTGAGAAAGACGCAGGTCAAAACCAACTGATACAGAAATTAAAAGCCCATAGAGTGAGTGTTCTAGGGAGCGTAAATCTGGAGCGTGTGGGTCATGGCGCAAACCAGGCAGCCCCCCTCCATCCATCGATCACCTCCTCACTCCAAGATGAATCTCCTGATGTGGGTGTTGCGGCTGATATTCTGCATCGCTATGGCACACTCCCCTCTCGCCAAAATATAACCAATGCCGCCGCCGCTCCCTTCAACGATGTCGCTGAAATCTTTAGTCATACGCCTTCACCCCAATCACGGTCTGACGTACTCCCTAATGACGACAGCCTTGATGCACAGAGCCTTGACACCTACAGCATTGATCCAGAACTTCAGGACTCTATCAATCAACTACTGACGTCTGCCGAAACCCTAGCAGAGGAGAACGCTGTTCCAGTGAATGGGATGCGTTCGAGGGGAATGCACGCTGACTCAGCTCCGACAACGATGTCGGAATCTGCTACGTTTCCGGCGCTTTCATCTCAACTCAGCGGGGAGGATAGTGCGAGTCCATCTGGTATCTCTTCCCCAGAACTTGTTGCTCCGGCCCCTGAATTTGCCCAAGATGGACTTGCCCCGGCTCCTGAGTTGGATAGTGAACCAGATGAAGAAAGCCAGGGCAGTTTTCTGGAAGATGAAGGTCTCAGCGAAGAGAATTTCAGCGAAGAGAATTTAGAAGAAGAACTCCTCGAAGAAGCCTTTCCGGGTGACGGTCCTGATGGACAGGATATTGACCCAGACCAAGAGGTATTGACAGAAGCTGAAGCACTGCTGGCACCGCCCCCTGACTATCTGTTGTCCGATCCAAATCCCCTCTATGTCCCCACGCGGCCAGAGGATGCAGAAATCATCGGAACCCAGCCCATTACCCTGGAGCAAGCTCTGGAGCTGGCTCGCCAGAATAGTCGTGACTTGCAAACAGCACTGTTAAACCTTGACGGCGCTAGAGCAGACTTGCGAGAAGCGCAGGCAGAGCGATTTCCCACGCTCTCCGTTGGCACTGATATTACCCATACCGACCTGAATCCCGCTGTTGAACCAACTGGGCCATTCGGCAATCCCATCGACGTAGACAACAACACGACGACGCTGAGGGGAGATGTGACTCTCTCCTATGATCTGTTTACGTCAGGGGGTCGCAATGCGTCGATTCGGGCAGCAGAGCGTGCTGTCCGGCTGCAAGAGCTACAGGTCGAGGTCGTGGCAGAAGATATTCGGCAGGATGTGACCACGGCTTACTATGACCTGCAACAGGCAGACCGAGAGATTCTGATTGCCCAGGCTAATCTGGAGGAAGCGTTGACTAGCTTGCGGGATGCAGAAGCCCGTGAGCGTGCTGGCGTTGGAACCCGTTTTGACCGACTTCAAGCGGAAGTTGAGGTTGCAAATTCGCAACAGGATTTGAGAACTTCAATCAGTAATCAGCAAATTGCCCGCCGGGCATTAGCGGATTTACTGAGTCTTCCCTTTGGATTTGACATCTCAGCAGCGGATGAGGTTGAAGTTGCAGGTGTTTGGCCGTTGACCCTGGAAGAGAGTATTATCGCTGCATTCAGAAATCGAGCAGAGCCAGAGCAACAGCTTGTTCAGCGAGAGATTGACCAGCAGCAGCGCCGCATTGCCCGGTCACAGACGCTTCCTCAACTCTCCGTTTTCGGACGGTATAGTTTTGATGATTTGTTGGATGAAACAAACAGCACATCTGACAATGAGTCCTTGTCGGTGGGTGCCCAACTGACATGGCTGTTGTTTGATGGCGGCGCATCCAGGGCGGCAGCTCAGGGCGAGAAGATCGATCAGCAAATTACTGAAACGGCCTTTGCTGATGCTCTTGATGCTATTCGTTTTGAGGTGGAAACAGCGTTTTCTCAGCTTGGTGCTAACTTCGAGAATATCCAAACGGCACAAGCAGCGGTTGAAGTAGCTCAAGAGTCGTTGCGACTGGCCCGCCTCCGATTTCGGGCGGGAGTGGGTATTCAGTCTGACGTCATTACGGCCCAGTCAGATTTAACTGACGCCGAGCTAAACCTGGTGACGGCCATTCTTGATTACAACCGAGCGCTGGTCGATATCCAGCGGGCAGTCAGTAATTTAGACGGGAATTTAACGGATGTTCCCTAATGGTTCGTTAGGCGAATGCTGCCTTGCTGCCTGGTGCAGTGTCCTAATTCAAAATCAGGGTCAATCTACGACTTGGCAAAGTTCTCAAATTCACAAGGCAAAAATCGAAAAAAGGTTTATTGGACATCGCATACAAGACCCATGCCTTCGCGCAGGATAGTCTCGAAAACCTCTGCAGTTTGAGACAATCTTAAGCCTGACAGTAAGGGGGACATCACCATATATAACTAGACATTAGGGCTATTGATGCAGACACTCTCCAACTGAGTGAGCTCGCCACTTGCAGCTCGACGAGACGTGTCAAACATATTCATTGAAAAAAGGAAGCGCTCTATGCCAGAAAATCTCAGAAGCCAAGTCATTACCCAAGGTGTTCAACGTTCGCCAAACCGTGCCCTGTTGAGGGCTGTCGGATTTGGTGATGATGATTTTACGAAATCCATTGTCGGTATTGCGAATGGTTACAGCACCATTACTCCCTGCAATGTGGGTATTAATGATTTGGCTTTGCGGGGTGAAACTGCTCTGAAATCCGCAGGAGCTATGCCCCAGATGTTTGGCACGATTACCGTCAGTGATGGTATTTCGATGGGCACTGAGGGTATGAAATATTCCCTGGTTTCCCGTGAGGTTATTGCGGATTCTATCGAAACGGCGTGCAATGCCCAGAGCATGGATGCGGTGCTTGCCATTGGGGGGTGCGACAAGAATATGCCTGGTGCCATGATTGCGATCGCCCGCATGAACGTTCCTGCTGTTTTCGTCTATGGCGGCACCATTAAGCCGGGACACTACGATGGACGAGATTTAACAATTGTCAGTGCCTTTGAAGCAGTCGGTGAATATAGCGCAGGCAAAATCGACGATACAGAGTTGATGGAGGTCGAACGCCGTGCCTGCCCCGGTGCTGGTTCCTGTGGGGGGATGTATACGGCAAACACCATGTCATCTGCCTTTGAAGCAATGGGCATGAGCCTGATGTATTCCTCAACTATGGCGGCAGAGGATGCAGAGAAAGCAGATAGCACTGAAAAATCTGCCTATGCCCTGCTGGATGCTATCAAACATCAACGGTTGCCCCTCGACATCATCACCCGAAAATCGATTGAGAATGCCGTATCTGTGATTATGGCCGTGGGCGGTTCTACTAATTCAGTGCTCCACTTTTTGGCGATCGCCCACGCGGCTGGGGTGGACTGGACGTTGGATGACTTCGAGCGCATCCGTGCCCGTGTCCCTGTCCTCTGCGACCTGAAGCCCTCAGGTCGATATGTGGCAACTAATCTTCATCAGGCAGGAGGCATCCCCCAGGTTATGAAAATGCTCTTGGCTCACGATCTGCTGCATGGGGACTGCATGACTATCACCGGACAGACCGTCAGCGAGCTGTTGCAGAATATTCCCACCGACCCTCCCGCGAACCAGGATGTCATCCGTTCCTGGGACAAACCGATGTATACAAGCGGTCATTTAGGCATTCTCAAGGGAAATTTAGCAACTGAAGGAGCTGTGGCAAAGCTGACCGGAGTGAAAAACCGTCAAATTACTGGCCCTGCCCGAGTATTTGAATCAGAGGAAGATTCTCTTGCGGCCATTCTCGATGGCAGGATTCAGTCAGGAGATATTGTCATTATTCGCTATGAAGGCCCGAGGGGAGGCCCCGGAATGCGGGAGATGCTGGCTCCTACGTCTGCTATTATCGGCGCGGGGTTAGGGGACTCCGTTGGGCTCATTACCGATGGTCGGTTTTCTGGAGGAACCTACGGTATGGTGGTGGGTCACGTCGCTCCTGAAGCAGCCGTTGGCGGCGCGATCGCCCTAGTTCAAGAGGGAGACTCAGTGACCATTGATGCCGATGCCCGGCTGCTTCAGGTTAATGTCTCCGATGAGGAACTGGCGGCGCGGCGCGCAAGTTGGCTTCCGCCTGCTCCCCGGTATACCCGAGGGGTTCTCGCTAAGTATGCCAAATTAGCGTCATCAAGCAGCCTGGGTGCTGTGACCGACCTGGATCTGTTCACCTGAGGAATGACGTTCAATCCTTTGAACCCAATTGGGGCGGCGCGGCATGCCAGTTTATTGAGCAGCAGGGGCGATCGCCGACTTGTCTTCTGCTTCAGGGGATGGGGGCACGGCAGGTTCTTCAGGCATCTCGGCTGGGAGCTGATAGGCTGAGGGATTTCGCCCGTCGGATGCTGTTTCCATTCCAGGTTCAACAACGGATTCCCCTGCTGTCGCCTCAGTGGGGGCTTGCGGTTCAGAGGATTGAGCGCCCTTTGGGAGAGCGGAGGCGGCAGATTCAGGTTGCGTCGGCTCAGTCTCTACCGCTTCTGGCTCCTGCGTTTCTGGCTCTATTACTGCTGGCTCTACCGCTTTAGACTCTGGCGCTTCTGGCTCTGGCGCTTCTGGCTCTACCGCTTCTGGCTTTATCGCTTCTGGCTCTGGCGCTTTAGACTCTGGCGCTTCTGGCTCTACCGCTTCTGGCTCTGGCGCTTTAGACTCTGGCGCTTCTGGCTCTATCGCTTCTGGCTCTGGCGCTTCCGGCTCTGGCGCTTTAGACTCTGGTGTTTCAGGCTCTATCGTTTTAGACTCTGGCGCTTCGGGTTCTGTCGCTTCTGGCTCTATCGTTTTAGACTCTGTCGCTTCGGGTTCTGTCGCTTCTGGCTCTATTGCTTCTGGCTCTATCGTTTTAGACTCTGGCGCTTCAGGTTCTGAGAGATCGGGTTCAGCACCTTCCTTTGCTGGCGCTTCGGGGGAATTCAGGTGGGTCGGTTCTGGTTGGGGCTCTGGCTGCGGCTCTGGCTGCGGCTCTGGGCGAAGCGGAGCAGTATCCGGTGCTGGCTCAGGTTGAGGTTCCGGTGCTGGCTCATAGTCCGGATCGACAATCGAAAGCACATCATTAGCCGTTAATTCTCCCCGGATGAGCTTGGACAAAGTATCTTGACTGTCTGGCTGATAGTCAACCAGGTGAGCAGTGCTATTGAAGGGGCCGTCAAACACCTTGCTATCTTCGTCAACAAGTTCTAGCTTGACCCAATTTAGCCCTGGTACAAAGCCCTTCAAATAAATGGATTCCCACGTATCGAACGTGAAGCTCTGGCCGTTGACCGTTCCGCGAATCGCCCAGTCTTTCAGGTCATCACGGTCTGATTCTCTAGCAAGGACGTGCAGAGGGGCATCCGTCAGATAGAAATCCAGAAGGATAGGCTGCGCGCCATAGCTGCCCTCGGGTTGACTATAGGTTAGCAAAGGAGAGTCAGGGGCCGGATTATTTTCAGCGGTGTCTGTAAAAATGCTGAAGGACACCTGAGCATAGGCTCCAGCATTTTTGAAGCTTTCGTACCAGGGGCGAGATGCCAACACTCGCAGGGTATGGGTTCCGGGGGCAAGATCTTGAAGGATGAGGGGCTGATCAAGGTCGTACACTTCAGCATACGGCTGGCTATCGAGAAATATTTGGAGATGGGGCCCTAGCCCAAATTCCTCGTCTTTGAAGATGGGTAAATCGTTGACATCAAGCTGAACCGATACCTGATTGTTATCAATGATGTCTCCGGGTTGAGGACTAATAATCCGCACTTGGGGCTGATAGATGTCCAGTTCTTTCCGCAGGGCTTGAATGGCCGCAGGGGGAGACACTTCTACAATTTCTTCAAATTGTCTGGATGATGAACTCGAGAGTTGCGTAGGGCGACCTGACTGGGAGCGATCGCCACAGCCCATTAGCCCCATTGCCAATACCAGCAAACAAACGATTGCGCTGCGTCCCATCCATGTCCAATCCATCTGTGTCTGACGGCTCATTATCACCACGTTTTCTCTCAGATACCACATGTACCATACTCCTCCATAACGTGACGGATGATGGTTAAGAAGAGGAATTTAATAAAGTGGCTTGGTGCCATTAAAAACCAGATGTAGCACGACTTGGCAAGTTTCACGCAAAAATAGCAGCGATTCTCATTTTAGGAAGCTTCGCGCCTGTAGGGCGCTCACTTGTACAAACTTAGGGAGCAAAAAGGTCGCCTCAGGTAACCTTTTTGCTCCCTAAATTTCCATAATGAGAATTGCTGCAAAAATAGGGGTTTGGGGGGCGCTGAGCGCCCCCCAAACCCCTATTTTTGCGTTGTGAATTTGAGAACTTTGCTAAGTCGTATGTTATCTCCATTGGGCAAGCACTTTATGGCTGCAAGGCGTCAACCAGGCAGGATGTATTTAATACCGTGAGGGAATGCTGTTGCGCGACAGTACAGTGGGCAATGCCACGGATCAGGGCGGGTGCCGCCCCCTGCGACGCTAGGGTCACGACTTCGGCGACATCATCCCAATATTGCACTGTCCAGGCATTGATGATGTAGTCAGGTTCATACGCCTCGTTATCGATGATCCAGTAGTCCACATCGTATTCTTTGATAAACGCGATCGCCACCTGTGGATCGTCACTGTATTGAGCGTGAATGAGGGCGATCGCCCGATCGTGAAAGGTGTTATAAAACCCCAAATGATAGGGAATGGCATATTCTCGCCCCACCAGAATCGAGCGTTGGGCAAAGACGGGAATGTTGTTGACCTCTTCAGCCACAGAAGCAATAAGGGTGTCGGTGGGCTGTTCCCGAAAAAACTCATAAAGGCGAGGGGCGGTTCCCTGCTTATATTTCGTTAGGGGAAAGTCTTCGACAAAAACGGGATAAATCACCACCAGTCCAGTTAGCAGTAGAGCCGTGCCCGTCGCCAACCCTCTTCTCCACTTCCCCGGCGATGGTGAAGGGGGATTTGATGGGACGGGCTGAGATTTTGGACGGAGCAGGATTTCCAGCACAGCAGTAATCACAATGGCAGCGGCGATCGCCATCACAAACCGCAGACTGTGGTCAGTGTAGCGACTGGGCAAGTGCAGTTGAAACAGCAGCAGATGCGCCAGCAAAAATAGTCCTGTGGCGGCTATCAAAAGCCGCGGCAGAATGCGCAGGTAGGGGATGCAACAACGCAACACGGGATGATGGGGCATCTGCCAGAGTAGCAGCGGCAGAAAAATTCCCAACGCCAGGGTTGCCGGACGCACCAATCCTACATGGAGAAAGCCACTGCGATTGCCCACCCCATAAAACCACCATAGATTTTCACTAAAGAAGAAATTGCGGCCTCCTGGCCAAAATTCCGGCATGGCTCGCGCCTGCTCTACGGTCACCACCGGGTCGTAATCGGATGCGGTGAGACCATAGAACCCGATGATAACCACCGCCACCGCCAGGTAAAGCCCTGCGCAAATCCAATCAAAATGATGGACAGACAGACGGAGCTTGCCGGAATGCCAGGTCACTAATGATAGGAAAATGACACCGCCCGCGACGAGGACATATTGCGGATAGAAAACGCCAAGCAAAATGAGAGCGATCGCCACAGGCAGGGGGGAGGCATCCGTCGAAAATATCCCAGTTTTCAGCAAATTGATCTGCCAATGGCCTGACTTACGGTGGGAGTGAGGAACTGTGGATTGAGTGAGGTAGTACAGGAAGGCAGTGAAGAGAGGATAGAGGAATGCGCGAGGCGTCGCAGAAACAAGGTCATCTTTCATCCACACGGTCTGGTTGAGCAGAAGGGAGGCGAGGAACGCGGTAGCGGGGAGAGGGATAAGGGCCATCGCGAACCAGAAAAAGTATCCCGTTGTAATGATGGCAAGGGCAATCGGTAGGAGTTTATTGAACGTAAATGGGTCAATGCCCAGCGCAATGCCAACACGGTAGAAGGCGATATAGCCCAGGGGAGTAACCGATTGGAAATAGTCGGCAATGAGGTCATTGGGGAAGAGATCCGGGTTCTGGAATCGCTGCATCCAGAATAAATACTGGCGGGCATCGTCCTGCACTAACTGCTCAGTGCTGAAGGCGTCGTGGAGGGCAAGGATGGCGAATAGAAGGGCGATCGCCACGCTCAAGCCCCACCAGATCGCTGTTTTGCGAGTAACAGCCTGAGGCACTGGAGTGGTAAGGACGTCATAAACCTGTTCAAGAAACGTCATTCAGGAAGTACTTCTTTGGCAAACAGCCGATTCACCGGCGTATGATTTTGAGTGTGCGAAGGTTTCTCTGAAGGCTGGAGAGGGCCAGGTTTTCAGTCTGACAACTGTTTATCCTATAGCATACATTGCTTTATCCTACAGGATTCGATGGCGTTGCTTAATCTGGGTATGAATTTGTCAGCAATTCTCATTATGGAAATTTAAGGGGCAAAACGGTCGCCTGAGGCGACTGTTTTGCCCCCTAAACCTATATAAGTGAGCGCCTATAGGGCGCGAAGTTTCCCAAAATGAGAATTGCTGTGAATTTGTGAGTGGGAGGCGCGCACCGCCCGCCTCCCACTCACAAATTCATACCTAAAAACAGCAGCTCCAATTCGACTGACTGGATTCGACTGACTGGATTCGACTGACTGGATTCGATTGACTGGATTCGATTGACTGGATTCGATTAGCTGAATTAACTCCGCTGTTGAAGCGCTATGAAACCCGGCAGCAAGTACCATCCTTTATTTGAATATTTACAGCGTCAAGGGCAGGAAACCGTTTCTCTGTCTTTCACTGACATTGAAACAGTGATGGACAGTTCACTGCCTGCCTCTGCCCGGACACAAAAAAACTGGTGGAGCAACCGAGACAGTGCAAGCGCCCTGCAAGCGGGTGCCTGGATTCATGCAGGGTATCACGTTGAGGCGGTGGACTTGCATCACCAAACGGTTACGTTTCAAAAATTTCAAGCCCATTACAATGTTGAGCGCCAGGGCGGTGATATTGTTTGGCGACAGGACGCCATCAAGGCTCTCCGCAAGCACATGGGGTTAACCCAGGCTGAATTTGCCCAACAATTGGGGGTGCGTCGGCAGACCGTCAGCGAATGGGAAAACGGAGTCTACGACCCCGATCGCAGTAAAACTAAGTTTCTAAACCTGATTGCTAAGCAGGCTCACTTCGATGACCAACCATGATGGGTTGATTAGGCAAGGGCGATCGCCAAACTAATCAACACCAGCCCCAGGAACAGCAGGAGCGTGGTGTTCCGCTGTGCCCACTTCTGAATCTTTGTCCCCAGAGAAGCCGCATAGACATCATCAGCGTCTTCCAGGATGGGGACGGACGCATCATGATAGAGGGTGCATTCCTTGGCGTAGGGGCGCTTGGGAAAATTACACGTATCGTCTTTGTCGTAGAGGCAGGTGGTGCAGAGATAGTCTTCATCCGTCGCTTGGTGGAGGGGGATGCCTTTGTGTCCGAAGGCTTTTAGTGGATTGCGGCAGTAGGGGCAGGCGATCGCCCCAGAATCGACGATCTGCTTGCAGCGAGGACATTCAACCATAGCTTCCGATAGATAAGGCGATTAGAGCAGGAAATGGTTCTTGAGCATTCCCCCAGGCAGAAGGTCACTGAGCTTGGGAGAACTTGCGCACCTGGTACTCCTTTGAGGCTACCAAATCATACGTGTCCCGTCCCATTGCTGCGGAAAATTCATCGTCAATTTTTTGCAGGTCGTCATCGGGAATGCTATGCCATGCTTCAACACTTTCCCAGCGAATGACGGTAATCACTTCACCCATAGTATCGGGACTGATCCAGGTTTCTTTGCCTAGAAAGCCGTCGTATGCCGCTAGAAATGTTGTCCATATCTCAGAATCGAGCTGAACAAACCTCTCTCGCAGGTCTTCTTGAACCTGAAACTGCAACCACTCAATGACCATCGTTGTATTGTGAATCCCTATGATAAGCGTCTTTTTGCTGAGCCCCGCTGAGCCGGATACCGTTGACGTTATAACGCCTTTCGCGGAAATTGGCATCTTGCGTTAGGCTCGTCCATCGTAGAATCCAAAGGAGTATCAACCTGTATAGCCCTACGGGCTTAGATTCAAGATTGTATCCCCCGCGGCGCGGGGGATACAATCTTCTCCAATGTCCTAACCTCAGCGCGTATTGCTATAGGATGTCGAGTACAGCACGCTCCGTCCCCCTTGAATTCGCCCGTACCTATTCGACAGCCATGTCAGCCACTCCGAAATCAGCCTCTAACTCGGTTCAGCAGCGTGTCACGGAACTCCGAAGACTTCTGCAAGAGGCCAGTTACGCCTACTACGTGTTGGATTCCCCCATCATGGAAGATGCTGTCTATGATCGCCTCTACCGGGAGTTGCAGACCCTCGAAGTCCAGCACCCGGAGTTGGTCACGCCCGACAGCCCGACCCAGCGCATTGGCGAGAAACCCGCAACTCAGTTCACCTCAGTCCGCCATAACATTCCCCTCTACAGCCTGGAAAATGCCTTCAGCGAAGAAGAACTGGCCGCCTGGGAACAGCGGTGGTGGCGGGCAGCCGGAGAAGATGCCCCCCGTTCCGTGACCTATGTCAGCGAGTTGAAAATTGACGGGTCGGCTTTGGCGTTGACCTACGAAAACGGGGTGCTGGTGCGGGGAGCTACCCGTGGAAATGGCGTGGAAGGAGAAGACATTACCCAGAATGTACGCACCATCCGCACAGTGCCCCTGCGGCTCAATCTGGACAATCCTCCAGAACGCCTAGAGGTCCGGGGGGAGGCGTTTTTGCCTCTGGATGTGTTTCAGCAGATCAACGCTGAGCGAGAGGACGCCGGGGATGCGCCCTTTGCCAATCCTCGCAATGCAGCAGCGGGAACCCTGCGACAGCTAGACTCGCGGGTGGTAGCAAAGCGGCGGCTGGATTTCTTTGCCTATACAGTGCATTTCCCTACCGTGTCTGATGCTCCGACCTTTCACCTTTCATTCGATGAGGCGGCTTCCGAAGCCAATTCTGAGGCCAGTTCTGAGGCGATAGACGCTGACATACTCACGGTGCCCGATACCCAGTGGAAGTGCCTGGAATTTCTGAAAACGGTGGGGTTTCGCGTGAATCCCAACTGCCGCCTATGCCATTCCTTGGACGAGGTACGGGCTTTCTACGAAGACTGGTCGAATGAGCGCCACAACCTGCCCTACCTCACCGATGGGGTGGTGGTGAAAATTAACGGCCTTGCCCTCCAGCAAGACCTGGGCTTTACCCAGAAGTTTCCCCGGTGGGCGATCGCCCTCAAGTATCCTGCTGAAGAAGCCCCCACCGTCGTGGAAACCATCAGCGTCAACGTGGGCCGTACCGGAGCCGTCACCCCCCTGGCAGAACTGAAGCCTGTGCAGTTAGCAGGCACCACCGTATCGCGGGCCACCCTCCACAACCGGGACTTTGTGGCGGAACTCGACATCCGAGTAGGGGACACTGCCATCGTCCGTAAAGCAGGCGAAATCATCCCGGAAGTGGTGCGGGTTCTGAAGGAGCTGCGTCCCGGCGGCACCGAACCGTTCCAGATGCCGATGGAATGCCCCGTCTGTGGGCAACCTTTAGTGCAGCCAGAGGATGAAGCCGTCACCCGCTGCATCAACACCTCCTGCCCCGCCATTCTCAAAGGGGCGCTGGTTCACTGGGCGAGCCGGGGGGCGATGGACATCAACGGCCTGGGGGAAAAGTGGGTGGATCAGTTTCTCCGCCGGGGCATGATTCACACCGTCGCGGATCTGTATGACCTGACGGAAGAAACGTTGGTGCAGGTGGAGCGCATGGGCGAGAAATCGGCGCAGAATTTGCTCAACGCCTTGGAGCAGTCCAAGCAGCAGCCCTGGAACCGGGTTCTTTACGGGTTAGGAATTCGCCATGTGGGCAGCGTCAACGCCCAGCTTCTGGCGGAGAATTTCACGTCAGTCGATCAATTGGCAGCAGCATCCCCTGAAGCAATTGAATCGGTTCACGGCATTGGCCCAGAAATTGCCCAAGCTGTGCATCAGTGGCTCCAGGTGCCTGCAAATCAGGACTTGATTAAGCGCCTGAAGAAGGCTGGGATACAGTTTGAGGGGGAAGCTCTGTCAAGGGATGCAGGGGAAGTGAAAGGGGCGATCGCCGGAAAAATCTTCGTCCTTACCGGAACCCTCCCCACCCTCAAGCGAGGTGATGCAAAAGCCCTCATTGAGAAGGCAGGAGGTAAAGTCACCGGATCGGTCAGTAAGAAAACAGACTATGTGGTGGTTGGGGCCGATGCCGGATCAAAGCAGAATAAAGCAGAACAGCTTGGTATTCCTCAGCTTTCAGAGAAACAGCTTTTTGGCTTGTTAGAGGATGACGCTTCTACGTGAAATCCCGATAAAGCCATCCAGTCTCTCATGTTGATTTCAGATTCATGAGGTATTACTAAAGTAGTTCAACTGGACGTGATTTCTAAATAAATGACATCAGTTAAAACACGAGAATTAAATAATTTGAACTAAATTTTGGTAGTGCGGCGCGGCGATGCCGCGCCGCACTACCAAAATTGGATTTTATTTAATCCTTGATCGTTACGCAGATGAAGACAATCTGTACGTGAACCAGTATGTGAATAATGGCAGTACGGAATAACAACATCGCCAAAACTGACCCTTCTTGGCTCTACCCCTGGAAGCTTTTCATCCGTGCCATCAGAATACCGGAAACTGAGTCGGTTGCATGCTCACAGGCCAGCTTCTCCCTGGTTAACCCAGTGCAACTGCGGCTATGGAAGACGGCGTTGACACAATGCTTTGGTGTTGGGATTGGGTTAGGAGCCGCACTGTCGGTCGCAGCGCCTGCATTCTCAGCCGAAGAGATTCGTGTGATGTATGGGCCTCTAGAAACGGGCATTTCCATTGATTCGCTCGAAACCTTTGTAAATGAGGGCACCATTGAGCCGGATCTGGCAAACTATGCCCGGCGGTTTAATAAACAGGAACTCGCTGCCATTCGCAAAACCCTCCAGTCGTCAGCCGCCATTGAGCAGGTGGCGTTGGCAAATTTCCTCTACACGCCCCAGGGGGAAGCGATTCTACATCGGCTTGGTGAGGTCGTGCGCACCCGATCACACCCCGGCTTTTTTGCCCTCCGCGCCTCTCTAATTCTGGCAGCACGAGAAGAAGGCGGAATTTCCCCCATCGGGTTTTTAAGGGCATTCCCCACGGACAGCCTGGTGATTGATGCCGATCAGGGGCTACGGATGATGAGGGAGCTAAACCAACTTACCAATGTCACCTCCAGCGCCCTGTCGCTGATCGAAACTCAGTACCGAAAGGAAATATCCGTTTCTGTCCGGGCGCATCAAAATCCGCTGCATTCTCCAGGGCACACTGGCCCCTACTTTTGGGAACATAGTACCCTGGCACTCAGCGATGCCAATCGCGATCGCGCCTTTGATGTGGATCTCCATCTACCCACGACTGATGAATCCGTGCCCCTTATCATTATCTCCCATGGGCTGGGCTCCGACCGCACTAGCTATCGATACCTGGCAGAACATCTGGCATCTCATGGTTTTGCAGTAGCCTCTCCCGAACATCCTGGCAGCAATGCTAGCTACATCCAAGCGTTGTTTGAGGGGGCTGCAGGCCAGATTTCTGAACCTGAAGAATTTATCAATCGCTCCCGCGACATTAGTTTCTTGCTGGATGAACTGGCGCGACGGGCAGAATTTGATGAGGTGCTGGGCGATCGCCTCGACTTAGAAAGCGTCGCCATCATTGGCCAATCCTTCGGTGGCTATACAGCCCTGAGCCTTGGGGGGGCAGAAATCAATTTTCGACGACTTGGGGCAGACTGTCCTGACGGCGACGCCCGCCCAGACACGCTTAACCTCTCCCTGCTACTCCAGTGCCGGGCAGCAATATTGCATTCATCGGACACCGTATCCTCAGATACTCTCAACTTGCGAGACGAACGGGTGAAAGCCATCATGGCCATTAACCCCATCGGCAGTACCGTTTTTGGACAAGAGGGATTCAGCCAGGTGGATGTGCCTGTCTTGATGATGACCTCTAGTGCTGATGTCATTGCGCCCACGCTATTTGAGCAAATTTTTCCGTTTTCCTGGCTCACAGTGCAGGAGAAATACCTGGTATTGATGCGGCAAGCGACGCATTTTTCAACCATTGGCTCATCCGACAATCCCGATACTGCTGTCGCCCTCCCCGACCCAATTGTTGGTCCTGATCCGCAACTCGCCCAGAACTATACCAAAAGCCTGAGTGTGGCGTTTCTAGAAACCCACCTCCGCAATGACCCTAGCTATCAAGGATTTTTGTCGCCCAGCTACGTTAGCCGTATGAGTCGGGAGCCACTGCAGTTGAGCATTGTTCGATTTTTGAGTGAAGAGCAAATCACTCAGATGGTTAAAGACACCTCCTTAATTATTTCTACCATTCAATAGAACAGCGTTTTAGCCTTCTAGCCGGGAGCATCCCACTTTTGCAAATTAATTAATTTTGTTTTGTTGGGTGGGCGGGCTGTGCCCGCCCACCCAACAAAAATGAGATACACCCGTTTCAGCCATTGCAGTGCGTCACTCCAGGTGATGCTGCGCAGCACAGTATTGCCATACACGACTTGGCAAGTTTCACACAAAGATAGGGATTTGGGGCGCGCTCACGCGCCCCAAATCCCTATCTTTGCATTTCGAATTTGAGAACTTTGCCAAGTCGTGTAGTTTTCCTGGCTACCACACATTTCTCA
>CAYXJG010000088.1:0-3461 GCA_964465285.1 uncultured bacterium
AGCGGCGCTCAAATTCGTAGCGGGTGAGGCGATCGCCATTTTCCAGCCAGGGAATAGATTGGGTATCTGATGTAGCAGGGTGATTCATGCGTCTTTCCAGTGGTGACTGTTAACCCATTTTAGATTTTGGATTTTAGATTTGCGATTTTGGATGGGTAGGGCATTGATAGTCGCCTCCCAGTCTACGCTTCCAGGTAAAGCGGCTTTGCAGATCGCGGCGGGTCATCTGGCTCTGTAGATTACAAAAGCTATTCAGTACTAAGGCGAGCGATCGCCCCGCCATCCACGACTAAGTGCTGTCCGGTGGTAAAAGGCGATCGCCCATTGTCTGCCAAAAATAAGATCGTCTCCGCAATCTCGGTAGGTAGCCCCACCCGTCCCATCACAGTTTTGCGGCCTAAATCAGTAAGCAAACCCTCCACATCATCACCGCTCAGATGCCCCCGTTGTAATCCCGACCGCAGCATAGTGGTATCGACGGCTCCGGGTAGCACAGCATTCACCCGAATCACGTCTGGGGCGAACTCGATAGCGAGGGCGCGGGTCATCGCATGGAGTGCCCCCTTACTGGTGGCGTAGGCGGCGATGTTGGCGGAGGTGGCGATCGCATGAACGGAACTGACATTGACAATGCTGCCGGATGCGGCTTTGAGCAGGGGATGGAGTCCCTGGGCCAGCAAAAAGGGCGATCGCACGTTCACCGCCATGATCTGATCCCATTCGTCGGCGGTCATCTCCACAGCGGGTTTGCAGATCTGGAGGGCAGCGTTGTTGACCAAGGCATGTAGGGCGGCATAGTTTTGGTGAATATGGGCGATCGCCCCCTCTACTGCCAATGTGTCTGACAGATCCGCTTGAATATAGTGGTCAACGCCATCCAGGGATTTCCCCTCTATTCGGTCAATACCAATGACTGACCACCCATCCTGCTGAAAGCGCTGGGCAGTGGCACAACCAATCCCCCCGGCAACCCCAGTCACCACGGCCATCCGACTCATGGAGTTTCTCCTGCAACGGCTCGCTTCATGTCGCGCACGACGTTGTCAATGGCGAGTTGGTTCACCCGTAGGACAGCCTCCCGCGTATTAGAGCTATTGTGGCTACCGCAAATCACCTGGTCGAACTGGGCGAGGGGATTGGATGCAGGTAAGGGTTCGGTCTCGAAGACATCGAGGGCGGCACTGCCTACCTTACCCGTTTTAAGCGCATTCACCAGGGCAGACTCATCAATTAACGGCCCCCGTGCCACGTTCACAATCCACACCCCATCTTTCATGGCGTTAAACGCATCGACATTCAACAGATGGCGGTTCTGGGGTGTCAGGTTACAGGCCAGCACGATGCAGTCAGACTCCTGGAACAGGGTAGGCAGATCCACAGATTTCAACCCCGTTTCGTCGCAGAATGCCGGGTCGATGGGATGGACATCGTAACCCAGGACAGACATGCCCAATACGCTGAAGCGACGGGCGATCGCCCGACCAATGCTCCCCACCCCAACAATGCCTGCCACCTTGCCGCCCAATGATGTGCCCTGAATTTTGAGCCACTGTCCCTGACGTACAGCAGCATCCATGCGGTGCAGTTGTCGCGCTAGCAAAATGGTGTAGCCGAGGGCTACATCTGCCACTTCGTCACCAAACACATTGGGGGTGTTGGAGGTGAAAATACCCAGGTCTTTTGCCGCCTCCAGGTCAATGGCATCGACGCCAATGCCCCACTTTGCCAGGGCTTTGAGGTTTCCCTTCTGGCCAATTTCCAGCACCTTCGCGGTGAATGGGTCATCGCCAGCGATGACCCCATCAAAGTCAGCAATCAGGGCACACAGGGCAGCCTCGCTCATCTGCTGCTGAAATTCCGGTACATGAACGTTGAATCCCTCCTGCTGGAATCGCTCCTGGCACTGATCCAGGGTCATGATCATGGGAGGACAGGTAATCAGAACACGCCACGTCATCAATATTTACCCCTCTCGCTGCTGGTACAAAAATTCTGCGACTCGGAAATCAATTTCCTCGTCAATGTCCCAGGCTTCATCCCGGTCAATTTCAAATAGCATGGGAGTGTGGCCGATGCGGTTTTTGCGTTCTTCGAGAATTTGCTGGGTGAAAATGTAGAGGTTGGAGTTTTCTTCATAAACCGGGGGCAAATCCTGGGTGCGGAGCAGCACGTTGGGGTCGTGGTTCATGGCGTTGCCCTGGGCGTCATACAACCGCGTTTGCAGGCGGGTTACACCAAATAGGCTGTCGTGCTCGGATTGATTGAGGAAGGTGGCGATCGCCCGTGACACAGTTTCAGTCAGTAGGAGTGGATTGGTGCTATGGGTTTGCAAGTAATAGTCTGCCTCCACTTGCGACACCGAGTTCAGCAACACCTCATTCATCGGTGTGGCTCCATCACGCAAATGCTTGGGGCGGATGAGCACTTTGACCGTTGGAAACGTTTTTGCCGCTTCGTCGATAATCAACGGGCTATCGGTGTCGATGCACACGAGGCTGATCTGGGGACAGGCCAGCAGGGTTTCAACAATGTGGTGATACAGGGGTTTTCCGGCAAAGAGGCGGTAGTTTTTCCCTGGCACCCGCTCGCTGGAATGCCTCATGGGCACAAAGGCAACAATTTCACTCATGAATCTCTCGGGTTTACTCTCGGTGACACCACACTTATTAAACAAGAGGATGGTACGTTTTGAAGGACGGGTTCAGAATTTTGCGTAAAATTCTGAACCGTTTCGTTTTGAGTGCTAATCTCAAATTCAGCAAAGAGTTTTTATGGAACTTGTCACCTCGTGCATCGTGATTCCATCTTTTACAAGCTGTTCAAGCAGTTTCCAGGTTTGTTGTTTGAGTTTATCGAAGAACCCCCACTAGAGGGAAACCGCTATCGCTTTGACTCCATTGAAGTGAAGGAGACAAAATTTCGTATCGATGGGGTCTTTATTCCACCGGATGATGCATCTTCCAAAATTGTCTACTTTGCGGAAGTGCAGTTTCAGAAGGATGAAGAGCTATATGATCGCCTATTTGCGGAAATTGCTCTATTTTTGCGCCGAAAGGCATTTCCCTGTGATGACTGGCAGGGTGTCCTCATTTTTGGTTCTCGCACTATGGAACCATCCAATACCTACCTTCACCGCTCTCTCTTAAATGGAGGACAAATACGGCGGGTTTATCTGGATGAGTTGGAATCAAGTGCGGTATATCCGATTGGCGTTCGCTTAATGCTGCTGACTCTTGCCTCTGAAGCGCAAGCCATGTCTACTGCTCGTGTTCTCATTGACCAAGCTCCGCAGGAAGCTACGGCTCGACTGTCAGAGCGAGACATCATTGACCTGATTGTGACTATCATGGTGTATAAGTACAACGATCGTAGCTGGAAGGAATTAGTCACCATGTTGGGATTGGATGTAGAAGAACCACGGGCTTTTAGAGAATTGCGAGCCAAAAGCTTGAAAGAGGGAC
>CAYXJG010000088.1:3561-15266 GCA_964465285.1 uncultured bacterium
GTGAAGAGGGACGTGAAGAGGGACGTGAAGAGGGACGTGAAGAGGGACGTGAAGAGGGACGTGAAGAAGAAGCACGCGCACTCGTTGTCTATCTCGTGAATCTTAAGTTTGGTGAGATACCTGAATCGCTACAGGCTCAAATCAGTCTGCTCTCGCGGGAACAGCTACATCAACTGGGTGGGGCATTGCTGACCTTTAGTACGTTGGCAGATCTGGAAGCGTGGCTGTCATCTAATTTTATGGATGGCTGATCATTCGATGTGCGATCGCAGCAAAGCCCTTGCAGGTGCTCCTTCTACTCCCTTCAGCTTGATCGGCAAACATATCAACTCATAGCAACCAGGTGTGACAGTTGCCAGGTTTAAGCCTTCGATAATAATCACGTCGGCATTCAGCAGGTTCAGGTGCGTGTCAGGGCTGTCGTAGAAACGCTGGACAGATAGATAATCAACGCCAATCAAACGGATGCCTTTATCAACCACCCACTGGGCTGCTTCAGCCGTGAGTGCCACAAAGTCTGTCTGAAATTCTTTGACTTGCTGTTCCCAGAGTTGGGAGTTGCGGGTGCGAATGAGCAACCTCTCAACTCCGTCAGGCAGATTGAGGCCATCTAGTACCTCTGGAGTCACCACATCCACATCACTCAGGTCAACGACGATCGCCTCTCCCACCAACACATCTAAAGGCATCTGTTCGACGCTGTACCCACCAGGAACAAAGTGTGATGGGGCATCCACATGGGTACCTGTGTGGACGCTGAACTGGATGGTGGTGTCGTTGGCAATGTCACCCTTCTCGAGATCAAGGCGGCGCGTCAGTGAAATGTCTGGGCTTCCTGGCCAGATGGGGAGGTCGGGGGAAATGGCGACGGAAATATCAATAAGTGCGCTCAAGGGATGCCTCCTGGCCATTTTGGGATGTATAACTTTGGGCTGTATGGCTTTGGGTATAATCAACTGCAACTCTTGGGGATGAGTGAGCGGTTGCCGGAGCCATCCGTCTCAGCCCTCGGGGATAGTAGAAGGTCTGTTTTAGTTGACTGGTGACGGGGCCACGGCGGGAAAAGCCGTTGAAGGTGCCCCAAAATTGCATGAAGCGGAACATGGGAATATCGGTGAGGTTGTCTAGCAGGACGCCATCGTGGAAGGCGTGGTAGTAATCACTGATGGTGTTGCTGATAAACAGGCGTGCAAAATCCCACAGGTTAAAGTGTTCTTCGGGAGAGATGTATTTAAGGGCGATCGCCTCTCGTCTGTAACGGTTATAGATCCGTCGAGGGGTTTCTTCGTGGACGTGGATGATTTCGGCGTCGGCGTTGTAGGCGATGTGGTAGCCTCGCTGCATTACTCGCTTTGCCCAGTCCAGGTCTTCTAACCCCGTTAGAGCCTCATCGTAGGGGAGTTGTTCCCAGAGGCTACGACGAATGGCAGCGTTGGCGTTGTTGCAGAAGGGGTGACGCTGGCGAGGTTGTGACTCATCCCTAAACCAGCTTGCAAAGAGTTGATGTTCTGAATATTTGGTCACGTCGTTGCCCCGTTGCTTGCCATAGACCAAGGCGATGTCGGGAGTGTTGAAGGGTTTGAGCAGTTGCTCGAGCCAGTCTTTATAGACGGGGTAAACGTGGGCACTGGCGATCGCAATAAACTCGCCTGTAGCGTGTTGGCAGCCAAGATTGAGCGATCGCCCAAAGGAGAAGTCTTCGGGGCGTATGGTGACGAGTTTGATGGGATAGCGAGAAGCAATGGCAACGGTCGCATCGGTGGAACCAGAATCGACCACAATGATTTCCAGGTCATCGCGAATAGTTTGTTGCATTAAGCCGCTCAACAAACGGCCTATATGCTGTTCTTCGTTGTAACACCGGATCACTATGGAACAACGGGGCTTTATCTTCGTCATCGAGTTTCCCCAGCTCTCCTAACATCATCAAACACTATATCGATTAGATTTGTATCTGTCTGAACCGTCTGGACGTATTTATTAGTGTCGAACTGAACTTCTGAAATGGGAGCTAACCAAAGTTAAATCTAGAAAATTGTATAAGAGGCACCGCCTTGCTTCACAGCGATAGATCTTTGGTAAACACAAAAGTCGTCGAAACAAAGTCCATCGTTGTGACCAGGTGATCACGAGATACTTCTCGACAGTGGCATCCATGTCGGTTCAGCACATCAAAGATGACAGGCTGTGGTAAGGCGTGCATTTCCATTCGGTCGATTTGGTTCATTGTCTCGATGTATTCTGATGCCTTGAACGAATAGTGTTGACGGAATGTAGGCACTTGAAGCACTCCCGAACCGCCTGGATTTAATTTCTTACACAGTTGATTCATAATGAGATAAATAACAGGGGGAGGATTGTGCTGCAAGACAATTTTGCTGTATAAAAAATCATAATTGGGTAATTTATCGAGTGTACCAATAGATGAAATTAAAAGGAGCTCAATATTATCAACGGACTCCTGATCAAAATATGCTTGAGCATGGTTTAGATGGTTCGCTGAAATGTCTGTTCCGTAGACTTTAGGAAACAGATTCGCTAACCAACGAGTGACGCGCCCTACTCCACAGCCATACTCAAGAGCTACTTGGAACTGCGTTGGGTCAATATTGGTTCGCTTCAGCAATCGCTTCAAGTTCTGCACTTCATTATGTCCAGAATCATGAAATGCCTTGAGATTCTGTTCAATAGCATCAGCTCGGAATGCGGAAATTGAGACTACAGACCAATGGGGCTCCGTCGCTCCGTAATCCGTCCACACAGCCTCAATGTGCTTCAGGATTTTATCCAAGTCATCAGCATTGCACTCATATTCAATATCATTCTTATCATGAAGCTGATTCTCGTATAAGATTTTACGCCCGATAATATTACGGGCTTTCTTATAGAATTCTTCAAAATTCAGTAAGTCATTAAGCTGGGCATCTGAGAGCAACTCAGAGACATTGATATCAGTCATAAATACTAGTTATAGAAAATTTCTCACAGTCGCATTAAACAATGGCTCTATCCCGTTTTCAGGGACTCAATGTAAATCGGGTCGAAAACTCGACAATTGCATGGGGGATCGCACGTATCTACCCTGTTTCAGCGATCGAGCGCTGATCGAAAATCGCAACTCCCAAAAATTGGAATAGAGCCTAAACAATATCGCATTAAACACTATAGCGATTAAGATGCTCCTAGAAACAATTTGCTAATAGCAAGTTTGCATAGCCTGCTTACCTTCGGCAAATCATCAGGATTGCTGTACGCTAGTTCGGCAGGTAGAAGACGAGGAATATCATAGAGATTTTCCTATCAGGAAGCACATCACTAAGCTACCCGGTTGTTCTACCTTTCAGACTAGGCAACTCTTCATCGCTACTGTAAGATATTAGCGCTATTGGCTGAGTTTTCAAAAAGTGCTCCCAGGAAAGCTGAATTTTCTAGTTGCCTCTTCAGGCTTTTTCCTGGCTAGGCTTAGGAATCAAAGAAGCTTATGGCTAAAACTATTGTTTAGCATGGTGGGACTCCAGGTCACCATGTACTCGGGAGGGAAGTATCCCTCTGAGTGAGATATGTGTCGAGCCTCTGGGCTATAAGAAGGTTGTTTGAGCCTTATTGAGCAACCATTTTGCGTGTTAGGAGCGTAGGTTATGACGGCATCTTCAGAACAGGATCGGGATTGCTTGAATGTTGTTATCAAGTTTCATCGGACAAATCAACAATCTGCTCGATCGCTCTTAATGCTGCTTATGGTGTTGGAGGAAGGCGTTGATACTCGATATCACCTTCACTACGAGGATAATGAATCGACGCTGATGATTCGTGAAACCGTAATGTCTTTTCTATCCAAGAAACCTGCTTCCTTTTCATGGGATGCTGTTGACAACGTTCCTGATGCTTTGAACAGTGTCTCCGTAGAGAGCGATGTTACGGTAGATGCAAAGATAAGCACCCTAAGCAGAGAGATAGGAAATGCAGGTGCAAGCATTAAGATCCGAAAGCAATCGCTGTTCAAATTTATCCAGGAACTTGAACTCTTTCTTGTTCTGAGCCCTGATTGCGTCGTGCTGAAGCATAGATGGGCATCAGCAATTTATGATGCATTGCTGAACCAAAGTTACCCCATCATCATCGGAGGCTCAAACCAGACTCAGTCAATCGGTGATGATGCTGTCTGTATAGACGATATGCCTGCCATCTATGATGCATTGGCTTTGCGAAGAATACTGAGCGAAGAGTCATTCGTGGATTCAATCGCTGATATCCCTTGGCGATCGCTGCTGCTGGAACATCGGGGAGATCTGATGGTGTGGGCTAATGCGTCAGTCACCGTTGATGAGATCGTAGGCACCTATCTGCATCAAGTGCCAATCATGTTTAACGTTCAGAATGATGGGGCTCGACAAGCCGTATTGCGAGCAATCACCTCTCACCGGAAAGGTAATCGCCCGTCCTTTCCGCTTGGTGGTATCTTTGCACAGAAGCCAATGAATCGCCACGAGCCAGTTGTGTCTCTGCCAGAAGATGGGTCAGCAACTGGAGTGTTGCGGCCTGATAATTCAGAGGCCCTATCAATGCAGGACTTACAAGGACAATTTGCTGGTAAACGCTGCTTCATCATCGGCAATGGTCCCAGCCTGAAGAAAACCGACCTAACTCGTCTAAAAGACGACTATACGTTTGGCCTCAACCGTATCTATCTTAACTACCCCAACATGAGGTTTGAGCCAACATTTTACTGCTGTGTGAACTCCAATGTGCTGAGTCAATTTGCCCACGAGATTGACCAGCTGAACTCTATCAAGTTTGTCAAAAAGCAGTCTCAACGTCTGCTTAAAAATCATTGGAATACCTTCTTTATGCAATCTCAGGGAAATATTCGCTTTCATGAAAACCTTGAGCATCTTACCTGGCATGAAGGGTGGACAGTGACCTATTGCGCCATGCAGGTAGCTTATCATTTGGGCTTTGAGGAGGTGATCCTAGTCGGGGTTGATCACTACTTCAAGGATTCTGGAGAGCCCAACAAAGCAGTAACCGCCCAGGGCGATGACTCCAATCACTTCCATCCCAACTACTTTGGGAAAGGAGTAGTCTGGCAATACCCCGACCTGGAGCGTTCGGAAGAGTCTTACACCGTGGCAAAACAGGTGTTTGAGCAAGATGGGCGACGCATACTAGACGCTACCATTGGTGGACATCTGCAAATTTTCCCAAAAGTTGATTTTGATGCAGTCACGGCTGATGCTGTTGCCAAAATTCGCGCTCAGGTGACAACAGACATCACTTTCTCGGTCATCACCCCCAGCTATAATCAGGCTCCGTTCATACAGCGGCACCTAGATAGTATTCGGCAACAAAGCTATCCACCGCTAGAGCATTTGATCTTTGATCCAGGATCGACTGATGGTAGCCTTGCAATATTTGAAGACTATTGCCAGAACGTAGACTACGCCACATTAATCAATGAAAAGGATAAAGGACAAGTTGACGCTCTTAATAAAGGATTTACACGAGTCACAGGAGACGTTATCGCCTGGGTAAACTCTGATGACTACTACTTCAATGAGTCGGTATTTCAGGACGTTGCCCATCTCTTCAATACGCGACCTGACATTGACGTAGTTTATGGTCGAGGATTCTTTGTTGATGAGTCTGGAGAAAAGGTCAGGGATGCTTATATCCAAGAAGATGATCAGCATCTCGACATAGCGTTTCAACACTCGGTGGGGATTCTGCAACCTGCTCTCTTTTTCCGTCGCAAACTTGTGGATTCAGCAGGGCTACTGGATTTAACCTATAACTTTGCATTCGATTATGATTATTGGATTCGCCTGGTTCAATCTGGAGCCAAGTTTTATTTCTTAGACCAACCGCTGGCCTGTGCTGTCCTCCACAGTGATTCTAAAACCTGTTCAGGTCGAGGTACTCAATATGAGGAAACTCTAGCTTCCGTAAAGTCCCACTATGGCTATGTGCCTGTGCAATGGCTCAACCGTTACGCAGAGTATTTATCCGATGGCATGGATGGCATCGTTCTAAATAGTGAAAACACCGCTATTCAGGAGCAAGATCGCAAACAGGAACATGTCAGCCGACTGCTGAAGACATGGAGCGCTGACTCTGAGGCATTGCAGGTGTTACTGAATCATCGCGATCGCGATCCCTATCAAAGAACGCTCAATGCCCTGCGATCGCATCAGATTTTGGTTACTGACCGGATAATAGTGACTTCTTTCGACTCGAATTACTTCAACCAGGGACTTAACTTGATTGCGGGGTTGCATCGAACAAACCGTGACTTAGTTAACCTCATCGTGGTCTACGACTTGGGATTCACCCCATTTGAGCGTGCGTATCTTAATCAGCTGCATCAGGTGGTGGTGGTAGACTACCCGGAAGAAGTCTGCCGCTTTTTCGAAGGGTATCTCGCTCCCAAAAACTATTCCTATAAATGTGCGGCGATCGCCCATAGTACCACCCTGGTTCAGCCCGGACAGCATGTTCTCTGGATGGATGCTGGCGTAACACCTTTGCAACGTTTGGACAGTGTGTTTGAGCGAATTGAAGCTGATGAAATTTTCTTGATCGACCATGACGATACACCAATCTGGCCGTTCTTTAATATCAACTTCACCCATCCAGAGGCGTTAACGCGGATGGGAGCCAGTATTCATGAAACGTTAGGGAATCACCTCTGTTCTGCCATGGTGGGCTACAAGCGTGGCGGAGCTTACCAGGCATTCATTGACGAAGCTTATATATTATCCCAGGATGAGCAAATTATTTGCTGGACAAAGCATTTGGATCAACCCGTCCCAGGACAATCAAGCGATCGCAAAGGTCATCGACTTACGAATCATCAGCAAAATGCCATCGATCCGGCTCAAGGGGTTTACCACTCGCAGATAAACCGTGACCGTCGTGCCAAAATCCTGGATCAACTTTTGAAAAAAGAATCGACACTAACCCTCAAGAATTTAACCGACCAATTTGTTTACCTGGGCCATCGTCAAGACCAGAGCATCTATTCCATTTTGGCTGCTCGCTATCATTGCCCAATTCAGTCGGCTCAGCGATTCTGTTGCTCGAATGATCGTTCGTCCTGGGCATCGAAGAAAAATTGGGAATCTGGCGGAGAAAGCCTGGCCATTCAGAAAACAACGGACATTACTGATGTTGCCGATAACGCTACCGTGACATTCCATCACCGAGGCACCTTTGATTATCTTGATGGGATTCAATTTGATGCAGGAGTACTCAATACTGTTCAGGGCGATGCTGTTCAGAGCGATATCGATCGTCGCCACAAAATAGCAGTCTTGGGGCATGCATTTCTCTGGCAGACCGAAGATGAACGGGTGAGAGATCAACTGCAAGACATCGACACGATGGGTGTTGATGGGCCATCTCATGAGTGGGAATCTCTGAGTTGGTATCCCACCTATTATCTGTACATGGATGAAACGATCACTGCGACCAAAGCGGAATCCATCTACCGCTTGATTGTTGGTTGCCAGTCTAATGGCATTCAGTACTTTATTCTGCGTCGTCAGTTTTTGGAATATTATCCTGAACTTACAGAGCATCCATCGGTATTTATCTGGGAGAATCAACTCCGCCGCTTCCCTATCCTTAACATTGAGCCGATGACTGATGAGAGCTGTGCGACTCTGATTTCAGCGGTTTTTGGGTACTCACAAATTTACCTCTTGGGCGTGGACAGTCATAAACCTCAAGGAAATAGGGCGATCGCTGATTTAGTAGCCCTATGCTCTACTCCGGACAATACCTTGATAGCCTGGGCTGCTTTAAAGAAGCGCTTGTACTGCTGGAATACCGCTATTCAAAACTGCACCCCGGACTCAGCTCTCACTCTGTTTCCGTTCATTGCCTTTGACCAGGCACAGGTTGAGCCAGCACAACCAAATCGTTATCCAACGACCCAGTTAGTCGATCCAGAGATTGATCTGGTAGGGGGTTATGAACGCGAGAGACAGGCTTACTATGATGAAACAGAAGTGGTGAGCCACTTCTTGGCTCACCTCCCCGCTGCATCAGTCATGGTGGATGTTGGTGCTCACCACGGCTCAGCGTTGCGACATTTTGCTGATCGCAACTGGCAGGTATTTGCCTATGAGCCAGATCCAGATAATCGACAAAAGCTAGAAAAGCGAGCCAATGGCCGCACCAATATTAAAATTGACCCCCGAGCTGTAAGCGATCGCCCTGGACAAACGCTTCCCTTTTTCACTTCTGAAGAAAGCACGGGCATCAGTGCCCTGAGTCCATTTCGGGAGAGTCATCAGCAGCGCTGTCAGGTGACGACAACCACTGTTGCTGAAATTTGCGCTGAACACGAGATTCACGCCATTGACTTCCTGAAAATCGACACCGAAGGCTATGATCTGATGGTTCTCAAAGGAGTGCCATGGGATACTATTCGGCCTCAGGTAATTGAGTGTGAGTTTGAAGATTTTAAGACTGTCCCCCTGGGGTACACCTTCGATGATTTAGCTCAGTACCTGATTAAGCAAGGATATACCGTCCTCGTTAGCGAATGGCATCCCGTAATTCGATATGGCATTCAGCATGACTGGTACCGTCTTGCCATGTATCCTTGTAAACTAGCGGATGACAAAGCTTGGGGAAATCTACTAGCCTTCCAAGATTCACCAGATTTAGTTCAGATTGCTCACATTGTCATTAACCTGATGCGTCTTAACCCCCTCCAAAACCTTACCCAGCCAGAATCAACATCTTTTCGCTCACTCCTCACTCAATCTCTAGAACAAGCCCCCATGAATGTAGAGCAAACAAGCATGAATGGCAAAGGACGTACCGATTCACTGACCACGACCGATGACTCTCAATCCAATTTTCAGGACACAGGTGCTGACAAGCTATCGCAACCTCATTCTCTGAGACGACGCTCTCAGAACAATCATCTTCAGGCAAACTCACCGCAACCAATAAATTTCGACTATCCAGAAAATCTAGTGCTCCCCCCTGAACCACAACCTGGTATCAGAGGACTCCTTGCTCGCACGATTAAGTACTATAGCCGTTGGCCACTGGCTGTGGCTGTTCTGGCAGTAGGTCTTAACATGGCTGCTGTTTTTGACACTCCCTATCGAGCAGCTTTGTCCGGCAGTGGTTCTGCACTTATGCTTTTTTTAGTGGGTCATGCTGCAGCGAAAGCCGATTATGCCCTGGCTATTGGCGATCGCGCTCAAGTTGGAGCTTCTCAAGTCCACGAAAACGCGAAGTACACCCACGGGTCCATCAGGCAGACTTACACTCTGGCAAAACGATCGATGAACCGCGCCAACCGAGCCTTTAACCGAGTGAAAGTAGCAAGGGATGACGCGAGGCAAGCGATACAAGAGTCAAATCAGTCTGTCCAAGCAGCAGATCGAGCAATAAGATTAGTTGAACAAACCAGCCTATCAGTACAATCAGCATCACACGCGGCAAATCTCGCCAAAAATACAGCAGCAGCAGCAATTCAGAAAGCTACATCGGCACAGCAACTTCACCCTAAAGTTGACGCTTTTCAGCGAGAAGTAGCAAACTTGTCTCAGCAGGTAAAAGCTATAGGCCAGACCACAACTGCAATTAGCCTGAGCAAAATAAACACGGATAATGTTAGACTTTTTCAACCCTTTGATCGACAGCTATCTTCAGAGAACTTGGAGCATTTTGTCAATGATTGGTTAAAAACTCTTGGCCTAGACATGGATCGACGAGCAATTGGCTACTTGGCCCATCGTATTTGTCTCTGTGAGGATTCATGTTCAGGCCGATTAGCAACAAATGTGCAAGACATGCTACTTCGAGTCTTAGTTGCACGCAGTGTTCAAAGCCGTGATCTCTCAGTGCTTGAGATTGGTTCTCTATTTGGCATTAATCTTGGTATTTTGTATGAAACGTGCCGCGACTTTTTTGAGTCCATTCATCTCACCGCTATTGATCCCCTCGATGGCTACTATGGCCAACAGGTAACTGATACGATTACAAATGTGCCGATTACTCCCGATGTTTTTTATCACAACCTCCGAAAATTAGACGTACCTCTAAAGGATGTCAGTTTGTTGAAAGGCTTAAGTACCGATGAAAAAATTCTGGCTGATGCGGGACTCAAACAATACAACCTGCTAGTGATTGATGGTGATCATTCCTATGGCAGTGTGAAATTTGATTTTGAACACTATCTACCAGCTGTGGATATAGGTGGATTGATTATTTTCGATGATTATTCGACAGAGCACTGGCCTGAAGTAGCTGAGTTTGTCGACAAGGAAGTAAAGTCGAATCCTTACGTTGAATTTATTGGGTCAAGCTGGCGCACAGGTATCTTTAGAGTTGTCCGCAAGAATCTTATCTCCTCTTTCTAGGATTTACACGGTGCTGACATGAAACCTCCAAAATTTTTCAGGCGATTTGATTACGACAGAAGACTTTTAGCCAATGCATTCTTAGGGAGTCTTGAAGAACATGTTGAGACATTAGAGCAAGCAAAAGAAAATACTGGATTTACGATTGGATATCCTGGCTGGAACCTGATTTATTACATCTTGTTGGCTCACCTGAAACCAAATGATGTGAACAACATTGTTGAAACTGGGACGAATCAGGGATGTTCAACAATTATGCTGGCCCAAGCATTGAAAGATTCCTTAGGGGATGGGCGCATTTACACGGTCGAGCTACTGCTTGAAAACTATGAAATCGCCAAGCAAAACTTCGTTCATGCTGGAGTTGCTGATTTAATCGATGCTCGGCTAGGAGACTCAAAAGAGACTCTAAAGCAATTAACTGCTGAGCTGAAGAGTATTCGCACGGCATTTCTCGATGCATCCCATTTGGTGGATGATGTGTTTTCTGAATTTGAAATTATTTATCCTACTCTCGATGAGGATAGTATCGTCATTTTTGATAACACCTACCAAATTGCCGAGATCGGAGAAGACCCTCGGGTATTTGGAGCACTTCACAAGATCAAAGAGGTATATGGTGGAAATTTAATCAACTTCGAATTTGTATCCTGGTATACACCTGGTCTTGCTATTTGGCAGAAGCAGCCATTTTCAACTTCTCTATAAGTTGTGTTAGGAAACACAGTTGTAGCAAGGCTAGAGATGTGCTTTGATGAGAGGAAGTATTTTTTTTGGATTGCACGTAGAGCAGAAATCACATGGAACATACAGGAATAGTTTTGCCACTTGTGACTGATGTCCCAGAGTTTGAACATCTCTCGGACAGAGAGAAAACTTATTTTTCTAACTATCAAAAAGCTGTTCAATCCTGGCAGAATTCTCATTACATAGACTTTCCTCAGCAAGTTCATATCGAGACACAGACAGTATGTAATGCTAAATGTGTTTTTTGCCCGTATGTTTCGCTGGATAGACTTGGGCAGCGAATGTCAGACGAACTTTTCATGAAAATAGTTAATGATCTGACTGAAATACCAGATAGTGTTCCAGTGACGGTTTGTCCATTTAAAGTCAGTGATCCGATGTTAGAGAAACGCTTACCTGAGATGATTGATATTCTTCAAGGTAAGCTTCCCAACGTTACAATTCATCTAGCTAGTAATGGTGCGGCACTATCTGAAAGTAAGATAAATTCGCTGACCTCAACGAGACGACCCTTGAATATCAATATATCTCTCAACGATCATAGGCCGGAGGTTTATAAGAAGCTTATGTCGC
>CAYXJG010000089.1:0-10447 GCA_964465285.1 uncultured bacterium
CGAGAATCCCTTGATGAAGCTACTGATTAGTCGTTTTTGGTTCATGTATTTATTACTTGACTTTTAACAAAATCGCACCAAATTTTCTGAAAGGCAGGCTGTGCCTGCCTTTCAGAAAATTTGGTGTTGAGATTACTCAAACCGTGAAACCCTCTCTTAGAGAGGGTTTCACGGTTTGAGTAAAGAAATTTGTTCAAACTCCAGTTTTTTAACCGCAGATCCCTAAGTAGCTTGGAACAATTAAAACCAAATATAAAACCCTGCGCCGCCCTCTGCGCGGGTAGCGCAGAATTTACGGGTTTTATATTGATTGTGTTCGCTTACTTATATAGCAATCCTAAATGAAATGTGAGAATTGGGGCGGGCTGCGCCCGCCCCAATTCTCACATTTCATTTCATAACTCACTCAGGAACGCTATATGATGAAATCATTGTGATTATGGCATTTAGGATACGTGAGAGTATCAGAAATACTACCGACAATTACACTCACTTCAGTTCCTAATTCATTTCAATAATCGTGATATCTAGGAGCTTTTTATTCATAAATAGGCGGATGACTCCTATTAATTTTCTGCATTTATCCTGCCCAGATTCAATGCGGCTATATCACTCGTTTTCCGTTAATTTTTATTTGAGCAATCCGTATTTTTACAGATATTTCTGGGGCAAAAAGAGGCGATCGCCCTCTATCCGAAAAAGAGTCGTGAAAATACAGGAGTCTGTAGATTAGCGTAATTTTTTAGACGTAAATACTGAGATGATTTACTGAGCCGTTGGGAACGCTAGAAGCGTTGGCAATCGTAGTCTAAAGGAGTCAAGGCAATGTCCTTTGACCAAGCAGGAAATCGCCTTAGAGATGCTCAAAAAATTGCACTGAATGACAATAAAGGCCGCATCAAGGACTGGATTGGCAAGTCAGACCAGAGTGACTATTTCAAGTTTCGGCTCAGGCGGAGTAGCAACGTAAAGTTTAAGCTGGCTGGCCTCCGCGCCAACGCTGACTTAGAGTTGCTGGATAAGCGCGGCAACTCGGTGGCTTTTTCAAGCTCTGCAGGCCGCCGCAAGGAACGCATCAAGCTGAAAGACCTGGACGCTGGAAAATACTACCTCCACGTCTATCAAAGTCAAGGCAACACGACGTACAAACTTAAATTTAAAGGTAAATCAACGAATCAGTCTAATGAACAGGATAGAGGGGCTTCGTCAACGACTCATCCCTTCATCCAGAAGGTGCTCGACTTGACAAATGGGCAACGCAGCCGCTTTGGACTAAGACCTCTCACCCTCAATACCGACCTGAACCGTGCGGCTCAAAACCATAGCGAAAGCATGGCTGTGGATGACTTTTTCTCTCATACGGGGGCAGACGGCTCATCCCCGTTCGACCGCATTGAGGCGGTGGGCTATAACTATTCAACAGCGGCAGAAAATATTGCAGCCGGATATTCCACCCCTGAATCTGTTATGGATGGGTGGATGAGAAGTCCCGGCCATCGTGCGAACATCCTGAATGCGGATTTACGAGAAATTGGCATTGGATATTATTTTCTGGAAAACGACACCGGGTCGGTCAACCACAACAGTTATTGGACGCAGTCTTTCGGTACTCCCTTTCGCTAGGGCCCAGGGATGGCAGCAGTGTGCGCTGAGGTGAAGTCCACGATTCGTGAGTAACGCAGTTGCACACCGCCATCCATCATTTGACACAACTTGGCAACACGACCTGGCAACGTTCTCAAATTCACAACGCAAAAACAGGGGTTTGGGGCGCGCTCCGCGCGCCCCAAACCCCTGTTTTTTCTTGAAACTTGCCAAGTCGTGATTTGAGTCAAATCTTGGCAGGGCAGCGCGGCATCGCCATGCTGCCCCACCATAAATGTTCCTCAGAAAATGCCCCTCAGATATAGTACATCTGAGATTGGAATGTCGCGTTTCGTGTGTTGATTAAATCCTTCAAGGTGCAATTCTCTAAAATATCCTCCGCCGCATGGCACGCCGTGCCCCATACTGACCGGACTGTTTTAATTTCTGGGGTTTGCCCATCATCGTCTTCTTTATGGCGGGGAGCATCAGTACCCTCAATGCACCGAATCACCTCCAGCAAGGAGATTTCCTGGGGTGCGCGCGCGAGCAGATAGCCTCCGTTCATGCCCCGCTGGCTCCGCACCAGTCCGCCCCGCTTCAGTAGCAAGAGCAGCTGTTCCAGGTAGCGTTCTGGGATATTTTGCCGTTTTGCAATCTGGCGAATTTGGAGGGGTTGCCCGCTGGCGTACAAATCTGCCAGTTCAATCAACGCAGACAGGCAATATTCAGACTTACTGGACAATTCCAAAACCATGAACACTCCATGGAGATGGGCGATCGCCCATAGCTCACACGATTAGAACAAATGAATTTTCAACAAACAGCATTGGCATCAGCACCCAGTCTTCATGTAGGGGTAAGAGAGTGCTTTCCTTACCCCTACAAAAATTCTATAGCGCGATGAATAGCCTATGTCGCAACGAGAGCGCTGATGTCAATTGGGCTGTCGGCCTCGACAACAGCGGTGAGGCGGGCGCGGGGGTCGTTTTGTAGGCGGGTGACAGAGACGGATTTGCTGGGGTACAAGTCAGCGGCGATCGCCTCTAGTTCGGGCTTGATCTGGTTGAACGCGTCCTCGGTGTTGGGGGCGTGCAGGCGATCGTTAGCGATGTAGTGAAATTTACTCCCTTCGAGGTACAGCTTCCCGTTCATGCGCGATTCTGCTTCCAGCAACGACCCAAACCGAGCCGTTGTCTTCACCAGCCCTGCGATGCGCTCTTTCAGAGTTTCTTCGCTGCCAAGTTTCCGCTGGGCATAGAGACCAAACCGCCCATCTTCCCGATCCATTGCGTAGTTGACTTCATGGGTCACCAGCATGATACCAGGGCCGGTAGGAACGTGGCGATAGTCCGCCACGTCTAGCATGACGTGGTTCAGCCGTTTGTGGCGAATCCAGTCATGGAAAATATCAATAAATGCCTCGTCCTCCACGTTGGTGTCTGGACGGGCAAAAAATTTAACTGCAAATCGCTCCAGATTCACTCCGAACTCCTTTTTGTTCCCTAATCGTTAATTCAAATTGCTGCCGATGACCGGCCTATTCTGGTGCTCAGGGCCTCGCTGGGTGCCTCGACTGGAGACTCTGCCTCCAATTCAACGAGAGCCAGAGGCTCTGCCTTGCCAGATTCCCAGGCAGAGCCCGGGAATCTGACAAGGCAGAGCCTGGGAATCAGACGGTTGGGATGCGGTAAGAACCCAGGGATCTTGACATGCTAGACAATGACCTGAGCGTTATACCCCAGCCATTTCCTTGTCCATGAGCCAGCGGTTGAAGCTCGCAGGACTGTTGATGCCGGACTGCACCATGCGGGCATTGCAGTCGTGAGCAGCTTCGATGAACAGGCGGGATTCTTCGATCAGCTGCTTGGCCCGATCCAGGTCAGCGGGCTCGTTGCGCTGGTCAAACGCTTTGAACAGGTAGCTGGCAAATTTACCCTTAGCAAAGGGATCGAAGAACAGTTCTGTGTCGTAGAAGTACTTGCGGAACTCGCTCACAATGACCGCTGGATCGTCGGGGATGTCCACATTGCCCACCTTCAGCAAGCCCTGAGCCGCTTTGATCATGGCTTCCAGCGCCTTATCTGCTGCCGCCTGCACATTGCCGTTGGTGGACTCTTCTTCGAGCAGGAGGGTGGCATCGAAGTAGGTACTTTCTGCCTTCGCCACGCCAAAGTCAGTCAGCGTTACAACTTCCCCGGCACACTCACCCACGCCGATGTCACCGATGGAGTATTCGCGGGAGTCTGACCAGTCGTGGTAGAAGGACTTGTCCACTGCGTATGCAGGCACTTCTGTAAAGGGCTGCACCCGCTCCTTGATGGTCTTCTTCCCAACCCGGCGCACAAACTTCGAGAACTTCTCGCCCTCTTGCCGCTCTGCCATGTAGGTGTCGATGAGAAACTCGACCACATCGGGAATGCGCTTCGAGGGGATCACCCCGAGGGACTGCCCGTACTGAGCGGCATTGTTGTCCCATTCGCCCCCGAGAACCAGGTGGAAGTGGGGTACCCGGTGCCGATCGATCAGGCGACTTGACCCGTAGAAGCCGATTTCCGCGACCGTGTGCTGACTGCAGGAGTTGAAGCATCCGCTCGCCTTGATGCGAATGTCCTTGAGGGACTCGTTATACTGCCATCCCTTCACAGCGAGACGCTGACGCAGTTCCCCAGCCAACCCACGGGAGCTGGCGATGCCTAGCTTGCAGGTATCGGTACCGGGGCATGCAGTGATGTCCACAATAGTCTGTGCCCCAGCCCCATGGAGGTTGATCTCCTTCAGCGCCAGGTAGAGGGCAGGCAAGTCTTCCTCACGAATCCACCGCAAGAGAATATTTTGCTCAACGGTGGTGCGGGTGTTGTCGTTGGTGAATTTCCGCGCTACGTTTGCCAAATCCCGCAGTTGCTGAGAGGTTAGATCACCCAGGGGCAGGGAGATGGTGACGCAGACGAACCCTTCTTGGCGCTGCTGGTATATGTTAGTGGACTTCCACTGCTCGAAAGCAGCGGCATCGTCGCCCAGATCAATGGTCTCACCTTTGGTCACTGGCTCCGGCAAGCCCGCTTCTTCGTAGGACTGGATGTTGTCCAGCCAGGTTATCCATTCCGGGTCGTCCTCAAGGGCAGCCCGTTCTTCCATGACCAGGCGACGGAACTCGTCAATGCCTAACTTTTGCACCAGGAACTTGATGCGAGCTTTGTTGCGGTTCTTCTTCTCGCCCAGGCGGGCATAAACACGGGCGATCGCCTGTGAAAGTGGCATTAGCTCCTCTGGCGGCACAAACTCATCAAACAGCTTCGCCAGGAAGGGAACAGCACCAAGTCCACCCCCCACATACATTTCAAAGCCTTCTTTGAGTTCCCCTTCGATTTCTTTCGTGGTGGCAATCAGCCCCAGGTCATGCATGGAGGTGAGGCCGCAGGGATGGTTCTTGCACCCGGAGAAGGCAATCTTAAACTTCCGTCCAAAGTCTTGCACGTCTCGGTGCCCCAGGAAGTAGTGGGCGGTTTCGTTAGCGTAGCCTGTCACATCAAAGGCTTCGTCGCGGCAGACCCCGGCAATGGGGCAGGCGGTGACGTTCCGCACCGAGTTGCCGCAGGCTTCGCGAGTCGTGATGCCCACAGCCGCGAGGCGGCGGTGCATGTCGGGGGTGTCATCCAGGGAAATGAAGTGGAGCTGTACATCCTGGCGGGTGGTGATGTGAATGATGGTGTCTGAGTATTCCTCAGCGATGTCTGCCAGGACTTCCATCTGTTCAGCCGTCATGCCGCCGTAGGGCAGTTTGATGCGCTGCATCCCCGGTGCTTCCCATTTGGTGTCTGGTCCTTTGGTCAGGTCTTTGTGAGGGAAGGGAATTTCCTTCGATTCAAACCCATCGTAACGATAGCCATTATCATAGCGCTGACCATAGGCACCCCGGCGAAGACGCAATTCAGCGAAAACCTTTTCATCTAGCTTTCCCTGACGACGCAACGCCATTTGATTTTCAAAGGTATCAATCTCGTCTGCCCAGTTGGGGGGCATTTTGTCAGCTAAGACTTGCTTCCAGGTCAAAGCGTTTTCAGCAGTCATTGCATCTCCTCGAATTCGTGCATGAGCTAAATCAATCTGAGACTGGAGGTAAAGCGGGGCGATCGCCCCGTACTCCATATGAAATTTAGGGGTTTAGACAGAATCTCAGCCCTAAAATTACCGAATGGACTTTCTAGCATCTCATAAAGTCGAGTATTCCGGTCGGAATTTAGACGTTTTGTTAACACTTTCTCCCGAATCCCCGCTTGCTGTCGAGCATGGAACTCGTTACGGTTCTTGGAAGAACCCTGGTTTTTCAATGAACGGATAGCCCCTCACCAATCCCTGGTTGCCAGAAACTAGGGATCTCAGCCCTCCCACGCCACAATACACGGCTTGGCAAGTTTCACGCAAAAATAGGGGTTTGGGGCGCGCTCCGCGCGCCCCAAACCCCTATTTTTGCATTGTGAATTTGAGAACTTTGCCAAGTCGTGATTCCTAAGTAACCCAGCATAAGTAACCTCAAGACCTCAAAACCGGGGAAGCGCCCCGGAGAAGCGCTCCCCTGGTTTTTAAGTTGAGTTTATTAGTACCAACCTACTTATACGATTTCTAGCCTTTAACTAGCCTTTAAAACGGTAGTGCCCCCCGCGCGGCAAATTGAATCAGTAGGGAACTCAGGGAACCGACCAGTCCCAAGAAATCAGGCGGTGGGGGTTCCGGGCCTTCTGCAATACGCCGCTGAACCTCAACAATGCCCTCTGCTAGCATAAGAGCATTTTGCTGGCCTTCAGCATTGCCCTGTGCCATGAACAGCCGCTCAGCTTCCTTTGCATCGGCATAGGCTCTTTCAGGATCGCCCCAGCGAAACAGAGCAATACTGCGAGCTAAATAAACCTCTGGATTGTCCGGATCTGCTTGCAAACTCCGGCTGTAATAGCGGATTGCCAGCTCATAATTTTCGTTTTCAGATTCAAGAATTCCCCACTGGAAGAGGACGCCGGGGGTTTCAATGGTGTCAGGAAGGCCATGTGCACCCATCAAGAATGCCCCTTCCAGCAGTGCCCCTTCCACGTTTGCGTTCCCTAGAAACGCTTGACGCAGATCTACCCCTCGCAGATCTGCCCCCTGGAGATTGGCTCCCTCCAGGTTGGCATTAAACAGCACTGCTCCCGTTAGATTCGCATTGCTTAAATCTGCGCCTGTTAAGTCCGTCTGGCTGAGGTTCGCCCCCCGCAAATTTGCTCCCCGCAGATTCGCATTCGACAAGTCTGCATAGACCAACCCTGCACGGCTGAGGTTACATGCCTCACAATCTCCGGTCGAGAGAAGCCGCTGCACATGAACGAGGTCATCGGCGCGGGCCGGGGCAAGAGCCCCAGAGAGGGCGATCGCCGCTAGAGAACCAAAGAGTATTTTCTTCATGACTGTTGCAAATTTCGGCTGCTATGGGTCTTTGGGCTACTATGAGTCTTTGGGCTACTATGAGTCGAAGAGGAATATCAGGACACACAGGCAATGCATCAACAAGATTGTCAATCCCCTGTACGCAAGTGTACTCAACAACCTTGGAATTCAGCAGCCCTTTGTGACGATATTTGATCGAGGGTGGAGGAATACTACTCACGCCAAGCTCTCCAAACATTGCCCCCCATCCCTAGCGCCACGGTTCGCAGTGTTCGGAACTCTTGCACGTCTGGAGCCAGGACGATCGCCCGTTCAATGGCACTCTGGGCAGCGTAGGGGTGTAGGGCGTAGAGATGGACGAAGGCGAGGTAGGCGTGGGCGTAGGGGTTATCTGCATCCAGATCGGTGATGCGGGTCAGCGTGGCGATCGCCCCCTCTGCATTTCGCTGGAGGATTTGGGCGAGGGTGAGGGCGTAGGCGTTGTGCAGGTTAGTGGGGTCTTGTCGGAGGCGGTGGCGGAGAGTGATTTCGGCTTGGATGGCATAGCTCTGAATGGGGTCATAGAGGCTGAAGCGTCCAATCTGGTCGAAGACGGGGCCGAGGGCGTCAATACCTTCGGGTAGGGCAGTTGCAAGAAGGCGGAGTTGGCTCACCCAGTCTATATCAGGCGAGATGGAGTGGGGAGCATTGTCCTCATCGCGGGTGGAGGCGGGGGCAATCTCTCGGGAGGTCAGGGTGATGGAGGCAGGAGGTACGGCGAGTGGAGTAGCCTCTCCGGTCATTGGGTCGAGATAGGCGGCGGTGAGGCGATAGGTGCCGGGCTTGATGGCGGCAGGGGGCTGCATGGCGGTGTGTTCTACTACGGTGGCGAAAGAGGGCGGGGCCAGGGGGGCAGGAGCAGTCACAGATTGATTTGCCTGAATCGGCTGAGGGCGCAGGGTACCGAAGCCGATGCTGTGGTCGTGGAGCCATTGTTGGGATGAGGAGGCTGATGCCAATTTTTGGGTAGAGGGACGATCTGGCAGGAAAGGGGCAGAATTATCAGGCGATCGCTCCCATTTCAACAGAACGGTGCAGTGGGACAGAGCATCCCAGGTGCCTTGCCAGCCATAGGTAACGGGAATGGCATCGCCTGCCACAGCACGGTCGGGCACGGTGAGTTTCGCAAGCTGAACAGGCCCCCCCGCGCCATCGGTCGGTATCCCTGGGGTATCCGGCAGACCATCCCAGGGTATCACCTCCACAGGCAACCGCTTGCGCTGAAAGAGGTTGAGACGGCTGCCATCGGGCAAGTCCCACTGGCGCTGCCGCTTGAAGTCGGGCGATCGCCGCAGGTCACGGGCGATCGCCAACTGCCGCCGTCGGGATTTGCGGTCGTGGTGGTTGAGCTGCGGGCGGGTGACGCTGACAAACCAGGAGAGCGATCGCAAATCCTGGTCAATATGCTCCTGGCTTTTGCCCATGCGACGGGCATAAACCTGAAAGTCTGCCTGGGTGCCGAAATAGTTTAAGTTGTGCTGGTTGATTTCTGGGGTGGAAGGCAGGACTCCCAGGTTCATAATCTGGTGAGGCTGGGTCTTCACCATCTCGGCGATAATTTCAGCGTGGGGCCAGGGGTCCCCCAGGTATACGGGTTGCTGGCCTGCTGGGGTGAGGCGTTTGGCGATCGCCGACGGAGGCTGACCTACGGGAGAAAACAGGTTAGCGACCATCAACACCACCGACAGTCCTACTGCGGCCCAGGGCACTACTCGCCAGCCTCCCCGCCAGGATGCCATGCCGAGTCCCATAATTACCGCAATCACAGGCAGATAGGGCATGATGTAGCGCACGTCCTTGTTGGCGATCGCCGACCATACTCCATAGGTTCCGCCGACAAACACCATCAACCACAACAGATCGTGCCAACAGGAAATTGTTCTGCTATCGCACTCATCATCCTGTTCTTCTTTATGGAACTTTGGGCGCGAAAAAACGCCAAACGCCAATAATGCCAGTCCCCCAACAGCAACCACCAGCAACGGATAAGAGACAGCACTGGGCAAATGGCTGATGTAGTAAGTCCAGCCTGCAAGGGTCAGGGCTGAGGGATCACCCTCAATTTCAGCAGATCGAGTGTTCGCACTGAATGCCGCGCTGATTTGAAACAGCCAGTTGGTGCGGCTCCAGGGAAGCATCATCACCCCGGCGATTGCACTCCCTACCACAAGCTGAGCCACCCGCCCCCACTGCCGCTGCCAGAGCAGCCGCACTCCCAGCACCAGCAGAGGAATACCCAGAAACAGCACCGCCGTTTGTTTCATCAGGCAAGCAAAACCAAAAATAATGCCAAAGGCAATCGCCCAGAGCCAAGGCCAAAACCCATCGGTTTTTTCTTGCCGACTGCCCCGCCAGCAGGTCAGCAGGCAGAAGGCTGCAGCCACCAGGGCCGTGAGGGGATAATCCATAAAGTAGTGCGATCGCAGGGTGTAGAACTGGGGAAACAAAACACAGAGCCCCGCTGCCCACAGCCCTACCGCAGAACTAAAGAGCCTACGGCCTAGAGCATAAACTGCACCCAGCAAAATCGCCGTATAAATCCCATTCACCCAAATTGCCGTATCGGCCTGCGGCCCAAGTAGGTTGATGAATGGAGCCGTAGACAGGTAGAGCAGCGGCGGATATTTGGAGGAAAGCGTCCAGATGCCCTGCCACCAATCTGCCGAAAACCAGCCAGCATTGCGTACCATCCAACCGTAGTTGAGAGCACCGATAAGGTGATCAGCCGGATCCCAGGATGGCACCGAGTGGTCGATGGCAAGCCACAGGCGATCTAGTCCCAAACTCGCTACCCACAAGAGTGTCAGTAGGATGGGCACACCCACAATAGCCGTGTCCCGCTTGCGAAAGGTTCGAGAAAGGTGTTTGCTTAACAAGGGTGATGTTCCTGCTCAACCGATCACATATCTTCCCATGATGTTCCTCTTTGGTGGTCATGGTTAGTTAAGACAAAGCATTAATTAGTTAAGACCATGCATTAAATCATTAAGCCACACCCAGATCAACCGATTGAACTCCTGTAGGACTGACGCAAATGTTGAGATGGCAGCGGGCTGCACCCGCCATCATCCCAAACCCGCCATCATCCCAAACGGGTATGGAACACAGAGGACATGCGTCTGTCCTGTTCTAAATCATTCCGGGCACATCTAAAGCACCTTGAGGACGTGCGATCGCTGCTTACTCCACAGCAACCTTCAAAGTTTAGTTTTATGTAGAGGTGTACCGTTTTTTATCCTCAACGCTATCTATAGAGGAAATCACCTTATGCTACCTCTATGCTTAGTGACTTTCATCAGTTACAGCATCTATTGATAGAATAGAGGCATATGATTCAGAACTTCTTAGTTAATTTCTTCTCGCTTCGATTGCTTCTCAGTTAATTGCTTCTCAGTTAATTGCTTCT
>CAYXJG010000089.1:10547-15222 GCA_964465285.1 uncultured bacterium
ATTTCTTCTCGCTTCGATTGCTTCTCAGTTAATTGCTTCTCAGTTAATTGCTTCTTACTTTGGGGTCTCTTCGATTAGGTGTGGCATCACGCCAAACTAACATCTAAAGCCATTATTCAGGTCGTTGATATTGCGGTCATTCGTATCGCAGTCATTAGCATCGTAATCATTAATATTGTGTGCTGACGTTTTGCGCCGCCACACGATGCAAAAAAAAGAAACCCAATCAGGAATTTTCTTCATCTCAGACTCCCAGAGCGCTACATTAACGCTTTGCTGCGTCGGTTCTAGAGACCGAAAAGTTGGAGTTGAATCTCCGAAGCTAAATCGCTGAAACTGAATCGCTTGCATCCATGAAACCTGATGCCCTGTTGCTTTGCCCACAGGTAAGGCAATGCTTTGAGCTGACATTTCTGTCAAGCAGGCGACGTCGTTTGTATTTCTGTTGTTTACTAGAGCTTACAGCCATGACCTATCAAGAACAGCTAAACCACTGGACTGTGCAAAACCAACATCCTCAACTGGGTCAACAAGTTATTGCCCGATTTCGCCGCCGAGGAGAAGCGGATGCCTACCTCAACGCCATGCAGCAGATGCGTCCCAGCATGAAACTGTCAGTAGCATTCGCGACAAAACCCTCTAGCAAGAATGCAAAAACTCTTTTGGAATAGTTTTTATACTCAATCCCCATCCATGTATCCCCATGACTTGGCAAAGTTCTCAAATTCACAAGGTAAAACAGGGGTTTGGGGGGTGCTGAGCGCGCCCCAAACCCCTAGTTTTTCGTGAAACTTGCCAAGTCGTGTTATTACTGAGAAGAGGAGTGCGGGCATTGTCTACACTCCTTATTTTTATTCCAGGGCAACTTCTCCACGCCACTGGTCTTGCGAGAGAAACGAGCGGTTCATGGGAATGGGGGCAACGGGTTCCGTGAGCAAAAATTGCCCTTGTTCGATCAGATGTTGTAGCTCTAGGGCAGCCTGTCGCGACAGGTGAATACTGGCGAGGGGTGCTGTGCGCACTGCTTTGCCATCTACCCGAATGCGCCCGGATTTCAGTTGAGCATAGCTGACCAACCCAAACGTGGGCCGCACTCGCCGGGGAATAGAAAAATCCACTATCGGAGCCACAATCTCCTCATCTTTGACCGCGCATCGGGCAATTACCTCTTCGTTCAGCACAGGTAGCGGCACGCCCACCCCTAGCATTAGTGATGGGCCATATCCCCGAAGATAGCACCCCTTCACCCAACGCTGATCCATTTGCTTGGCATCACCAATCAGCGCTAGGGTTGCAGCAGGGCCGATGGGGGTCTGGTTAGGCAGGCGCTTTTGCAGGGGAAAATGCTGGGTGCCTTCCCAGGCGACATAGCCGATGCCGCCTCCCATAAAGACCCGCGTGCCAATGCCGATCAGCTGTAGCTCTGGATCGTTCCACAAGGGGGACAAAGCGCCAGGATTGGAGTAGATAGCGTTGCCCAAGCCAGGCAGCAGGGGGCCGAGGTAAGTGTAGAGGGGGCGATCGCCCCCATTCACACCCACTACGAAGTTCTGGTATAGGTTGCGTGGATTAAACAGATAGAACTGGTTAATGGTGTCGCGGGAAATGGTGGTCTCGAAGGATGACCGCGAGTAGCAATCTGTGACCTGCCCAATGGCGCGGAGGTAGACGCTCTTGCCTGCAATCAGATCCGCAATAACATGCCCGCCGCCCCGCTCACGCCCTTCCTCCGATTCAGTAAATTCGCCCCTACCTGAATACTCCACCATCTGAGTTGCCCCCAGGTAGAGATCTACCGCCCCAAACCCAGAATATGCCGGAATGTTATCCAGCCAGCATTGGCGAATCTTGATGGGCGGGTCGGTATGCCCCAGATTCATCATCGCTCCTGAGGACTCCATTGGCTCGAAAGTACCCGTCGTCACCACATCAACCTGCTGAGCAACAGCGGTAACGCCCGCTGACTCCACACGAGCTTTCACCTCTTCAACAGTAAGCACTGTCGCCTTCTGTTGCCGAATTTTGTCGTTGATGTCGTCAATCGTTCGCATGGGCATTTTTGTCTGACAGCATATGTTGAGTGAGGGCGATCGCCAGTCCAACGACAGGGGCAAAAACAATCACGAGCGCCGCAGAGGACGTGGCAGGGATGGGCAGGTAGCGACCGCCATATTTTACGGCAACAGACAAGACACTAGACAAGGCAATCACTTTAAGCAGAAAAGGGAGAATAGTGTTCACAGATCGTTTGGTTGAGTGGTGGGTGATAGTGACCATCGTAGGGGAGATTAATATCGTAGGGGAGATTCATGGAGTGTAGCTGAGCGCGATTGCCCACCCGAAAATGAATGGCGGGCCAATGTGCCCAAACCCATTCAAATGAGTTTCTATAGCAATACGCACTTAGGTTGGGACATTGGAGGAGAGTGTATCCCCCGCTGCGCGGGGGATACACTCTTGAACCTAAGCCTGTAGGGCTATATGCCTCCGTGAAGGGGGTCGCCAGTCCCATTGATTGGCCTTCCCGATATAGCCTGCCATTGATTGGCGAGCAGGTGACTGCCAACGGCAAGACCTGGCAAGGACCGAGGATTAAATAACACGACTGGGCAAGTTTCACGCAAAAACAGGGGTTTGGCGCGCTGAGCGCGCCCCAAACCCCTGTTTTTGCGTTGTGAATTTGAGAACTTTGCCCAGTCGTGAAATAAAATCCAATGTTGTTAAGGCGGCGCGGCGATACTGCGCCGCCTTAACAACATTGGATTCAATTTATTGGATTCAAGTTATTTAATTCTCTCCCTAGCTGCGAAAAAGTCTCGAATAGAGGGTTTCATGGGTCATGCTAGCGATCGCCAGTCCCCAAGTACAGCTACTCAACTCATCGTCAAGGAGAGTCATGGCGATCTGGGCAGCGTGTTCGATGTCGGGATAAAGGGCACTGAGGAGTTGTTGGCCTTCAGTTTGGCCCAGGGGGATGAGTTTGATGCCTGCGGCGATAAGGTTGCTGGCCCAACTATGAAGATAGCCGAGCAGCATAGAATCTGAAGGAATGTGACGGTGAGCGGCAGCGATCGCAAAGGCCGTCGCAAAATTCACTGGAGGCTGGTTTTGGGACAGAAAGTTTCGCAGGTCGGGAGTCCCGTGCCATTCCTCCAGGCTCAACAACAGCCGAGCGAGCGCCCGTCCCATTTGCCAGTTTTGCTCCCGCAGTTCTTCGCTGTCCCGCGATGCGGAGAGCCACTGGTTCCAGTAGGCGATGCGGTCGATGTCCTGCTGGGTTACCGCCTGGTGAATGCGATGGGCGATCGCCCCTTCCACCCGAATCGACCCCCAGCGCAGTTCTCCCCGGACCCAGTCTCCCAGAGCATCACCATTCGATAATCGGCCATCGTACACCAGGCTCTCCACCCCCTCCGAATAGCTATACGCTCCTACAGGCAGGGCAGAACTCGACAGTTGAAGTAGATGCAACAAAGGCAGGGCAATAACCACAATCCAAAATCCAAACTCTAAAATCAAAATTACTAATGTGAATGTGCGTAGGCACCGACCTCTGGCTCAAAGGGAACCATCTCATCAATAACGGTCAGCCCCATGTGGAGCAACATATGTTTCAACACCGGGTCGGGACTAAGGCGCAAAAAATTGGGCGTTACTTCGACAAGCACATGGCGGTTGCCCAGGTGATATGCTGCCTTCATCAAGTCCAGGGGTGTTTTGCCCATCACCGTCATCACCGATTCCGGTTTAGCAATGACCCGAATACAGCGAGATCCCTCCAGCGATGAATCCGACTCAGGCTCGTCTTCTGATGCTGCTGTCAACACATCCCCGTGTTTCAAAACGGTGCCCCGTGGCAAACGCAGGTAAATACCCAGGCCGTCATCAGTTTCCACGTAGCGCCGTGTCTTGGTGCGCTCGTCAGCAGTCAAGGACAGCGTTGAGTAAATCGTGATGTCGGGTGCGGGGGGCAGACGCCTGACGAATACAGTTGATGAGTTTTCTGCCAAAACACGGTCAGTCATGGCTTGCAGTGGTATTGATGCGGTGTTGCTTAATGTAATTGGCAAAGCATACACGCCCTAGAGCAGCGAATTCAAGTCCTGGATGAACTGATTGGAGCGATTCGTGAAAATGCGTTTGTAGGTGTCTACGATTTCAGTGGCGATCGCCCGTTCTACCTGAGTTGCCGACGCTTGGGAAGCATGGGGTTGATACAGTTCTGGATGTCGTTGCGGGTGAAAGACTGTTGATGTGATTTCGGCAAACAACTCATCCTCAATGGAGGGGGCGGGCTGGGATAGCTCGCTATCCTGCTGATCCAGCGATTGGCTCTCATCTGGCATCCTGTCGCTAGGGTCGGTGGGTTGCGCGTCGATGATTGTGGTCATATTCGACTTCCCAACTCGGGCTACAACGGAGAATGAACCGCCGCTATGGAGGTCAGCAATGAGGTGCTTCTTCGCCTGGAATCGAATGAAGGAACGGGTTGGGTAAAAGGTGGTGCCGTCACTATGCATGATGATACTCTTTCAGGTCAGATGTGTTTTGCCATACATAGTACCCATTTGAGCTATAAGCGTCACACCGATTTAGAAGGAGAGGCGATCGCCTTTTACACTATTTTTCATCCGCATTGTTCATCCGCATTGTTCATCCGCATTGTTCATCCGCA
>CAYXJG010000090.1:0-15160 GCA_964465285.1 uncultured bacterium
TGCAAAGCCCCTCCCGGGCCACTGATTTGAGCGGACTTCCCCCTGCTTTCTTGTACGTGGGAGCCAATGAGCTATTCAGGGATGAAGTGATCGCCTATGCCCAACAGCTCATGAAAGATGATGTGCCCACAGAGTTGTATGTGGCACCGGGCGTTTCACACGGAGGGGAAAGAATGGCTCCAACCGCCAAGATTTCTCAAACCGCTCATTTTCTCATGGCAGATGCCATCAAACGGGCTTTTAACCTTTAATTAACGTGCGTTCGGAGTTTCCCGGCTTTTAAAAGCCTGTCATTTCGACCACAGGGAGAAATCTTAGGCGATATGGCTGACAGGAAAGGCAAGATTTCTCGCTGCCGCCTATAGGGCGGGCTACTTATGACAAGTCTGGTCTGTCGCGGCCGGATTACGCACCAGCCAGCGCCAAGTCCGGAAATCCGGCCGAGCCTACGGCTTTGCTGTCATCCTAAGGGGACTGTTTGGGAACCAAAAATCAGCGCTCGAAATGGCATTGTAATCAATTGATAATCAGTGATAAAAACTCCGAACTCACGTTTAATTAAACCGACTAAGCAAGTAAGTCATGGAACTCAAAAATATTTCGCCAATTGAAAAAGTGGGATATCAGAAACTCAAGATGAGCCACTGGGTATCTCATACGGAAATTATCATTGATGCCACCCCCGCGCAGGTTTGGAGTGTACTCACCGACACAGAGAGCTATCCGAACTGGAATGAAATCATTCTCAAAATGGATGGAAAAATTGTGGATAAGACAAAAATTGATGTTCTGTTTAAAGCCGGACCAAAAGCAAAGCCACAGTTATATCATCACGACACGCTTCATGTAGAAGATGGTGTGGAATTTTATTGGAGTGATGTGGAGACTATGGGCATACGAGATAGACATACTTTTAGAGTAGAGGCTACGTCAGATGGTAAAACAAAATTCATTCATTCCGATCAAGTTATAGGTGGTGCCACTTGGCTTTTAGGAAAAACTGCCTCTAAGATTCAAGTGGATGTATATCCGATGTTTAACCGTTCTTTGAAAGCAGAAGTTGAAAGACGATTTTCTCAAAAAAAGTAACGAGTGGCTATGCTGGAACAATTAGAACTGTATGTAAGCGCACAAAAAACAATCGCCAATTACATGCTGGGCTTAGGTGTCATCATGATTCTATTGGCTATTTTGTTTCATCTTGGCGGTGCTCATTCCCTCTTTGACGGATTGAAAACCGGATGCTTGATCTTGGGCCTGTTCGCCGCGGTCAGTGGGTTTGCGTACAAATCGACAGAAGAAAAGTTGCTTGTGAAGCAAACGGAGTTGTTCGATGAAAATCCTGCGGAGTTCAAGAAACTAGAAACAGAGCGTATGCAAAAAGTGGTCAGGAATTTTCCGTTTATTCAGGCGGTTTTGGTAGCGATCGTAGTGATCTCGCTGATCGTTACTCAATTGGTAAAAAACGGGTTTGTGAATGGATTGCTGCTCTCGTTGGTAATCCTCTGCGTTGGGAATATCACCATTGAGCACGTTTCCAAAAGGTCCATTGATACCTATTTTGAACAATTATCCAACCCTTGATGAGATGGAAGAAATAATCAGAATCGGAAGTATCAGCATGTTTCACACCATGCTTCAGATCCCACCACCCAAGCATCCGCTCATCAGTGTGATTGACCTTTCGAAACTCAATGATATGGAGCAAACCGCTGAATACTCCGGGCTAAAGGTGGCTTCGTCCTTCTATGCGATTACGCTCAAGCATCTCAAAGCCGGAAGTCTCCAATACGGCAGAAAGCAAATTGATTTTCAAGAGGGAAGCTTGTTTTTTGCTTCGCCCGACCAAGTTGGCATCCTGCAAAACCCGGTTTTCGAAGCATGCAAGTACAGCTGGGGCTTGTTTTTCCATGCTGACCTGCTCCATGGAACGCCCCTTTCTTCCAAAATATCAGAATATTCATTTTTCCAGTATGTAATGAATGAAGCCCTGCACCTGTCTGAATACGAAAAGAATAGCCTGGCAACCATTGTTGAATCGATACAGGCTGAACTCATCCATCCGATAGATAAGCATACCAAAAGTGTACTGGTTTCGGCCATTGATCTACTCCTGAGCCATTGCAACAGGTGTTATGACAGGCAATTCATCACACGAGAGAGCCTAATACACCCGTAGTCAGTGCCATTGATGGGTTTCTTTCCACTTATTTTGCCTCTACTGATCTGGCATTAAAAGGGCTACCAACCGCTATGCAATGTGCTGAGCATGTTCGCCTTTCTCCCAATTATTTGAGCGATCTACTTCGTAAAGAGACAGGAAAGACCACCCAGGAACATATTCATTATCACCTGCTGGAAATGGCAAAGAATCGGCTATTGGGCAGCGATGATTCGGTCAAAGAAATTGCCCATTCCTTAGGATTTGAGTATCCACATTATTTCAGTAGCCTATTCAAGCGAAAAGTGGGCATGAGCCCTTCGGAATTCAGGACCTTAAATTAATCGCTCCAGAACGAGCTCAAAATCGCTTCTCAGCGCTTGAAAATGCAGAAAAAGCAGGAGCGATGATACTCTCTGAGAATGTCCGATTTCCTGGAAAAACCCGGAAAGTCATCCTGTGGCTCCGAATAAGGCATTCATGTCCAGGCTGTCCTGGGCGAGATGGCTGTAGGCATTTTCTTTGAGTCCAAAGGTGGTGATCAGTGTGAGAAACAGTGCTTTCGTGGTGCCCGTTTCGGCCTGAAAGGAACGCAGTTTGTGTTGCAACCGGGCAGCATAGGTCTTATCTATGACAAAAGGGTTGACCGAAAATTTCATTTCACAAACACTGATCACTCGGTCATTGCGGTCAATGAGTAGATCAATTTGCGCTCCCGGATCGCTGGCTTTGCTGCTCCAGGAAGAAACCTCTGCATAAACAGCCCCAATACCAAGGGCCTGCTTCAAAGGCTGTATGTGGGATTTGCAAAGCGACTCAAAGGCGTATCCGCTCCAGGCTCGCCAGCGTGGACTTTGATACAAATACAGCCAGGTTCCCTCAGCAACGGATTTGCTGTCAGCCACGAAAGACAAATAGAAGACCGTGTACGGATCGATCAGCCGGTATTGTCCCCCGCGCGTGGATCTTCCGAAGGGGAAGTCCCGCTGAATGAAGCCCGACTGTTCCAGTTCTTCGAGCGTCTGGGTTGCCGAACCTCCATCCGATAACCCCGCTGCTTTGAGCAGGTCGGCCCGACTCATGGCCCGAGGCCTCTGAGCAAGTGCCTCAACGAGTGAAATATGGCGATCTGCACGGTGGAACAGCGATCGGTAAAGGTCTTCGTACTCGAGATGGAGGATCGCCTCGGGTGAGAAAAAGAGCCTGTCGATGTTTTGGGCAATGCTGCGATGCGTTTCAATTTGCTCCAGGTAAAAGGGAATTCCCCCCATCGCCATGTACAGTTCCAGCAATTGATAGCGATCATAAGTAGCACCTTTTGCTTGGAGAAAAGCTTCTGTTTCTGCGAGGGTAAAGGGCTGGAGAGAAATGCGGGCTGTAATCCGGTTATGTAATCCGCCGTGGTGATGGATCAACCGATTGATCATCCAGGAGGCAGCCGAGCCACAACCAATCAAGAGAATATCGTTTCGCAAGGCTACCCAGCTATTCCAGAAATGCTCCAGGGCCTGTAGAAAATCTGACCCATAGGTGTCGAACCAGGGCAACTCGTCAAAAAAGATCACTTTACGCTCACGCGGGTCTGCCTCTGCAAGTTGAATAATCAGCTGAAACGCCATAAACCAAGTCTCCGGGGCTGCCTCACCAGCCAGATCTGGTGCCAGTCGCTTCAAGGTGGTGTGAAAATTAATCAATTGCTGTGTCAGTGTTGCCCCACTCAGGGCGGTCATTCGAAAGGTAAAGCGACTGCCGAAAAGCTGGTTAATGAGAAAGGTCTTGCCTACTCTTCGTCGGCCATACAACACAACGAATTCCGATTTCGGACTGGTAAAGGCCCGTTCAAGCGTGGCAAGTTCTGGCTTGCGGCCAATGATGGGGAGAGAGTCTGGCATGGCGATCAGATGAAATTCAGCGGTAAGTAGGTAAAAATACTCACTTACCGCTGAATTTCAAGTTAATTTCAGCGCTAAGTGGGGGTAAAAAGCGAGTTGCCGCTGAATTTCAAAAACAAAGGCCGCGGGCCGTGGCGTGGATGCAGCGGGGGTAGCGCGCCACCGACCGTACTTCCAGGGAAGTATGTTGCAAAAGGCTGGACAGATGTTGCAAGGGATCCTGTCCGTTTGTTTCCATCGAGAAAGGGATGATTTTTGATGATGCTTTCTCCAATAGCTGGGCCTGATGGTACGCCAACGCTTCTTCAACCGAAATCACTGGGCAAGCCGTTGGAGCAGATTGGCGTCTTCCGCCATAATTTGCCTGAATGTATGGAATCTGCTTTGTTGGTCCGGGCTGAGATGTGACAGCTCTCTCAGGTAGGCCAATACATGCGGAGGTTGATCTTCAGGCAGATGAGCGATGATTTCTTCGATTTCTTGGCGAATTGCTTTTGTCTGCATTAGCTGTAATTTTTTTCACAACATACGAAAAACTATATTCCATCAAGCCAATCTTCGAAAGACCTCGTCATACTGGTCAAAATCAGCTTGAATCAACTTTTTCAATTTGTCCAAGCGGGAACGTTGAGCCTGATTCTGCACCGTTTCTTCCAGTACTTCTTCCAAAAGCTTGAAAAAATCCTGCGGATTTTCGTGAGCCAAGGTGAGTAAACTTGATTTGATTTCTTTGGTATTCATCTCACAAAGATGTTGTCAGTTGGATCCATGACAAAGTACATGGTTTAGATTGATTTTGATGAACATTTTTTGATAATCTCTGCTGGGTAACGCCTTGTTATTCTCTCCCATGACTTCCTGGACCCTTCGATCCCTGATGGAGCTGAGTAGAAAGGCGGACCTCACCCACTGCGCCATTCTCCCGCACTTTTTCCCACTTCCTTGGCAAATACCCGCATGAAGTAGTTGGGATCGGCAAAGCCGATCTGGTACCCAATTTCCGACACGGTCAGGTCGGTGCTGCGCAACAATTGCTGTGCTTGCTCGATGCGGATCAGGTTCACAAACTGACTCACGCTGCGGCCGGTCAGGGCCTTGATCTTGCGGTAGAGTTGGGTGCGGCTGAGGTGGAGCTGCTCCGCCAGGGCTTCTACCGAAAATGCCTCTTCGGTCAGGTGGGCCAATACCTGTTCCCGCACTTTCTGGATGAAAGCATCTTGCTGTTGCTCGGTCTCGGTCGCCGGGGCCGGCAAGGCCGCCAGAGATCGGTAGCGTGCCTGCAACTTGTGCCGCAGCAGGATCAGTTGTTCCACCCGAATCAATAGCTCTTCCCGGTCAAAGGGTTTGGCCAAATACGCATCTGCGCCAAAGCGCAGGCCCTGCAAGCGGTCTTCGATGGCCGCACGGGCGGTGAGCAGCACGATGGGAATATGGCTGCTCCGCTCGTCCTGCTTGAGGGTGTGGCACAATGCGAAGCCGTCCATCTCCGGCATCATCACATCGGAAATGATGGCATCAGGCACCTGCTCCAGCGCGATTTGGACCCCCATTTTTCCATCGCCCGCCACCAGCAACTCATAGCTGTCCGCCAGACAATGATGCAGGTAGGCCACCACATCGGCATTGTCCTCGACCAGGAGGATTCGGGGACGACTGTCAGCGGAGGGGATCGAGTTGGAGACAGGTTTGGGGGGATGATCTGCCGGAATTCGCAACAATTCGGACATGGGAGCCGCCCCGGATCGCAATGGCAGCCGCAGGATAAAGCGGCTTCCCTGGGCCACTTCTCGCGCCACTTCTAGGCTGCCACCCATCAAATTGGCCAGTTCCCGACTGAGTGCCAACCCAATCCCTGTCCCTCCCTGGGCGGTTTTTCCCTGCTCGAATCGATCAAATATCCGTTCCTGCTCTTCAGGAGCAATGCCCGGGCCGCTGTCTTGAACGCTACAGACCCAATGTGCTCCTTCTTGCTGCACCTGCACCTGCACCTCTCCCCCTTCCGGCGTGAATTTCAAGGCATTGGACAGCAGGTTGCTCACGATCATTTGCACTTTTTCCTGATCTACGTCGGTGTGAAGCGGAGCGTCTGGGGGCAAAAAACGCAGGCTGACGCCTTTCTGGTCCGCCAGCGAACGAAAAGACTCCGTCAAGTATCGCAGAAGTTGGCTCAGCTCGACCTGCCCCCATTGCAGGTGCATTTTCCCTGCTTCGAGTTTGCTCAAGTCGAGGAGTTGATTGATCAGGCGCAGCAACTGCCGCCCGTTGCGGTGGACCATGGCCCAGGTTTCGTCGGTAGGCTGCGACTCGGCCAAGCCCAGAATCACGGTCAGGGGCGTGCGAAATTCATGGGTGAGGTTGGTGAAAAAATGAGACTTAAACTCGTCCAACCCCTTGAGGCGCAGGGCCTCCTGCTGTTCGGCTTGCAGGTGGCTTTGCATCTGCCAGCGGCGGCGTTGGAACCGATAGATCAAGGTCCCTATGGTCAGCAACATGAGTAGCAGCACCCCCGCAATCATTAGGCCCTGGAGGCGGATGCGCCCCTTTTGCTCAGCGATGGTGGCCTGTTGCAGGGCCAGGTCTTTTTCCTTTTGCGCCGTTTCGTACTTGGCCTCCATCTCACTGATGATGCGCTGGTTTTCTTCGCTGTAGAGACTGTCTTTGAGGTAAATGTATTGGCGTTGGTAGTCAAATCCAGCCTCGTGATTACCGAGGCGGGCGGAGATGGTTGACAGATTGATCAGACAGCGCAATTGAATTTGGCGCTCGCCAAGGCCCCGGGCCAGGTTCAGCCCTTGCCGGGCTTGTGCTTGGGCTTGGGTCAGCCGCCCCATTTCCCGATAGACATAAGCGAGGTTGTTGCGGGCTTCGGCTTCTCCCCGGCGGTCGCCGCGTCGTTGATGCAGTTCGAGGGCCTGCTGATCGTAGCGCAGGGCCAGGTCCATTTGGTTGGTTTTCCAGCCCAGCGAAGCCAAGTTGCCCAGCACCACAGGCAAGTCCGTCGGATCGCCCACCAGTTGCTTGATGGCCAGGGATTGTTCGTACAGCCTTTGGGATGAGTCGAGCTTGCCAGTGTGGTTGTACACATTTCCCAGTCCCAACAAACAATTGGACCAAAGGAGGGAGTCGATATGGCCTGGCTCCATGCGCAGGGCCTGAAGGTGAAAGGCTTTGGCTCGCTCGTATTGGTGAAGGTTGGTGTGAACGACGCCCAGGCTGTTGAGACAGCGGAGCTGCAATGCCTCATCCCCCACGTCTATCGCTGAATCCAGTAACTGCCGAAACAACCGGATGGCTTCGGGATAGTCGCCTTCGTAGTCGGCCTGGGTTCCGGCCAGATAGGCAGCAGGGAGGTCCTGGGCCTGAATCGGCACATACTGCCCCAGACAACTCCCCATCAGGGTAGCTAGCCAGAAGATTTGCCATACGTTTCGCCTGGACTCCATGAAACAAAGACGTTTGTGACTACCAAATTCACCGCCGAAAAGCAGCAGCAAATGGTGGTCTGCGGCCAACATGAAAGAAGGAACTGTTTCCAGCTCCTGTCAAAGAATAGCTACTCCCCTCCTCCCGCGCGATTTGTCATAGGCGCAGCTAAACCCGAAACTCGCCACTTCGGGTGTAGGGCCGCGCTTGTAGGGACAAGTCGCGACTGTCCTTACTTGGGAATGAACGATGGGCACGGCGACACACTTCGAGGCAAAGATAGGAGAATAAGCCCCAAAATCCCTATCTTTACCCTCCATGAAACTCCCCTACGGCATCAGCGACTTTGCCCGCCTGCGGCGCGACGGCTACCACTACCAGGACCGGATGGGCTATATTCCCGTGCTTGAGAGCCTAGGGGAACCATACGTGATCTTCCTGCGGCCCCGGCGCTTTGACAAAAGCCTGTGGCTCTCAACCCTGGCGCACTGCTACGGGCGGGAGCATGCGGGGGACTTCGAGTGGCTCTTCCGGGGGCTGGCCGCAGGCGAATAGCTACCTGGTGCTGACGCTGGATTTTTCGCACATCGAGACCGATAGCCGGAAGAAAACCCGAGAGGGGTTCCTCCGCAACGTATCCAATGGGATCAAGCTGTTTTTTCGGCGTTATGGGCCAGAACTACCCGATTTGGATCAGGCAGAAATCTTGGCGGCGGACGATGCTACCATACTGATCGAAAACCTCTTCACGGCCCTCAAAAGCCATCCCCACTCCATCTACCTGCTCATTGACGAGTACGACCATTTCACCAACGAACTGATCGGCAAGGATCTGCGACACTTCGAGGCGATCGTGACGGGCACGGGCTACATGCGCAAATTCTACGAAAGCATCAAGACCGCCACCGGTCAGGGTACCGTCGAGCGCATCTTCATGACCGGGGCCTCGCCGGTGACGCTCGACAGCCTGACTTCGGGCTTCAACATCGGGGCGAATTTTAGCCGGGATGCTTTGCTGGCGGAGATGATGGGGTTTACGCCGCAAGAAGTAGAAGACCTGCTGGCCCGGGTAGGCGTGGCAGGGGGCGAGGTGAAGGAGGTGATGCACGACCTGCGCGATTGGTACAATGGCTATCGCTTTACCCTCCAAGCCAGCGAGACCCTCTACAACCCCGACATGGTGCTGTATTTCCTCTCCGCCTACCAGCGGCATCGGGCCTATCCCGAGGACATGCTCGACACCAACATCGCCTCGGACTATGGGCGCATCCGGCAGTTGTTTCGCCTGGGCGGCAGGGAAGCCCGCCACTTCGAGTTGCTGCAGCGATTGCTAGCAGAACGCGAAATCCGCAGCCCCATCACCGCCCAGTTCAGCTTCGAGAAGACCTTCACCGACGTGGATTTCCTCAGCTTACTCTACTACACCGGCTTGCTCACCATTCGTGGCAACCAGTTGGGTATTCCCAAGCTGGTCATCCCCAACAAGGTGATCGAAAAGCTCTACTACGATTATTTTGGCGACTTTATCTCCCGGCAGACAGAGCAGCGCCCGGCCGAACTGCGGGTGCAGGATGCCGTGGTTGAACTAGCCGAGCACAACGACCCCCAACCGCTGCTCGACCTTGTGGCCGACACCCTCAAGCAGCTTTCTGGCCGCGATTGGATGCCTTTCAATGAAAGTACCGTCAAAGCCATCCTGGTGAGCTACCTACATGCCTCGCCGCTCTACTTCATCCAGTCGGAGCCAGAGTTTGAGCAGAAATACGTGGATCTCCTGCTGCAACGACGCGAGCCCTTTCCCGCCCCCCATCAGTTTGTCTTTGAACTCAAGTACCTCAAGAAAAAAGACGCCCAGCACCTCGATGAGGTGGTGGGCGAAGCCCAGACGTAGGTCCAGGGCATGCTCTGGACCTACGCAGCCTCTCCGACCTCCGCGCCTGGGTGATCGTCTTCGTCGGCACAGAAGTGGGGTATGCGGGGGAGGTGGGGGAATCAACATTCTCCCCCTAAAACGTCCGCTCATAGCTGATGGACGGCAGGAGCGGAAACAGACTGAACTGATAGAGCTGGAGGTCGCCAGCATCGTTGTAGTCGAGGTAGATGAAGTAAGGGTTGAGCCGCCAGGTACACTCCCCTTTTTTGACAGGGAAAAGCCTCCAGCTTGGTAAATGTGATAAAAGGAACTTCACCACTAAGTAGTTACAATGTTTTTTTGGCTGAATGAGTTTTTCATTTGGAAAGTCCCCCCCCCATATATATTTGTTAGACGATTAATACGAGTCTAGTATAAAAGTATAATGCATACTCTGTAGGTATAAAATGCAGTATTAGGCTCTCAACATCAGTATTTCACACATTTTTTAACTTCGAATCAAACGATTTAATCCAATGAAACATTTATCTAGCGCAACTATTTTTTTCATCCTTTTCTTGATCATGTTAAGTGGATGTCAAGACGCTGCACTAAATCCCGAACAGGAAATTCTTTCTACTAAAGAGTTGACAAAATATCCAATCCTTGGAGAAGAGTATCTCAAGTTTGAGGATGAGTCGCAATTCCAAGCCTACCGGCAGCAACTTCAGGATGCCTTTCTTGAGGGAAAATCGTATGAACAAACCCTGACTGAGGTAGGAGATTTTATCTCTTTTGCAGAAGCATATGAGGCCATTAGCGATGAGGATTACCTTCGGATTGCTCAAGCCTTCTGGAACAACGGAAGCCTAGCAGGTTTCTAAAACCTCATCGCCATTCTCCCAGAAGATGGGCGACATTATGAAGAGGTAGAGGTGGTAGCACATCCTCTCATGCGTCATCTTCTCAATCGCGATGCCATGATACAGGTGGGAGATCAGGTCCAGAAATATACCTTTAATCACATTGTTTCTGTCAAAGCTTCTGATCACTCAGCAGTCCAAGCACTTGAAGTCCGTAAATGACCAAAATTTAGGCTCTTTTTCGTATTCTCACAATTTGAAGGAGGTTACTCGTTCCTCTCTTCCTTCTGCTAATGAAGCCCTACGCTATTCGACGGTAGCAGACTGCAAAAAGACATATGGTTCTAATGACAAATATCGGGTCAAAGGCATCATAGAGTGGTATGGAGGTGGCTACAGCGGCCAAACTAAACACCAAAAAAAGACTCTTGGAATCTGGTTTGGAAAGAAAACCAGTAGCCTCAGGGTTCAGGCAACTGGCACAGTCCAGTGGGGCTCTGACACTGAGACAGTGAATGTGGATGTTACGGACAAAGACAAAAATAAAACTGCAAAGTACGCACTTTCTCATTGCGGCACGTATTGCCTCCGTGGTCCAGCCGACATTGATGCCACGCACACAGCGGTAGCGACTTGTAACATTTCCTACAGCTACTGAGCTGATTTTCGATTCTGTCCAAGAGTCGAGTAAAAACAGCAAATCCTATCACCTGAATGACCCAACATAAGGGTATATTGCACTCGGGCCTTTTGGCCCGAGCACAACGATTGAAACAAAGCGGCTTATGATCAAATACGTTTTTTTGCTGGTGATAGCCCTGGGAGTGGCGCTCCCGGCTTGGGGGCAGAGATGGACAATCAGTGGGTATGTGGTCAGTGGAGAAGACCAGGAAGCACTCACAGGAGCATCGGTCGTGGATTCTCTCTCCGGAAAAGGAACGTACACCAATGCATATGGATTTTTCAGTTTGACCTTGGCGGAGGGGCCTGTTGTCATCCGGGCGGGTTTTTCCTCTTATGCCTCTCAGACGCGTACCTTTCGGTTAGAAAAAGATACCAGCCTCCAATTTTCTCTCTCCCCTCGTTCCCTCTCGGCAGTGGTCATCACGGCAGAATCCCAACAGGACCAACCCAAGCTGGGGCAGCTACAGTTTTCGGTAGAGCAGTTGGAGCAGGTGCCTGCCTTATTCGGGGAAGTCGATGTGCTCAAAGCCCTGGCTTTGGCGCCCGGCGTAAGCACGGGGATCGAAGGGACCTCCGGACTGCTGGTGCGGGGAGGCAGTACAGATCAGAATCTGCTATTACTGGATGGCGCCCCCGTTTACAATGCTTCTCACCTGTTTGGCTTTGTTTCGGTTTTCAATAGCGATGCTATCAGGCAGATAGATCTGTATAAGGGGAATTTCCCAGCCCGCTATGGGGGACGCTTGTCTTCTGTGGTGGATATCCGGCTGAAAGAAGGCAACGCCCAGGAACATACCGGAAAAGCCAACATAGGCCTGCTTGCTTCCAAAGTGCTCAGGGAGGGTCCCTTGGGGGAGCGAAGTTCTTTTTTGATTTCAGGTAGAGCCTCCTACCTGGGTCTTTTTCTCCTGCCCGTGTATCTAAGTTACCAAAATGGAGGAGCTGACACCTATTTCAACTATTGGTTGTACGACCTCAATGCCAAGGTAAATCATGAATTTCGAGATGGTAGCCGCCTGTTTTTGAGTGTCTATGGCGGGCAGGATTACTGGCGGGTGCGAGATGGGGACCCCCGACAAGGGGCCGACAGATTTGGCTTGACCTGGGGCAATCAGACCGCCACCCTTCGCTATAACCGCCTATTGGGCGATAAACTCTTTTTGCAGAGTCAGTTGACCTTTTCTCGCTACCGGTACCAAATCGAAACCGCGAGTGAAGCGCCGCGAGGAAGTGCAGAAAGAGATGAGCGTCTGCTGGCGCGGTCCAAGGTGCGAGATCTCAGTGCGCAGGTGCAATGGGACTACTACCCAAGTCCTGCTCATGAACTGAAATGGGGCTTTACGGCCACGCAGCATCGGTTTAGTCCAGGGCGAATTTTCTTGTCGGGAATTATCGATAGCACCTTCGGAGATGTGCCCATCCCTGCCTCAGAATTAGGCATTTTTGTAGAAGATCAAATCAGCATATTTCCCTGGTGGGAACTGGATGTCGGGATGAGGTGGTCTGCTTTTTTTGTAGCTAACACCATGTACCAAGGCTGGGAACCTAGAATTGGGACCCGGTTCAGCTTGTCAGATCAGCTTTCCTTGAGCATGGCCTATGGCAGGATGAATCAGTACCTGCATTTGCTTTCCAACAACGGGGCAGGACTCCCCAACGATATCTGGGTGCCTCCCACGGACAAGATTCCCCCTCAACAGGCTGACCAATGGTCCATCGGCCTGGTGCATACGCTCCCGAGATGGGGGCTGGAGTGGAGTGTGGAAGGCTACTACAAACCCTCTAGCGGCCTGATCGACTACCGGCAAGGCATCGACTTTGCGACCAGCATCAGCTCCAATTGGCAGGAGTTGGTAGAAGTGGGCGGGACCGGCCTGGCCTATGGAGCAGAAGTACTGGTTCGCAAGCCTGCGGGGCGATTCAATGGCTGGCTGGCCTATACGCTTTCCTGGAATGAGCGGCAATTTGCCCAAATCAACAACGGCCTTCCCTATCCGGGACGCTTTGACCGCAGACATGACTTCTCCCTGACAGGTAGCTACGAACTGAACGATCGCTGGAAGCTATCGGCTACCTGGCAATTTCAAACCGGGCGCCCCGTGACCCTGCCAGTAGCCAGCCACAAGGTCACCTTTCCCGCAAACCTCAGCTTCATAGATCCTATTTTGCTGGTCTATGAGGGCCGCAACCAAAGCCGGATGCCTGCCTACCACCGACTGGATATTGGAGCGACGCTATACCCCGATGGGACCGACCACCGTCGCAGTTGGTCTTTTGGCGTATACAATGCCTACAATCGTCAAAATCCTTTTTTTCTGGACCTGCAACCCGTTTATACGCCGCTACCCAGTGGGGGGGCGGGGTTCGCGGGGACAGAACTGGTCCAATGGTCTTTGTTTCCATTTTTGCCTTATGTCTCTTATCAATGGGAATTTTAATTTTCTCCTCATGCGATCCTGCTTCTTCACTTATCGGCCAGGCAGCCTATTGATGCTGCTGCCATTACTGCTGCTGCTAAGCTGCCAAAAAACACTCTCCCCAGATTTGTTTTATGAAGGGGACAAGATGGTGCTGCATGCCATCTTGGATCCCAACGCTGCTTTTCAAGCCCAGCTCACGGTCTCCCGCCCGCCCGTGGGCCTCCAGGAAGACCGCGCCTACGTCCGGGGGGCCTCCGCGCAGCTAGTCGGCGACACAGGCGACGTACTCCCTTTGGAAGAGCAAGGAGAAGGAATCTATGCCGCTCCGCTCAATTGGCGACCCCAAGCTGGTAGGCACTATTACTTGACTGCATCAGCAGCAGGTTTTCCCGATCTTGCAACGGCCCCTGTACTCGTGCCCGTTGCACCGGCGGTTAGTCAATTCGCCTTTGAGGATTCCGCGTTCATCCCCAACAGTTCGAACAATAGCGGCGTTGAGATTCATTTTTCGGTTTCTCATGACCCTTCTACGCCAGAGTATTTTCACTTTGAGGCTAGATTTGTCTGGGATTCACTCATAGACTCCTTTGTATTTTTATCTGCACAAGAAGTTCTGGCAGGAAACGTAAGCTGTGGATATGAGGAAGGCGCTTTTCTCTCCGATGCATGCTTTGTTGCCAACCCTTTTGCACTTAGTTTTCGCACTGCTATCCAGGCTGCACCGTTCACGAACGAGCGGCCCAGACGGATCGAATTCGTGGTCGCCCAAACTTCCGAGAGTTATTTTCGCTATTACGAGCTTCTGAATCAGCCAGAAGATATAGAATTGGCCTTTTCCGAACCCAAACCGAGCTATAGCAATGTACAGGGAGGCTACGGTTTGTTGGCCGCCAGGCATGAGAGGCTCTTTCAGATTCCATTGGATTGAGTCTCTTTCTACCATCTACGCGCGGGACAAAAGATGGGCACAGAAGTAGGCCATGCCAAGGCAGTAAGAGAATGCCCCAGAATCCCTATCTTTACCTTCCATGAAACTCCCCTACGGCATCAGCGACTTTGCCCGCCTACGGCGCGACGGCTATCCCCCAGACATGCAAAAACTGGCGACAGAAACAGTATTGAAACAAGCCGAGATGATTGCTAAAGAATTAACAACAGACTAGAAAATGCCAACGCTCAACAGCCACACACATTGCCAAGCTGCTCAAGCCAAAGCTTGTCGGCAGCGTGTGTCTGAGCCAACGCAGGGACAGAAAAAAGATCGTACGACCGCACAACAAGGTACATAGTGCATGGCTTCCTAACGTCAGCCACGACACCATATACAAAGCGTCAGACTGTGCAAAAACCCTCCCAAATCCTATCAAAAATGAGGAATAGGTTGTATTTTTAGGAGGAAAGCAAAAACGACTAAACATGGAGCTTAAAGGAGAAAATCGGAATCAATTCCAGATGGTTTACCTGGAAAGTTGCGTGGCTGATGAAAGTTATGCGCGAGTGGTAGAGGCTTTTGTGGATGATCTGCCAATCGAGCAGTTGAAGTTGGACCAGCTAAGCAAGCGCAAAGCCAAATACGAAGCCCTTAATGAAGAGATACAAGCGGCACATAAAAAAGGCGTTACCCAAATATCAACTACGGATAAAGATGCGCGGGCACTGCCCAAAAAGATGAATATTGTAGAGGTAGGCTACAACGAAGTAGTGAGGTGTGAGGCAAAGAATAAACTGATAACGAACTTCGAGACCACCCATCAACACGACAGCTACGCGCTTGGAAATGCAGCCTTGAGTGCACGCAAAGCTCAAAAAACCTTGTACCGCAGGCGCCAGGAAATAGTGGAGCATCCCTTTGGCACCATCAAACG
>CAYXJG010000091.1:0-14885 GCA_964465285.1 uncultured bacterium
TAGTCAAAAAGTACCTCCTTAGCAAGATGTAATGTAACGTTTTCGTTAGGATAAATCTATGCCTAGTATCGGAAGGCAGAAGGCAGAAGGATGAAGGCAGAATGGGGATTCTTTATATGCCAAGAGTTCTGCCTATCAAAAACAGTGGGGCTATTTACGCCGTCGAGCACTAGTCGGTGAACATTAACCCAAAACTGTACCAGAGCTTTGGATTCTCCCGCACTCGGATTTCTCAAATCGATTCCAAGGCGAGGCTTAGAAACACTATTTTGCGTGGGCATTGTTTCTGCAAAATTAACCTTCCTATTCTTCTTCCCTCCAGTTGCTTGCCTCGCCCCGATTGCCTTGCTAACGGGGAAGATGGTTTAAACCATCACTACGAACCCCAGAAATTAGCGGCATCTGTCCATAATTTTTGGGCTTGTAGTGGCGACTTTAGTCGCCAAAATTATTTAAGTTAGGACTTTTAAAGCACCCTCTAAGCTTTGGCAGTAGAGTCTAAATTGTATCTAAACAACATGAATCCTACAGAAGGTGAACCATCCAGCATGAACCGTGTAGATTATCTCCGTATCAGTCTAATCGACCGCTGTAATTTTCAGTGCCAGTACTGTATGCCAGAGGGAGATGACTTAATCTATGCCCTTCAGCAAAATATTTTGACCCAGGACGAACTACTGACCCTACTGCGAGAGGTGTTTATTCCCTGTGGTTTTACTCGGTTTCGGTTAACCGGGGGCGAACCTCTGCTGCGGCCTGGTGTCGTGGAGATGGTACGGGCGATCGCCCACCTTCCCCAAACCCAGGATCTAGCGATGACCACCAACGGATTTCGCCTTGCGGGACTTGCCCAAGACCTCTATGAGGCTGGCCTACGCCGCATCAACATCAGTCTGGACTCTCTCGATGCCGACACCTTTGACCAGATCATTGGTAACCGGGGGCGGAGTCGCTGGCAGCAGGTGTGGGAGGGTATCCAGGCTGCTTATGAGGTTGGCTTTGATCCCCTCAAGTTAAATGTAGTCGTCATTCCCGGCGTAAATGATCATGAAGTACTTAACCTGGCAGCCTTGACCCTGAACCGAAATTGGCATGTGCGCTTTATCGAGTTTATGCCCATTGGGAACACCGGCTTGTTTGACTCTGCTGGCTGGGTTCCCTCAGAGGATCTGCGGCAACAGATTCGACAGCGGTGGGGATTATCAGAAGGGGATGTGCTTGGCAATGGCCCAGCAGATGTCTTTCAGATCCCTGGTGCCAAGGGAACGCTAGGGTTCATTAGCCAAATGTCCGAATGCTTCTGCGATCGCTGTAACCGGATGCGGCTCTCAGCAGATGGTTGGCTGCGTCCTTGTCTGTTAAATGAAATGGGCCAGGTGGACGTGCGATCACCCCTTCGATCGGGGATTCCAACAAAGAAAATTCGTGACACAGTCAGCAATTTGCTAGCGCAGAAACCGGAGATCAACTACAAGCAGCGGGAATCAGGCACCACCGGAGCCTATAGCCGTACCATGTCTCAAATTGGCGGATAACATTGCTCGGCAGCGTTTACTGGGATTGATAGCGATGTGCAAGCGGAGTAAGCAATCTTGAGAGGGTTGATGTGGCAGCGCAGAACATGCCACATCAAAAACTGCACTGCATGGGCTTAGGGATCTGACACGACTTGGCAAAGTTCTCAAATTCACAACACAAAGATAGGGGTTTGGCGCGCTGCGCGCGCCAAACCCCTATCTTTGTGTGAAACTTGTCAAGTCGTGATCTGACCAGGATTCGTTATTGAATTCTCATTCTTATAGCGCTTTGCAAGCGCATTATGTAGAACCCATGTGAGGGGCGGCGCTGAGCGCCGCCCCTCACATGGGTTTAATCAACTTGCACGCCGCTATGAGCACTGGATAATGCGACTTAAAGGCAACAAGGGCAGCACAGAGATATTGTGACGCCTTCAAAGGAAACCGCTTATTCTCAATAATCGCTGTCCATGAGACAAGATGGCTCTTGATTCGTCCCGTATTTCCTACGCCTGACGTGAATAATACTCAACAACCAACAGCTCATTAATCTGAAGGGCAACCCATTCGCGTTCAATGATGCTGTTGACTTTACCTTCAAGCTTTGCCTTGTCAAACTCAAGGTGGCTAGGCAAGTTTGCCAGTCCAGGGAACTGGAGGTTCGTTTCAACAAGTTGGCGAGAACGATCGCGATCGCGGACTCCAATAACATCACCGGGCTTGCAGCTATAGCTAGCGATATTCAGCACCCGACCGTTAACAGTGACATGACCGTGATTAACCAGTTGTCGTGCCCCTGGAATCGTCGGAGCCATTCCCAATCGAAAGATCGTATTGTCAAGCCGCATCTCTAAAAGTTGCAGCAACACCTGCCCCGTTGATCCCTGGGAACGACGTGATTTCTTGACGTAGCGGAGGAGTTGACGCTCAGTCAAGCCATAGTTATACCGGAGCTTCTGCTTCTCTTCCAAGCGAATGGCATATTCTGAACGCTTTCGCCGTGCCTGACCGTGCTGTCCAGGCGGATACGACCGCTTGGCTGCTTTACGGGTTAGACCGGGCAATTCTCCCAAACGCCGTACAACCCTGAGGCGTGGCCCTCGATATCGCGACATACTCTACTTTTCCTCTGAAATAGCCGTCCCAAAACAAATATTTTACACCTACTGACCGCAGGTTTAAACTAAAAGCAAGATTTTTAGTCTACCGAATTAGATTCCGCATTGGCTAGGGGAAACGCATAAGAAAATATGATTTAACAAAGCTTGAAACGCTTGTTCTTTGATAAAGGCTAAGCGATCTTAAAAGAAAGGCGACGGACAGATCTCGCCGCCCTTCTCCTGGACCTTTTTTACGCGACTTGGCAAGTTTCACGCAAAAATAGCAGCAATTCTCATTTTAGGAAGCTTCGCGCCCTACAGGCGCTTACTGGTACAAATTTAGGGAGCAAAAAGGTCGCTTCAGGCGACCTTTTTGCTCCCTAAATTTCCATAATGGGAATTGCTGAAAACACGACTTGGCAGGTTTCACGCAAAAACAGGGGTTGGGCATTGTGAATTTGAGAACTTTGCCAAGTCATGTGAAAAAATAGGGGGTGGGGTGTGCAGCCCTAATAAAATTGCCAGCAAAGTATATTAAGGTGTTGTCAATCATTCATTTCGCGGGCATACTAATTAATTGTGTAATAAGTTAATGTCTGGTTAAGAGACTTCACACAGCATTATTTTGATCCAGCTGCTCGATTTAGTTGATTTAAGCCGGTTAATCTCAAGTCGCTGCCTCTCTTCACCGCTGTGTATGTCTGGACATTTTACACAGACGCTAATGACCTATTTGAAAGCTGTTTGAGAACTCACTGGAGCTTCTAGGCACTCAGAGCTTTAGGCACTCAGTCCCCCAGGGGAGTGAATGGGTTTTAGCTGACGAGTTTTATGAACGCCACTTAAAGGAATTATGATTCAACAAGTTATTCACCCGATGGTGAAACTGCAGAACAAGGTTCGATCCCTTGTCGGTTCAAAGGTGCTATCTCCATCTGATCAGATCTGGAAAATTGCCCTACTTTATGGTGATGACTGGGCTTACTGGAGGCGAGAACTTGAAGATTTTGGGTTCACCATGCACGATCCCGTCAGTGATCTCTTGATCGTTGAGCGGTGGGAAGAAGATTGATGTTTAGGGCAAAGGCATCTGTATTATCTATGCTCTTTGACTTTGGCGCGGGGGCTGGGTACTCTGCCAACGCTGGGCACATCCCTCGTACCAATTTTCTATGAAGCTGCGCTAGACAAGGGACTTCAGCCTCCTGTTACTCATAGGATTAAGGATTAAATAAACCTCAGCCCTGGTGGAGCAACGCAGCATTGCCGTGCTGTCCTAATTAACACGACTTGGCAAGTTTCACGAAAAACTAGGGGTTTGGGGGGCGCTGCGCGCCCCCCAAACCCCTAGTTTTCATCGTAAATTTGAGAACTTTGCCAAGTCGTGACTTAATGTGCTTGCACAGCGTTACATTTTGTTCTCGCCCTTTTTGTTCTCGCTCTTTACTAAATATTCAGGACTTTTGGGCGAACTTTCATGCGGATGGCGATCGCCGTAATGTTATCGTGGCCATTTCGCTGATTTGCCAGATCAACTAGTTCATAGATCATTTGATTTAAATTGGACTGGGAACTCAGCATGGGTTCAACATGGGAGTCATAGTGCTGTTCCAAGAGGCTATTGTCAGAAAGGCCATCGGAACACATTAGAAACAGAGTGTCTTCATTGACCTCAAAAGTCTGAATATCAGGATTGATAAACGATGAGTCGCGGGGGCCGAGTGCCTGGGTCAACTGATAGGCGTCGGGACGCGCATAGGCGATCGCAGGCTCTACGCCACGCTGGATCTCGCGTTGACCAACTTCATGATCGGTAGTGATCTGCTCTAGTCCTGCACGACGGCAGAACCGGTAGACTCGGCTATCCCCTACATGGGCGATCGCCACTTTGATATCATCGACCAGCATCATGACTAAGGTCGTGCCCATGCGTCCGCTGCCATAGCAAGCATTTTCCTGGTTCAAATCATAGATGCTCTGATTGGCCTTTTGAATGGCTGCCCGGATGTCTTCTTTAGTAGGAAAGCGCTTTGTCCAGATGTCGGCAAGATAGCTCTCGATAGTTGACACCGCTAAGGCACTCGCAACCTCGCCTGCAGCATGTCCGCCCATCCCATCACAGAGGATATATAATCCCCTCGCCGCGAAGGTTCGCCCTGACGGGGTATCCTGCTTTTGCATTTCAGACTGGATGCTGAAGTAATCCTCATTGTGGTCACGCTGCCGTCCGATGTCCGTTAATCCTGCGTCAACCAAGTTAAAGAGCCGCATGGGCAGGACAACCGTAGGTACTTCGTCGCTCTCTGGATAGACCTCCAGTTCCTCGTCGATGGTGTCTTGTCCAGAGAAACCGTCCGCTAAATCAGAGGATAAGGTATCAGAGTCCCCTTCCATCCGTTTCACGGAACTGCTTCCATTGGCAGATGTTTCGTCACCCGGTATGGCTGGCTCAGAACGGATTACATCTTCCTCCTGAAGGGCGTGGGCAATGCCCTCAAGCCGTAGGCGCAGCGCATCAATAGACGAGATTTTGTGATGGGACAAATCGGCACACAGGGCTGCCAGATGCTCATTGGCCTGAAGGGGGCTGTTATCTAATAACCGTTTCCAAAACTCTCCCAAGTCTGAGAGAGAGAAGTCATTCGCTGTAGCAGATCGATGCAAGCCCGTGATGCAGAGAATCTGGTCTTCATCGACGTGCACGTTAGATACGTCGAGGAGGCTATGATGATACTCCTTGGGCTGCAACACGGCCCAAAGCTCTGTCATTTCGTGCAACCAGTGCAAGGCTTGGAGCGATGGCGTTCCTGGAGCATGAAGGGCTTGACGCAATGACGTCCACTCATTACGGTTTTCTACAATAACCACGGAAATATTGCCTGACTGCCATGCGTCGTATACCTGCGGAAGTGATGGATAGAACTGATCTTGAACCGATAGGTAGACCTGAGCAAGAGGTGAAGCGGTTAGTGGACGAATCAGATTTCCATCATCCAGATCTGGCTCAGTATGCATGAGAGGAGACTCGTCAGCATGATTGTCAGGCTGTGCGCGGCTGCCTCTATCCTCATCGTCAACTCTGTCGCCGGAAGTTTCGAGGGTTTCCGGCAAGTCAGGGCTAGACATCCCCTCGGCATCCGATCCAGCAGGACGATTCACTTTGGGGCGATCGCTCTCTGTGCAATTGCCTTCCCGCGAAACATCATTTGTCCTAAAGTCATTTGTCCTAAAGTCATCTGTTTTACTCAAGTCATCTGTTTCAAAGGAAGACACTTGATCAAGATAGGGCGGTTCATCGGGGCGCTCGTCCACAATTGTTAATTCTAGATATGGAATGCCCTCACCTCGAAGGAACTGTGGCGTCTTGAGGAGGCATTCGCGCACCCGATATCGGCGTTGAGGATCCATGTATCCCTGCTCATGCAAATCTACTGCTCTTTCTTGCAGTTGATCTACCACTGCTACGCTGTCATCTGATACCAGGTGTTCAGATACCGATTGTACAGATACCAATGGCTTGGACTCTTCGTGAAGAGGAGCATTCACAACAGAGAGAATTGCTAACCATTCCAGCGGGTCAGAATCGACATTGGCAAAGATGCCTTTATCTTCACCGGATGGTGAAGAAAGAACAGACTTTTCTGTGTCTACAGCTTCTATCGCAGATTGTCCTGCTGATGATTCTGTGTCCAATCTCTCGTTTGAGTGCTCGTCTGATGAATGAAGCGCCGCTAATATAGTGGTTTTAGGCGCATCAACATCAGTAGTCACCGTGCCGATGGCATCATTGCCGTCTGTGGCATCATCTGTGGACTGTGCTTCGGAAGTGTCTGGGGCTTTAGATATAGCAAAGCCACATTTTTGACAAAAGTTATGACTATCAGGGTTCTCAAACCCACACTGTGGACAACAAATCATCTTAAATGTGCCTCAGTTAAATCCTGAGCGAGAAAGAATAGGCCGCAATTGATTTGGGTTAGGGAGCAACCCTTCGTAGCTCAACGTCCGTAAAATTCACCTTCTAACCAAATCCAATGTGGGAAATGGAGTTTCTCCGATCTGTGCAAGATAATGCAAGATAATCTGTGCAAGATAATTGGATAGACGCGACACAGGTAGCGGTAGCTCAACACGGGCAGATGCGAATTCACTGTATCAACAGCCGTAACAAAAAGTTGTTACTAAGTAACCCAACATAAACAATCTCAAAACCTAAAAACCGGGGGAACATCCCTCCGGGGCGCTCCCCGGTTTTTTAGGTTGAGGTTATTAAACCGACTTACTTAGGACATTTAGCAGACTACGCTAGCTCTCAAAAGGATACCCAGTTTTCTTTGATGTGCAACATCATTTTTGTCACATTATAAGGGTGTAGCACGGACTATGAACCTACAGCGAGGAAAGACGATGACGCTGCGCCACCTGACAGCCTTGGGTCAAATTATTTCGAGGCGTGTAGATTCATTGGGGGTAAGGTCACGCCACTGCCCTGGGGAGAGGCCATCAAATCGGAGATGGGCGATCGCCACTCGCGCGAGCCGTAGCGTGGGAAATCCCACCGCAGCCGTCATACGCCGCACCTGACGGTTTCGTCCTTCCGTTAGCGTCATCTCGAGCCATGCCGTGGGCACGGATTTGCGATAGCGAATCGGCGGATTCCGGGGCAGTAGTGGAGGTTCCCCTTCTAGCAGCATGACCTGGGCAGGCCGGGTGGTGTAGTTTTGAACGGTGACCCCTTGGCGGAGCTTTTCCAGCGCTGACTCGTCAGGAATCCGTTCCACTTGAACCCAGTAGGTGCGGGGATGGGCAAAGGACGGGTCGCTGAGGCGATGTTGAAGGCGTCCATTGTTGGTTAATAGCAGTAATCCCTCGCTATCTTTGTCAAGCCGCCCTACTGGATACACCCTCTTCACGGGGATAAAATCTGCCAATGTTGCCCGTCGTATCTCCGATCGTTCATCGGTGAACTGAGTTAGTACGCTATAGGGTTTGTAGAACAGAATGTGGCGATCGCCCACGTCGGTTCCTCTCCTTTGTCTAGGTCATTCGTTTCCCCAAACATTGCAGGATGTCAACAAACATCAAGCCATATTGCGGCTCTCTTAAGAAGCATTGAGTTAGATTGTGCTTCCCAGGGTGTGCCCCTTACTTTAAAACTCACCCGTCAAATCTTATGAACTCTACCAGGGACACCCATGAATAACTTCCAACGCTACCGCGTCACCTGTACTCTCTCCTTCGGCGATATTTATGGTCAGATCATCATATGGCTGGGTGTAATTTTCTTGAGCCTGGCGGTTGCCCTAGCGCTGATGGGCTCAAGTCGGCCTGTCTATGCCCTGGCAACAGTTGGCTTAATCTTGATCCTGTCACTGCCGTTTTTGCTGTTTGCGTTCGTCACGACACTACTGAATCATATCGAATTTACGGCAGCTGACCCTAATGCAACCAGCCAAGCATCATCCGCTTCAGCACAGGGACAACAGCCCGCCCAAGCAATCGGATAATATGCGAGCACATTAAGTACAGTTCTTGTGTGGCAGCGTTCCGCGTCACCACACCAAAAATCTTGCATGTGCCCAACCAAAATGCTTCAATCAACACCCGGCTTGGCAAGTTTCACGTAAAAACAGGGATTGAGGGCGCGCTGAGCGCGCCCTCAATCCCTGTTTTTGCGTGGTGAATTTGAGAACTTTGCCAAGTCGTGATTGAAACATGCATGTTGTTACACCTTTTAGAAATCCCCTTTCTATTTGAAAAGAAGTTGCTAGACTCCAAGAAGTATGAGCTTTTGCTTTCGCTGCTGAATGAGTCAATTTCAACGGGGTTAACGCATGATCGAGCACGATGTAGTGATTGTAGGTGGTGGACTAGCTGGGTGCCGTGCAGCGGTCGAGATCGCGCGGGTCAATTCCTCTCTGAGTGTGGCGGTCATTGCGAAAACTCACCCGATTCGATCCCATTCAGTCGCGGCTCAAGGAGGTATCGCCGCAACTCTCAAAAATGTTGACGACCGGGACTCCTGGGAAGCCCACGCCTTCGATACGGTGAAAGGGGCTGACTACCTCGCTGACCAGGATGCAGTAGAAATTCTCACCCGTGAAGCTCCCGATGTCGTAATCGATCTGGAGCACATGGGAGTGCTGTTTTCCCGGTTGCCCGATGGCCGCATTGCTCAGCGTGCCTTTGGCGGGCACTCTCACATGCGCACCTGCTATGCCGCTGACAAAACTGGCCATGCCATTCTGCACGAGTTGGTGAACAACCTCCGCCGCTATGGAGTGACAATTTACGATGAATGGTACGTCATGCGGCTCATCCTGGAGGAAGGGCAGGCGAAAGGAGTGGTCATGTATCACCTGCTGAACAGCCATATCGAAGTTTTGCGGGCCAAAGTAACGATGTTTGCCACTGGGGGATATGGTCGAGTGTACAACACCACGTCCAATGACTTTGCCTCAACGGGCGACGGATTAGCCATGGTGGCGGCGGCAGGACTCCCTCTAGAAGACATGGAGTTTGTACAGTTTCATCCAACAGGGCTGTACCCAGTGGGCGTGTTGATTTCAGAAGCAGTGCGGGGTGAGGGTGCCTATCTGATCAACAGCGAGGGCGATCGCTTTATGGCGGACTATGCACCGAAACAGATGGAGCTGGCTCCGCGAGACATCACCTCCCGTGCCATCACCCGCGAAATTCGTGCCGGACGGGGCATCCATCCCGATGGCAGTGCAGGGGGCGCGTTTGTGTACCTGGACTTGCGGCACATGGGCGAGGAAAAAATCATGAGCCGGGTACCATTTTGCTGGGAGGAGGCCCATCGGCTAGTCGGAGTGGATGCGATCTATGCACCGATGCCTGTGCGCCCTACGGTTCATTATTCAATGGGAGGCATCCCCGTCAATACCGATGGCCAGGTGCGCTGCAGCGGCGATGGTCTCGTCGATGGATTTTTTGCAGCTGGGGAATGCGCCTGCGTGTCTGTGCATGGGGCAAACCGTTTGGGCAGCAACTCTCTGCTAGAGTGCGTAGTCTATGGGCGGCGGACAGGAGCGGCGATCGCCCGCTATGTAGAAACCCGCAAAATGCCTGATGTGAACGAATTGGCTTACCTCACTGAAGCCAAACGCCGCATCCAGTCTCTGTTAGATCAGGACGGCACCTACCGCATTAACGAGGTGCGCCAAGCTTATCAAGACTGCATGACCGATCATTGCGGTGTCTTTCGCACCGAATCTGTCATGGCAGAAGGGCTGGAACGCCTGCGCCAGGTTCAACAAAAAGCCAGCCGGATTTACCTGGACGACAAAGGCACCCTCTGGAACACTGAGGTCATTGAAGCCCTAGAGCTTCAGAGTTTAATGACCGTTGGTGAAGTGATTCTCGCCTCAGCCCTAAACCGAAAAGAAAGTCGGGGTGCTCACTGTCGTGAAGACTATACAGAACGGGATGACCAGAATTTCTTGAAGCACACCCTTGCCTATCACTCTGCTGCTGGCGTGGATATTGCTTACATTCCCGTTGCCATAACTCAATTTGAACCGAAGGAGAGAAAATACTGAATTTATGGCTTGTAATTGAAGCCGGGAAATCCTGGATGGGCAAGGAGCCAGAATCTAGGAGTCAGAATTTAGGAGGGAGCTGGCTCCTGTCTCCTGGATTCTATCCTTAGGAAAACTTCCCGCCTTGAGGAATACGCCGAATTTATAGCGCTGTGCAAGCGCATTAAGTACGATGTGTTGAGTGGCGGCGCAGAGCGCCGCCACTCAACATATTTAGGTGTGCTGAATCAATTGCACACCGCTATAAGGTATGAATATACGACTCAGCCTGCCTTCCCCTTAGATAGAGGTTGGCGCAGGCGGCTCACAAAAATGGCGGCGATGCTGCTCAAGGTAAAGCTTCTGAAGCAAGGCTTCGGTCTCAGCCTGAATATGTAGATACTCAGCGCACTGGTTTGGCTGATAGGGCAATCGTCGAGGAGCAGGGTTCGTAGAAAGTTTTTGGCGAGGAGATAAGTGCGTGGAAATCTTTGGGGCGCTCGAATGCAATGGATCTTGAGCCGATGTACCTTGAGTCAAGGCACCAGAATGTGCAGGATAATCTTGAAGCGTGGTTTGCATATTACGCGAGTCTCTCAATTCACACCAGAGAGCTATTGTAACGTACCTGTTACATTTTGATGCCCGTAATACGGCCTATATTTGAGAAATTGAGGCGGTATGTTTGGAAGCAGTGTGATGGCGTGGCGCGCGGCACCGCCATCCCCATTAGTCAACCCGGCAACGTTTGCCGGACAACTCACGAAGATTTAAGTGTGACCCAAGTCAACCATATAATCGAAAGGATCATGCTATCGAACTGGTCAATCGTTCGAGCTAATGTCACGATAGAAGAGGCTATTTTTTTGTACAAGGTTGCTAAGCACCACCTCAGGCAAGCAGAGTGGCAACACCTGCCTGCTCGTATCATGTGGATGTTCACAGTTAATGATAGAACCCATCAACCCTGCGCCGCCCGCACAGCAGGCAGCGCAGGGTTTTGAAGTTGTTTTTAATTGTGCCGAGGTACTTATCATTAGCTATTGCAGTGGCATCATCAAAAATAAGGGGTCCATATTGTGTAGTGATGGCGGCTGCGATTGCCATCATCTGCATATCCCTTGCCCAGTTGGAGAACTGGAATTTTCCCTGCAGGAAAGCTCTGGCTCTCACATTGGATTTGGTTTAATTAAATATGCAATAGATATCCATCCCAGTTACTACATCAAGAGCGGCAATTGAACGTGATTTCTGGTCTTTTTTCTGGCAAAGCAAAAGCAACAGGTACAGTAACATCTCCTGTCAGGCTTCCGTCCCAGGGATGGCCTGGCCTGATTGAAACATATCGGCATTACCTTCCCGTAACCAGTGCAACCCCCGTGGTGACCCTGCTCGAGGGGAATACTCCACTGATTCCCGTTCCGGCGATCGCCGACCGGGTAGGTCGAAACGTCAAGGTCTTCGTGAAGTTTGATGGGTTGAATCCCACTGGAAGCTTCAAAGACCGGGGCATGACGATGGCTGTCTCTAAAGCAAAGGAAGCCGGGGCAGAAGCGGTCATATGCGCTAGCACGGGGAATACCTCTGCGGCCGCGGCAGCCTATGCCTGTCGCGGCAAAATGCGCGCCTATGTAGTGATTCCTGATGGCTATGTTGCGTTAGGTAAGCTCGCACAGGCGTTGCAATACGGGGCTGAGGTGCTGTCCATTAAAGGAAACTTCGACCAGGCATTGGACATTGTGCGAGCCGTGGCAGACCACTATCCGGTGACCCTAGTGAACTCAGTGAATCCCTATCGCCTGGAAGGACAAAAGACCGGAGCCTTTGAGATTGTTGATGTGCTGGGCAATGCGCCCGACTGGCTGTGTATTCCCGTGGGCAATGCGGGGAATATCACGGCGTACTGGATGGGCTTCTGCCAGTATCACCAGGACAGAAAGTGCGATCGCCTTCCTCGAATGATGGGGTTCCAGGCGGCAGGGGCATCTCCCCTGGTCGCAGGCCACCCCTTCCCCAATCCAGACACCGTTGCAACAGCCATCCGCATCGGGAATCCAGCAAGCTGGCACAAGGCGATCGCCGCCCAGGAAGCTAGCCAGGGTGAATTTAATGCCGTGACCGATGACGAAATTCTTGCTGCCTATCAACTGTTAGCAGCAGAAGAGGGCATCTTCTGCGAACCTGCCAGTGCATCCTCCGTGGCGGGACTGCTGAAGGTAAGCCACCAGGTTCCTGAAGGAGCTACCATTGTCTGTGTCCTGACAGGAAACGGGCTAAAAGACCCTGATACCGCTATTAAGCAATGCCAGGACAATGTTCATGATCCCTTGGACGTGACTTTAGAGGCTGTGGCTAAAGCGATGGGATTTTGATGCCGATGGAACTTGCCGAAAAATGAAGTCCTGAGAGAAGGGCAGTGGGCTGAGCCTACTCTCATTTTGGAAAACTTCGCGCCCTATAGGCGCTCACTTGTATCGGGTTAGGGGGCAAAAAGGTCGCCTGAGGTGACCTTTTTGCCCCCTAAATTTCCCTAATGAGAATTAAATCACTTGAACCAAATTTTGTTGAAGCGGCGCGGCGAGGGAGCATCCCACTTTTGCAAATTCATTAATTTTGTTTTGTTGGGTGGGCAGGCTGCGCCTGCCCACCCAACAAAAATGGGATGCTCCCCGCGGCGATGCCGCGCCGCCCCAACAAAGCTGGATTTTATTTAATCCTCGCTCCTTAGTTTCTTTTCTCAGTATGTTCCCTCACCCTGAGCAGCGGTTGTATGATCCTTTTCATCTGTATCGAGTCAGCACCATGCCAGATCTTTATGTCTCCTGGTCGGAGTACCACGAAAAAATCGAACGCCTCGCTGCCAATGTGTATGAGTCAGGTTGGCAATTTAACCAAATCGTTTGCATTGCCAAAGGAGGACTGCGAATTGGGGATACCCTTTCTCGTATTTTCGACTTGCCCTTAGCAATTATGGCAACGTCATCCTACGGTGGCCCGAATAACCAAGTCCGAGGACAGATTACCTTCTCGCGGGATTTAGCAATGACGACCGCCAACCTGGGAAATCACATTTTGCTTGTAGACGATTTAGCCGATTCGGGAGTGACGCTAAAGCGGTCGGTTGATTGGCTCTATGCCCACTATGGCTTTTACATTGATGAGGTGCGGACAGCGGTACTTTGGTGGAAGGACTGCTCCGTCATCAAGCCGGATTACCATGTGGATTATCTGGCTGACAATCCCTGGATTCATCAGCCCTTCGAAACGTATGAGAAAATGACGCCGGAAGAGTTGCGTGAGATGATGATGCAATCTTCAAACTAAGGGCTTGCAAGAAAATAAAGTACTAACCGAGGGGCGGCGGGCACAACCCGCTGCCCCTCCCCTCCGGTATCTTTTTTAGTCACAGATCCCGAATTAGTCATGACTTGGCAAGTTTCACACAAAGATAGGGATTTGGCGCGCGCCAAATCCCTATCTTTGTGTTGTGAATTTGAGCACGTTGCCAAGTCATGATTAGTCACAGATCCCTAGATATATAAGGATCAAGGATCAGAAAAATCTAATTGCGTTTATGCCAGCAATTCTCATTATGGAAATTTAGGGAGCAAAAGGTCGCCTGAGGCAACCTTTTTGCTCCCTAAATTTTTACAAGTGAGCGCCCTACAGGCGCGAAGCTTCCTAAAATGAGAATTGCTGGTTTATGCAAGCGATAAGGTGCTATGAGAAGTTTCCTGGTTTCGTCACCAAAGAAACCCAAAACTGCGAAGCCTCAGCTCTCCATGGGACTGATGTGGACAGGGGTATTTATTACTGCATGTTTCGTGGCGATCGCCCTCTTCGCCCCTCTCTTGCAATTCTGGGGCATCTTGCAAGACCCCTTAGAATCCCTGGCAAACCCTATTCATCAACCGCCCTCTTTGGAACACTGGTTTGGCACCACGCGCCAAGGATACGATGTCTTTTCTCGCACGCTGTTTGGCACCCAAGCGGCGTTGAAGGTGGTGCTATTAGCCACGGCCCTGAGCGTCATCGTGGGGGTTCCCCTGGGCATGGTCAGCGGCTATGTGGGAGGGCGGCTGGACCGGGTGATGCTGTTCTTTATGGATGCCATCTATACCCTGCCGGGGCTGTTGCTCTCAGTGACGTTGGCATTTGTGGTAGGACGGGGGGTGATAAACGCGGCGATCGCCCTCAGCATTGCCTATGTGCCCCAGTATTACCGGGTTGTACGTAATCACACCGTCAGCGTCAAAACGGAACTCTTCATTGAAGCAGCCCAAGCAATGGGAGCCTCTACCTGGGTCGTATTGTCACGGTATCTGTTTCTCAACGTCATTCAAAGTGTTCCAGTCCTATTCACCCTCAATGCTGCCGATGCCGTGTTGATATTAGGGGGACTGGGCTTCCTGGGATTGGGACTGCCTGACCAAACACCAGAATGGGGGCAGGATATGCGGCAGGCACTCGATGCACTGCCCACGGGCATTTGGTGGACGGCATTTTTTCCAGGCTTGGCGCTGACAACGCTGGTCACAGGGCTGTCGTTGTTGGGTGAAGGGCTGAATGAATTTGTCAATCCCCTTCTCCGCAAGGACTACTGGTAAGGATGAGGTCGATAGTTTATCGTTCCCAATGGGTATGTTTGAGGATGAGCCACCGGCATAGAAGATGGGCATTGCCCACCCAATGCTACTTGCCCGATGCTACTTGCCCGATGCTACTTG
>CAYXJG010000092.1:0-14288 GCA_964465285.1 uncultured bacterium
AGAGCAGCGGGCTGCGCCCGCTGCTCTTTTCTTCCAGTATCTTTTTTAGCCGCAGCTCCCTTAATGCTGATGTCACTTATGCTGATGTCACTTAATGCTGAGTAGTTACAACTTTTCATGAAAATTCCCTAAAACCGTTCGTTTGGGTTTTCCTCCAGATATTTTGCGACGGTCTGCACGTCTTTGTCGCCGCGCCCCGATGAGTTAATAACGATACGAGGATTGCCGGACAGTTGGGCACAGAGGGTTTCCAGGTAGGCGAAGGCATGGGCCGTTTCCAAGGCGGGGATGATGCCCTCCAGTCGAGAGAGGCGTTGGAAGGCGGCGATCGCCTCTTTATCAGTAACGCTGTAATATTCAGCCCGCTTCGTGCTCATCAGGTAGCTGTGCTCTGGCCCCACACCGGGATAGTCCAGTCCGGCACTAATGGAGTGGGCTTCAATCACCTGCCCGTCGTCATCCTGGAGCAGATAGCTCATGGCACCGTGCAGCACGCCCACCCGTCCGTAGGTGAGGGTGGCGGCGTGTTTATCGGTCGTGACGCCTTCGCCCGCTGCTTCCACGCCAACTAAACGCACCGATGACTCGTCTATAAATTCATGGAACAGTCCCATGGCGTTGGATCCGCCACCCACGCAGGCGAGAAGAATGTCAGGCAACCCGCCCCATTTCTCCATGCACTGCACCCGTGTTTCCTGGCCGATAATGGCGTGGAAGTCCCGCACCATCATGGGATAGGGGTGTGGCCCAGCAACGGAACCGAGGATGTAGTGGGTGGTTTCCACGTTGGTCACCCAGTCCCGAATGGCCTCCGATGTAGCGTCCTTCAGGGTTCCCGTCCCTGCTTCTACAGGACGCACCTCTGCCCCCATGAGCCGCATCCGGAAGACGTTGAGCGCCTGCCGCTCCATGTCTTGAACGCCCATGTAAATCACGCACTCCAGCCCGAATCGAGCGCAGACGGTTGCGGTCGCTACGCCATGCTGACCCGCTCCCGTTTCGGCAATCACCCGCTGCTTGGCCATGCGCTTTGCCAGCAGCACCTGACCGAGGGCGTTGTTAATCTTGTGAGCACCCGTGTGATTCAGGTCTTCCCGCTTGAGGTAGATCTGTGGGCCGGTACCATCGGGACGGGCATAGTGTTGCGAAAGCCGTTCGGCAAAGTAGAGGGGATTGGGGCGTCCCACATAATCCCCCAGCATTCCTTGGAGTTCTTGCTGAAAGTCGGCATCGTCCCGGTACTGGTAAAATGCCTGCTCTAGCTCACTAAGGGCAGGCATCAGCGTTTCGGGAACGTATTTGCCGCCGAACTGACCAAATCGCCCAAGGGGATCAGGACGCTGGTTTACGCTAGTAGCTACAGAAGACGGTGATGCAAGGTTGGGATGAAGGGGTGTTTGTGTCACGGGCAGTATTCTCGACGACTATCCACTTAGAATTGAGAGACAGCCTCAATTATAGAAGAGGACGACAGTCATGGCAGCAGCAAAACGAAAGGATAAGGGGCAGCGTGGGGGCGATCGCACCGTCTATGCCGAGTTTGGATCGAGCCAGAATGCTGCATTTCAGCGGGCAGTGCCCGATCTGCCCCCCAACCAGCAAAACATTCGTATTCAAGCCTCCCGTAAGGGGCGCAAAGGCAAAACCGTCACCATTATTTCAGGGTTTCAGTCCAAACCAGAAACCTTGACCGCCCTTGCCAAAAAACTCAAAGCCCAGTGCGGCACCGGGGGAACGGTGAAAGACGGGGACATCGAAATTCAGGGCGACCATGCTCAAAAACTGCTTCAGCTTCTGGTAGACCTGGGTTATAAGACCAAAATCAGCGGTGGCAATGGATAATCAATCATCTCACAGGCTTAGAGCATGTTTGAAAAGTATTTGATAACACGCTGGAACAATACTAATCCCCCTAAATCCCCCCTGAAAAGGGGAACTTTGAACGTGATTCCCCCTTTTTCAAGGGGGGCAAGGGGGGATCTGAAGTAGCACTGAGGACTTCTCAAATATCCTCTTAAGCTGAAAATTCTCCGTACCCTATAGAAATCATCAGCAATAGAAGATAAACTGATTAGCACTATCAGCATAGGTATAGTTGCTTACCGCTTTTCCCGCTTAAATCTGCTGTCTGCCGCGCAAAGGCAGTGCGTTAGCCGCACAGAGTATAGGCATGGATACGATGCGGTCGCGGTATATCACTGCCTTGCTCACGCTACACCCTGGTGAGAAGATAGAACATAGTTGACCGGGATTCACAAGGTTCGCCGTTCACACGTAACCCATCACCTGTTGTTTATAAAATTAGTCGTTCAAACATTAGCAGAGAAAGCATATGGCTGTCGTAACCCAATCGCTCGATGAGCTTTGTATTAATTCGATTCGTTTTCTAGCGATCGATGCCGTTGAAAAAGCCAAGTCTGGACATCCCGGCCTTCCAATGGGTGCGGCTCCAATGGCATATGTCCTGTGGGATCGGTTCATGCGGTTCAACCCGAAGAATCCCCAATGGTTCAACCGCGATCGCTTCGTGTTATCCGCAGGTCACGGCTGCATGTTGCAGTATGCCTTACTTCATCTCACGGGTTACGACAGTGTATCGATGGAACAAATCAAGAGTTTCCGCCAATGGGGTGCGATGACGCCTGGGCACCCGGAAAACTTTGAAACGCCTGGAGTCGAAGTCACCACAGGGCCATTGGGTCAGGGCATTGCCAATGCCGTGGGTCTGGCGATGGCAGAAGCGCATCTCGCGGCTCGATTCAACAAGCCCGACTGCACCTTGGTTGACCACTACACCTACGTCATCCTTGGTGACGGCTGCAACATGGAAGGAGTGTCTGGGGAAGCCTGCTCTCTAGCAGGCCACCTGGGGCTAGGCAAGCTGATTGCCTTCTACGACGACAACCACATCTCCATTGATGGGTCTACCGACATCGCCTTCACAGAAGACGTGTCCAAGCGCTTTGAAGCTTACGGTTGGCATGTGCTTCATGTTCCCGATGGCAACACTGACCTCGACGCTATTCAAAAGGCCATTGAGGAGGCTAAGTCGGTGACCGATCGCCCAACGATGATTAAGGTGACGACCACCATTGGCTATGGTTCACCCAACAAAGCAGGTACTGCCGGTATTCATGGCTCTGCGTTGGGTGCAGATGAAATTGTTGAGACTCGCAAGCAGTTGGGCTGGGAATACGACTCCTTCATCATTCCCGATGATGCCCTTGCCCACTTCCGCAAGGCAGTCGAGCGGGGCGCGAGCTATGAGGCGGAATGGCAGGAAACCCTATCCACCTACCGTACTCAGTATGCGGCCGATGCGGCTGAGTTTGAGCGGATGCTCAAAGGTGAATTGCCCATCGGCTGGGTAGATGCGCTTCCGACCTATGGCGAGGGAGACAAGGCTCTGGCAACCCGGAAGCATTCTCAAGCGACCCTGAACGCCCTAGCCCCTGCTATTCCTGAACTGATTGGTGGCTCCGCTGACCTGACCCACTCCAACTTGACAGAGTTGAAGAATTCAGGCAGTTTCCAAAAAGGGCAGTATGAAAATCGGAATCTGCGCTTTGGGGTGCGGGAGCATGGCATGGGTGCCATTTGCAACGGCATTGCACTACATAATTCTGGCTTGATTCCCTACTGTGCAACCTTTTTGGTGTTCACCGACTATATGCGGGCGGCAATTCGCCTCTCGGCATTGTCTGAAGCAGGCGTTGTCTATGTGATGACTCACGATTCAGTTGGACTGGGGGAAGACGGCCCTACCCATCAACCTGTAGAGACCATTGCAGCCCTCCGGGCAATCCCCAACCTGACGGTGATTCGTCCTGCCGATGGCAATGAGGTATCCGGAGCGTATAAGGTGGCGATCGCCAACCGCAAAGCCCCCACCCTGATCGCTTTTTCCCGTCAGGGCCTGCCCAACTATAACGAAACCTCCATTGAGGGCACCGAGAAAGGGGCATACATTATCAATGACTGTGATGGCACCCCCGACATCATCCTCATTGGCACAGGTAGTGAGCTTCACCTCTGTGTCGAGGCTGCAAAGCAGTTGACTGCCAGTGGCAAAAAAGCCCGCGTAGTGTCCATGCCTTCCTGGGAACTATTCGATGCTCAAGACGAAGCCTACCAGGAGTCTGTGCTGCCTAAGGCCGTGACCAAGCGGGTGGCTGTGGAAGCTGGAATCAGCATGGGCTGGTGCCGCTACGTTGGCGCAGAAGGAGCAACTGTGAGCATTGAGCGCTTTGGCGTTTCTGCCCCAGGCAAAACCTGCTTAGAAAAATTTGGTTTCACCGTTGACAACGTGCTTGAAACGGCTAAAAAAGTGCTCGGTTAATTTACTGTTTGATCAAAAAGGAGTCTAGGCAATGCCTGGACTCCTTTTTGGTGGAGCTATGCTATGAAAATGTCTGCGCCTGTTAGTAATGCCAGGGGATTGAGCACTGATAGCTTGAATGCAGCATGACCTGCTGACTGACAATACACATGAATTTGTGGGCGCTTAACTATCATCCTGCTGTAACTGGAGGAGAACCAGTCCTGAAAATCCCAGGAGTATCGTTCAACGGCCTGGGCATCCAATAGGATATCGCCGAGCCAAATCTGGTTGTCTCGTTCCTGGGCGACGAGGTGCAAACAGGTGATTGCCGAATGCTGCCGGAGAACGTCGGCAATCACCTTGATGGCATTGTGCTGGGGGGACAGAGAGAGGGCGATCGCCCGGTTCCCTAGAGTATCAAGTGCGGCTTGAGGAACGGTCATCCCATCATCAATCACGACTAATTGGTCTGCCTGACTTGCAGGAAGGGCGGCTGCCTGCTGAAGAAATTGCAGTTGGAGGTGAGGTTGCGGTTGAACAGCTTGCATCATCGTTAACCCTGAACATGGACAAAAAGTATTCTGTCGAATCAGAAAAGTCGCTAAGGAATAAGAACTCGACAACTTGAACCAAATTTTGTTGGGGCGGCGAGGCGATGCTGCGCCGCCCCAACACCCCAACAAAATTGAATTTTGTTTAATCTTTATTCCTAACGAGAATTTCTCTGGTCAGACGTCTCCTTTCCCTAAACTGGCTCATTTGCATTGCAATGGTCAGGATTATCAAAATGGATTCATCAAGGCTTTACCTTCTGGAACCCTGTTCAGCTCTGGCATTTCGGCAAATGATGATGATACGTACCTTTCACCAGCCTCGTGTATACAAAATCTCGATAAAAGAATGATATCGAGGGGCGATCGCCCGTGTGACAAAGCGAACCTTCCGTTTCAGAGAGCCGTTCCATAAATAAGTACTCTTACCCAAAGATTTCGTTAAGGGATTTGCAACTAAATAAAGATACCGGAGGAAAGGGGCGGCAGGCTCAGCCCGCTGCCCCTCTTCTGATACTTTATTTCCTTTCAAGTTCCCAAGGAGCCGCGGGTTCCTGGGTGCCTTATCCGCAAAAGTCCAGGCTTAAGGAATGATACCAAATCCGTTTTGTCTAACCCCTAAAAAACCAAAAGGCGTCGCGCGACGCCTTTTGGTTCGGTTTTGGCCTCGGGGGTATACACATGACTTGGCAAAGTTCTCAAATTCACAACGCAAAAACAGGGGTTTGGCGCGCGCGGAGCGCGCGCCAAACCCCTGTTTTTGCGTGAAACCTGCCAAGTTGTGTATACAGATGAGGATTTGGTATGATTCGCTGCTGCGTGTTACTGAGGAATCCCCAGACATGCGATAGGTTTAAGCACTCCGTAAGTTCCAGCACCCTAATGCGTCGAATGACCTACCCTTAAGTTGATATCTGCATCAATTCGTACGCCCCAGCCAATCCATTGGAAAAAGCCTGAAAAAGAGGGATGCTTCCGAGCTATACTCACTGAGAGCCACACGACTGGGTTCTGGCTAGAAGCAAGGAGAAATTATGAGCGAATACACAATTTTCACATCAGAATCCGTATCGGAAGGGCATCCTGACAAAATGGCAGACCAGATCTCGGATGGAGTCCTGGACGCGATTCTCAAAGAGGACATTAATGCCCGTGTTGCCGTCGAAACCCTTGTTAAAACAGGAATGGCAGTGATTGCCGGGGAGGTACGCACCAGCACCTATGTTGACCTCGAAGACATCGTCCGCGATATCATTCTCGATATTGGCTACAACAGTTCAGAGGTCGGCTTTGATGGAGCCTCCTGTGCGGTTCTCAACGCTATCGGTAAACAATCCACAGATATTGCAATGGGTGTGGATGAGGCGGGAAACAAAGACCTAGGCGCGGGTGACCAGGGTCTCATGTTTGGTTATGCTACCAATGAAACCGACAGCCTCATGCCTGCTCCCATCTACTATTCTCACCGCTTAGTCGAGCGTCAAGCATACTTGCGAAGGCATAATGTACTTCCCTGGATGCGCCCTGACGCCAAAAGCCAAATTACGTTGCGCTACGAAAACCAAGTTCCTGTTGCCGTTGAAGCCGTCGTTTTATCCACACAGCACGATCCTGATATTTCTCAAAGCGACATTCGAGAGGCTGTGATGGAAGAAATCATCAAGTACGCTTTGCCTAACGAATGGCTCCATGCAGGAACCCAGTACCACATTAACCCCACAGGCCAGTTTATTATTGGCGGCCCAGTGGGTGACTGCGGACTAACGGGACGCAAAATCATTGTAGATACCTATGGCGGCATGGCACGCCATGGCGGAGGTGCATTCTCTGGCAAAGACCCCTCCAAAGTAGATCGTTCTGCTGCCTATGCAGGCCGCTATGTTGCAAAAAACATTGTCGCTGCGGGTCTCGCCGATCGCTGTGAAATTCAGATATCTTATGCAATCGGGATCGCCGAACCCACCTCTATTTCGGTGAATACCTTTGGTACAGGAAGAGTCTCTGATGGGAAGATTGTTGCTCTCGTGCGCGAACACTTTGATTTGCGTCCTCAAGGACTCATCGATATGCTCAACCTGCGCCGCCCTATTTATCGCCAAACGGCTTCCTATGGACACTTTGGTCGGGAACTTGCAGATTTCACCTGGGAGAAAACGGATAAAGCCGAGATACTCAAGGCTGGCGTTTAAGCACACGACTTGGCAAAGTTCTCAAATTCACAATGAAGAAACAGGGGTTTGGGGCGCGCGGAACGCGCCCCAAACCCCTGTTTCTTCATTGTGAAACTTGCCAAGTCGTTTAAGCACCAAGAATCTGCTCAAACAAGCGGCTAAAGCCCTTAGTAGGGCTTATAACTTAAGCCGGAGAGGATTAAGCGGGAATTCTGGGGCGTGCCGCGCTCCAGGATTCCTGCTTAAAATCTAAACCTAATTCACCTCACCAACGCTATTTAATCGAGCGGAAGGTTCAACGAGGCGTAGGAGCTTTTGCTTGAGTTGAAAATCGAAGACATTCCACTTCAGTTGGGCATAGTCTTCGTATTCATTGAATCCAGATAGAAATCCCATCGGGATTTCAAACCCTCCCGCCCGTGAACGGCCTCCGCCAAAGTAACGTCCCTGGGAATCTTGGCCAAATGCTTCCTTAATGAACTCATCGGGATCAAGCGTAATCTTATCGGTGCGAAGGGAGCCGATGACCACTTCTAAATCTTCGTCTTTATCATGAACAATGCCGTAGACAACTGCTGTGTGTATGTTTTCTTCGGTCACTAAAAAGTCTGCAGCCTGGGGAATGGCATCCCGATCGTCATATCGAAGGTATCCAACTCCCGCAATGGAAAAGTTGTTCTTGATAAAGCGGTTATTCAGCGCCCGCTCAATTACATCCATCACTCGCTTTGAGCGAGATGCTTGAAGGACAGCGTTGAGCAACTGTGCATCATAGAATTTACTCAAATAGCCTGCTGCCTGAAAGTCCTCATCCTGCGCTTGCATCAGCCCATTAGTATCCGACCGCAGGCCATGCATGAGCGCTGTCGCGCATTTCACATGCTCAGAATCGCTACTATCGAGTTCCAGCAGTCCTGCGCGCAGATATTGCGTCAGAATAGTGGCCGTAGCGCGGGTTTGACTCCGAATATCGGTAAACTCTGCATCTAAGTCTCCCTGTATGGAATGGTGATCGATGATGCTAATGATGGGCAATTGCGCTTTCTGAATGAGTGGCAGCAGTTGGGTTGTTGTGCCCTGGTTGTCAATAAAGACGCAGCCTTTGTAGACTGTCAGATCTTTTTCTTTTGCCGCCTGGACAGACCAGCGTTTAACAGGCAAGCCTGTGAGCCGAACCAGGGCGATGTTTTCTTGATGGCTTAAGGTTCCGGCATAGATAATGTCGCTGCGAACGCTGAACTCCTGAGCAATCAGCTTGTAAGCCCATGCTGATGAAAGCGCATCAGGATCGGGAAAATCTTGCAGGACAATAAGCTGGCGATCGCCCTTATGCTGGTTCATCATTTGCCGCAATTCTTTAACCTTCTGATCAGTTAAGCGGGGGATGTTGGCCAGGGATCGTCCGTTACCTGAATGAATCTGCTCCTTTTGCGTTGCTTGATTAAACTGAGAATCGTCCAAGATTTAAATGTTCTCCGCGTAAGTTTCTTAGATACCCGTTCCAAACACTCGTCAGAGTTTTGAAGTCCAAATTTCGAGCAGGGTTTTGATGATGTCTGAAGGAAACCTGAGGTTAATCGGCGTATTCCTCAAGGCGGGAAGTTTTCCCAAGGATAGAATTCAGGAGACAGGAGCCAGAAGCCAGCTCCCTCCTGAATTCTGACTCCTAGATTCTGGCTCCTTGCCCATCCAGGACTTCCCGGCTTAAATTACAAGCCGGTTAATCTAGCTAGCAATCAGCTATGAAACAGGCAATTCTTTCAATGCCTTCAAATAAAATTTTTCGTCCAGGGCCTTCAAAATGTTGAGAACTTTTTGTCGAGCTTTTCGATAGGACATGGATGCACTTTCACAGCAGTGAATACAACTCAATGTATTTCCCAGCATGAATTCCCGCGCCCCTCGAATAATGTAAGGCGACACTCGATGGTCGGGCATCAACGGCTTAGCCCATGAGATAATCGCTTTCATGTCTGTCGTGTAAAAATTCGTCAATAATAGAAAACGATTAGCGGTCATAGTCCCTTGACTTCGCTGATCATCGTGTTGTGCCATCATTTCTCCTGCAAGCCTCTAACTCCAGTGTAAACACAAGCATAAAATCTCGTTTGACTTTGTTACGACACACCGGAGAGGTATTCTGCTAGAAATGGCAATGATGAGAGATGCCTTTCTCATTGACTGACAGAACTTATGCACAGATCCTCTGAAAACCCCTCACCCTAGCCCTCTGGGAGAGGAGTTGGGGGTGAGGGGCAAACAACTTTTGTTAGTCAACTAGGACGCTTTTATCATGAAAATTCTTCAGCTATAGTCATGACTTGGCAAGTTTCACACAAAGATAGGGGTTTGGCGCGCGGAGCGCGCGCCAAACCCCTATCTTTGTGTTGTGAATTTGAGAACTTTGCCAAGTCGTGTATCGTCCTACGGGCCTAGGTTCAAGAGTGTATCCCCCGCTGCGTGGGAGATACACTTTCTCACCACGTCCTAACCTAAGGGACTTGCAAGAAAATAAAGTACCCAGAAAAGAGCAGCGGGCTGCGCCCGCTGCTCTTTTCTTCCGGTATCTTTTTTAGCCGCAGATTCCTAAGTGCGTATTGCTGTAGCCATTGAATGCGATACAAAAACAGAAAACGCAAGGTAATTAAGCCTTGCGTTTCTCACTGCTTCGCTATGCCTTAAAGATACCCCCAGGGGAATTCGAATCCCCGTCGCCTCCGTGAAAGGGAGGTGTCCTAGGCCTCTAGACGATGGGGGCACAGATCTCAAGACCTTTATAAATGTAACGAACGCCACTATTTCATGTCAACACCTATTTTGGAAAAAGTGGGTCTCTCGTGATTTGGCTGTCCCTAGCATTCAGGGTAGGCGATCGCCAACCATACAAAAGCAATCACAGCGATTGATGGCCTCCCATTATTTCATGTAATTTGTCGTCGGAGCACTCCTTCTTTAAGAATGCTCTGCTCTCGCTACACACGACTGGGCAAGTTTCACGAAAAAATAGGGGTTTGGGCGCGCAGAGCGCGCCCAAACCCCTATTTTTCGTTGTGAATTTGAGAACTTTGCCAAGTCGTGACTACATTATGCTAAGGGCAGCATATGATGGGGGACAGCATGGGTAGAGGTTGCAAAACAGTTCTACTCCCACTCATCTAGGCGTTAGCCGTTTATGTGACAGTTACAAAGCCGTGGCACTGCAATCTCTCCATCATCTTATTCACTGTCTTGAAAGTCAGGAAACGCTGAAGGCAAACCAGCGTTTTCAGAAAATATTGTCTCTCTGGCCCAGCATCGTGGGAGAAGCAGTAGCAGCCAAGACGCGGCCTTTAGGACTCCAGCAGGATGTCTTGAAAGTAGCGGTTTGTAACTCTGCGTGGGCTCAGAATTTGGCCTATGAGCGGCAGCGCATCCTCAGTAAATTGCATGAATGCTTGCCCGATCTTGCCTTGACAGATATTCGATTTTCAACGACCCAGTGGCACTCAGGAAAGCACCGCACGCCTCCTCTGTCTACTGACGGGGCAGACCTGCCAGATGTGTGGCGATCGCACCCTAGCCGCATCAGTGACAACGATCAGTCGGATAAAAACACATCAAGGCGACTTTCAGTGGTTCCAAAGGAACCTGAAGAAGCTTTTCAAAAATGGGCTGAGCATATTCAACGGCGATCGCAGTGCCTTCCCCTGTGTCCCTTGTGTCAGTGTCCGGCTCCCAAAGGTGAACTGCTTCGATGGAGGATGTGTGGGCTGTGTGCCGCGCATCGTTGGGCAACCCCCTCTCAAGAACGAGGGAGACCTTAGGGACTTGCCAAAAACACGGCTCCAATAGAAGGGCCGCGGGCGTAGCCCGCTGTCTTTGTCTGTCATCCCCTATCCCTCGGCCTTTGTCAGCACAAACACGCTGCCTTGGTTGCCGCGACCAATACGACAATCGTCGTCCAGATAGGTCACTTCGAGCCATCCCCGCTGTTCTCGGTTCGTAATTTTGAAATCGAACGCCTTGAAAGATTCTCCGGTTTCAATGCGCTTTACGAGCGTGCTAGGTGACTGGTACTGAATAAGCGTTTGCAGGCCAAAAATCGCCCGGTTAAACCGAACGTTGACCCGACACTCCGATACTGCTTCATACTCTGCCGATACACTCACGAGTCCGCTAAAGGGCGACAGTCCCTTAACTTCTGCAATATTGTAAATTGCTGCATCCTTAGTACGAATACACTGATAAATTTGCCCAAGGGCATAGAGGGGCACCCGATTGATGCGCAACAGTTCTTCGCTAGTGGTGTAAAGCAGACGCCAATCACCATTGAGTTTATCTGCCGCTTGGAAGGGATGAGGTGTCGGGTTTTCCGCTTCAAGCCGACTCACCATATCGAGCACGATCTGTTTTTCATCCTCCGTGGACAATATTCCTCGGTTTTGTCCGGCGATCGCCTCCAAAAGTGCCATTTTCGCTGACATGGTGCGCCCTCCTGCAGTTCCCTCAGCAGCCATCACTACGCTCAGTCTACCGTGATTGCTTAGCTCCTGAATCTACAGCAAGCACAGATTTGTGTCTAAGTAGGTGAGCACAATTAATCATAAAACTCGTAGAATCTTGTGCCGACCGCAGCGCGGGCAGCGCAGGATCTTACATCACGACTTGGCAAGTTTCACGAAAAACTAGGGGGTTGGGGCGCGCTCAGCGCGCCCCAACCCCCTAGTTTTTCGTTGTGAATTTGAGAACTTTGCCAAGTCGTACTACATTTGACTTTTAATTGTGCCAAGCTACTGATGAAATGACGACATCGGTAAAGATGCCTGAACTGCCGGGAAGTCAGATCGGAAATGGGATGCGAGCGATCGCTCGATGACGGCAGTGATGAGCTTTACCCCACATTTCATTCATTAAAAAATCGGCCTTGACACTCATCACCTACCTTGGAAAGATGGAAAACTCCTGGGTTAAGCAACGGGCATTCCTGTGGAAAATATATTGAGAGAAAGGGGCGATCGCCCAGAAAAATCGCCACCCCGACAACCCATTCAATTATCTAAGTCCAATTGAGTGCCAATCCTATCTACATATCACCGCGAATTCATTCAAAAATTTCTGTTATGTATCGCTCTGAATGGATCAGCAATGGATCAAAAAAGCAATAGACTTTTGATCTAGATAATATTCATAAGTTGTAGATCAACTGAACTAAAACTCTTGAATTCAAGACTCTAAAACGAGATACCTTTGCTCAGCAGGTCGCTCTTAAATCTGTTCAGAAGCCAATATCGAAGGTAGTTTTACAGTGTCAGCTTGTCATTTCTCGCCGCTGTTCAAGGAGCATACATCCTCGCTGGAGCTGAATGATTAAAAGAGATAATCAGTCAATAGACTGCCCTACTGAGCAATTGCTTTTGATGAAGTTTTTTTTTACAAAATAGCTTGCCATCTAAGGATGAAATATCATATCTTTTGGTACAAAGACTCTGTAACTATTTAGTACAGTCACCAATTAGGTTTCTACAATCAGAATTCTGGCTCTATCCCAGGGTCAGACAAATTGTTTTTAGAGGTTGTGCAGGTACATCATTATGGAAATATTTGCGTTCAACGAAAACGCAGTTGGGTATGAAGACCAAGGCCCTGAAGCCCAACTTCGTTCATTTGACGAGATCAATTTAGAGATTCCCAAGTCTGCCATTATGGGCGTGGCAGGCGTTGCTGCGGCAACTGCCGTGGTCAGCGCTACTCCTGATGCTCACGCTGTTGTTGGCCCTGGAGATGTATGTCCCCCTGTTGGAGACGTGCAATCCGCGCTCAACAGCCGAGGCTTCAATGCTGGCGTCGTTGACAGCAACTTTGGGCTGCAGACTGTCAACGCAGTCCGCAGCTTCCAGGCGTTCAATGGCCTCTCCGTTGACGGCGTTGTTGGCCCTGCTACCGCAGATGCTCTAGGTTTAGGAGATGTTGAAAATCCCGACAGCCCATTCCTAATTGGCAATGGCTGTGGCAACAGCGGTGGCGCTCAGGAAGTCTCTGCCACTGTAACAGCAAGTAGCGGATTGATTGTTCGTACTGGCCCCGGCACCTTCAACCCATCCGTTGGCAGCATTCCTTTCGGAACAACCGTGTTCTACGACCCAAGTTCTCGAACCAGTGCCAGCGGCTTTAATTGGGTTCGCGTTACCAGCGGAGTGAATGCAGGCCGTTGGGTTGCTGAAGATTTTCTGGGAACTGAAGGACAGAGCGGCAGTGGACAGGACTCTGCAGTCGTCGGCGCTAGCGCCCTGAATGCGCGGTCTGGCCCTGGCCTAAGATTTGGTGTAACAGGCACCTTTAGCAATGGGCAAACTGTCTTTTATGATACTGCGACAGTTTCGAGCGATGGCTACAGTTGGGTCGAGGTTACGAGTGGCTCCTTGGCCGGAAGCTGGGTTGCGTTAGACTTCTTAGGCGGTGGCGGGGCTCAAGACCCCGTGGTGACGGCAAGTTCTCTGCGTGTGCGCACCGGTCCTGGCCTTAGCTCTGCCATTGTAGGCAGCTTTGGGAACGGTGCTGTTGTAAACTTTGACCCCTCTAGCAGCACATCCCGTGATGGCTACGAATGGGTTCGCGTAACCAGCGGCATTTATGCAGGCCGTTGGGTTGCTCGGGATTTCTTGTCAATCTAGATGCCTATCCGACAGCAATTCTCATTATGAAAATTGTATAGAAATTTAGGGGGCAAAACGGTCGCATCAGGCGACCGTTTTGCCCCCTAACCCCATACAAGTGAGCGCCTATAGGGCGCGAAGTTTCCCAAAATGAGAATTGCTGACAGATTTCTTCAAATCCTAAAGACGCGTCGGTCGTCCCTCGGTCGTCCCGAAGATGAATAGATGACCTGCTATTTACAGGACGGGCTGCTGGAGTCCAAGCTTTTCATCATCGTACGAAAAAAGAGGGATGCGCGTCCACACCCCCCTTTTTTTCATTTCAAATATGAGAAGTTTGCCAAGTTGTGTATCGTCGCACATCGCGTACCATGATGAGTTTGGTCGGAGCATTTAGCCCCATCCAACCGTCTTGAATATTACCTGATAGCAAACGGGAATCGCTTAGATCTCAAGTCTTGATGGTTCTAAATTCCTTGAAATCTAAATGGTTCTGCCGTCACAAATTCAGAGGATACTTCTCCTGCATAAATTTCTCCATTGCTTAATTGCAGTACTCTGACATCGCTCCCTTCACTGAAGTCAAGGTTGTTCAAATTTACCCAGAAGGTAT
>CAYXJG010000092.1:14298-14827 GCA_964465285.1 uncultured bacterium
GGGGGTGATAGAGGTTTCAAAGTAATAAACGAGATTTCTTTGGTCGGCAACGACGCGCCAGCGGGTTGTTGAAAGATTAGGAAAGCCTTCGGTAGAGATGCCATAGGGCACAGAAACATTACGGATGAGGCTAAACACGCTCGCAACAGCTATCTGTGGATCATCGGTTTGCGGAATTGCGTCTAGATAATAACTTGCTCGCACAAATCGGTCTGAAGCGCGGTTCGTACCGGGCATAAATAAATTGCCTGGAATATTCCGCCAGTAATCATCAATAGCGAGTTGCTCCGAAAAGGGCGGATCGTTGGTCATTACGGTATAAGAAGGGTCGTGATGAATCACCAGCGTGCCGTTGATATATTCAAAGATGGCACTATCTCCCGTTGCATCAGAGATTGAAAGATGTACAGTTGTAAACTTGTCAGTACCTGGAATAAAGTCCGTTACAATAACAAACTCCTCTTGGCTCAAGTCTTCAACTGCCTCCGCAACGGTGGCAAAGTTATCTAGAACATACTGAGCCCAGGCA
>CAYXJG010000093.1:0-14813 GCA_964465285.1 uncultured bacterium
TGGGGTTAGACAAAATGGACTGAGTATGGGTCTTTGTTTGATTCCTAAATCTCTTATTACCAATGATTTTCAGAGCTAACACCTGAATGTGACACATCAAGGATGCACGTAGAGCAGAGGTTAATGGCTATAGACGTTCGTCGCTGCCATCATCAGCGGTGCTGCTACTTTCACCATCACTTGCAGTTGCGCTTTCAGCGGTACCTTCAGGGATGCCCTCATTGGTGCTTTCGGTGCCGCTTTCAATAGTACTTTCGGGGATGTTTTCAGTAGTACTCTCAGTGGTGCTCTCATCACTGATTAAGTTAAAAGCACTTAGATCCGTCCCATCGTCAATAAATGGGGAACCTGTGGCGGGCGATCGCCCACTAAAGTCAGTGTAGCTAGGGGTACCTCCCACTAGCTCTGTACCATCATCAGACGCCGGGCGGTGTCGCGAATCCGCTAACGGATCGATTGCGCCCTCAAGTCCGTAGGTTCTGGCCGTAGTATCATCCAGAACAACATCCTGTAAGTCAATCTCACCATCCAAAATACCCGACTCAAACGCAGGTTCTGAACTCATCATGGTCGGCTCTTCGTAGGCATTAAAGCCAGTTCCCGCTGGAATCAGGCGTCCGATAATAACGTTTTCCTTTAGTCCTCGCAGCCAATCAGACTTTCCTTCAATAGCTGCTTCAGTCAGCACTCGCGTCGTTTCTTGGAAACTAGCTGCTGAAATAAAGCTGTCTGTATTCAAGGAAGCTTTTGTGATACCCAACAGCACAGGCGTATATTCCGCAGGAGCACCGCCTGTAATCGCCATCGCGCTATTGACCTGCTCAATTTGGTACAGCTCAACCAATTCCCCTGGCAACATTGTCGTGTCTCCACCATCGTCCACGCGAGCCTTAGAGGTCATCTGGCGCACAATAACTTCAATGTGCTTATCAGAAATATCGATACCCTGGGACTGGTACACCGACTGCACCTCATTCACCAGGAAGGTTTGCACTTTTTCAAGACTAATCAGTGCTGCTTCATGAGTGCCATCAACATCCCGGTGATATTGGAAGAAACTTTCGAGAATTTCGTGGGGATTAGCAGGGCCATCCGTCAAGGGTTCTCCTGCTGACACCTCTTGCCCATCCGACACAATGACATTCTGCCCAGGGCCCAATGGATACTCTGTGACGACTCCATCTAACTCAATTACTTTGACTTCAGCCGTTTCATCCTCCCCATAAACGACCTGAGCAGTACCAGGGCGGGAAGAGAGAATACAGGCTTCCTTGGGCTTGCGGGCCTCGAGAAGTTCTTCAATTCGAGGAAGACCCTGGATGATATCTCCCGTTTTCGCCCGCTCGAAGACAAGAAGCACGAGATTGTCTCCCCGCTGTACCAGATCACCATCATCAATGTGCAACACAGCGCCCGAAGATACTCGATAGGGGCGAGCAATCCTCAGCTTTACCGTACTGTCTGAGATTTCAACAACCTGCCCAGATTCTTCAAGGAAAATGTTAGGAGCAATTTCTGTCCCTGCAACCAGTAAATCGCCAACGCTCGCAGTTGGAGCTTGTCCCTGAGTATCCACCACAAACTGGTCATCCTCTCGCACTATTAGAACTCGGCGAATTGCCTCACCTCCTTCCAAAATACCTCTGACTTCCCCAGCTTCCTTACACTGAATCTCCGTTCGCGCAACAACGTCTCCTGGGGCAATTTGATCCCCTTCTTCAACCAAAAGACGGGTTCGGGTGCTGCCTTGGGTTTGGTCGGCTGCGATGTCGCGACGAATGACCAGGGTTTCTAGAATCACCATCTGGAGACGAAGAATCTCATCGTCCTGATCGTCTTGAACAAGCTCAATATCAGCGGCCAAATGAGGTGCATCATCATCAATTTCAAGAACCAGTTGGGTTCTCAGTAGTTCAAGTCCAGTCGATGACTTCACTCGCTCACCGTCCTTGTATGGCAGCCGCTGAATAGCACGCAGACGAATGTCACGGCTTGATTCTTCGCTAACGGATTCCTGACTAGGAACGGATGGCACATCAGGCACAGTAAATTCGGTCACCGGACGCAGTAAAAGCGCTGGCCCTTCTGGTGTTTCTACAAACTCAACATACCGAAGTTCTTCAACCGATAATCCCTGGATGACATCTTGTCCAGGACTGATGATCGTGCCGTCCTTGGACATTATTTCCTCAGGGTTATCCGCCATATGCAGATCCCCAGGCTTGATCACAATCTCCCGCAGAATGTCATTTTTCTGGGTCACCTCTACAACGCCACCGCTTTGGCAGAAGATATCCTTGACGACTTCTGTGCCGGCTTCTACGTATTGACCGTCTTCTACTAACAGAAGGGAGAGATCCTTGTTAACTTCGTGAGCTTCTTCAGGAATCCAGAGCAGGGTGCCTCCTTTAGTCACCTCATAGCCTTGCTTTGCTTTGCCCCGCTTTGCAACTTCAACGCCAGAATACTTGAGGATACCCCCAGCCCTTGTGTGGTAGTGGTCATCAATCAGCTCTGCGACAACTTGGTTATTGATAACTTTGGTACCCGGAGTCGCAATCAATGAAAATCGCTGATTGTGCTGAGTTTCGATGATGTACTGTTCACGCCCTTGATGGCTCTCTGCCCGAACATGGGCTTGATCCAGCACGACGGATGCAGTGACAATCTCAACCTCACGGCTGCTTTTATCTTCGATATCCTGGGGTAAACGAACCATCCCGCCATTTTCAGTGACTAGCTTTGTTTCAGCGAGAATGCTGCCTGCAACGATGCGATCGCCATTCTTCACGACAGGCTCAGCACCAGGTAGAAGGTTGTATACTTCCCCTGATAGCACCCATAGCAAACCACCCCTCTGAGCGATGCGAGTTGTGTTTCCCTGGCGATCTTTCTTCTCTTCAGGCACCAAGTCAGCAAATTTAACTTCTCCAGCAAGGTCGGTTGCTACGTCTTTAGTCGCTTTCTCAGTAATCGTGCGGGTGCGCCCCGTTGCCTGCACCTCAGAGAGAATTTGCCCAGACTTTACTGAATCCCCATCATGAACAAAGAGGATTGATCCTTGCGCAACGGTAAACTGCTTCTTCTTAGAAGCAGATTCGACTGTCAAGTCGATATTCGCTTCAGCAACTAGGGCATCTTCCCCATGGCGAGTCCGGAATGGGCGCACCCGGAGCTGGTTTGATGGAGGCAACTTGACGACACCATCAAAAGGTGAACGAATTTGCTGGGCGATTTCTCCGGTGAATACCCCCCCTGTGTGGAAGGTTCTCATCGTTAGCTGAGTGCCTGGTTCACCAATGGACTGAGCCGCAATAATACCAACGGCCTCACCCAAATCGACCATCTCTGCATGGGCCAAGCTCCAGCCGTAGCACTTTTGGCACACACTCCGATTGGCTTCACAGGTCAGGGGCGATCGCACCGTGACTTCCCCTACTCCGGATTTTCCAATTCTGCCAGCCAGCGATTCATCAATATCTTGATTTCTCTCAGCTATGACTTCGCCTGTCTTAGGGTGTACGACATCCTTCGCCAGCACTCTACCAAGCAAGCGGTCCGAAAGGGGAATCAACACCTTGTCCCCATCAGTCATACTCCGCAAGGTAATCCCTCGCTCGGTGCCGCAGTCAAATTCACGAATGATGACATCCTGCGACACATCTACCAAGCGCCGAGTCAAGTACCCAGAGTCGGCAGTACGCAGTGCCGTATCAACCAACCCCTTCCGGGCACCATAGGACGAAATAATATACTCAGTGACCGTTAACCCTTCACGAAAATTGGTCTTAATCGGCAGGTCGATGATTTTTCCCTGGGGATCGGCCATCAATCCTCGCATTCCCACAAGCTGACGAACCTGGGAGATATTTCCTCGAGCCCCCGAAAACGCCATCATATAAACGGAGTTGAGTGGGTTACTCGTCTTAAAGTTACGAACGACTTCATCTTTCAGCTCTTCGCTGGTTCCATTCCAGGTATCAATTACTTTCTGGAAGCGCTCGACCTCTGTGATTTCTCCTCGGGTGTATCGGCTTTCAGTTGCTTTGATTTCTTCTTCAGCCGCATCTAGCAGGTTTCGCTTCACAGTCGGCACTTGGAGGTCATCCACGCTAATAGATACGCCTGCTTGGGTTGCATACTTAAAACCCATATCTTTGAGCAAATCAGCCATCTGAGCCGTACGAGCCGTCCCATAGTTAGTGAATGCCCAAGCAACTAATTTACGAATCTGCTTTTTGTCTGCAACTCGATTGCGAAAAAGAAACGGTTTTTCAAGGTGTTGACTTTGGTTATAGTCTGACATGATTATGCTAGTGACCTCTGGCAATAGTGCTGTGTCGTTGAAGGAGTTTTGATGGATACAAGGATGCCGTTTAAGCAAGGATGTCGCTTTGTCGTTTGATCACGTGCCTCATCACGCTCGGCAGAGGCAGGGCGATCGCTCCACTCACAAGAACGCTACGTTATCAGGGCATCATAAATAGTTTTGTTGTAGATAATGCGCCCTGGTGTTGTTCGAATATATTGAGAAACTAAGTTTCCTTCAGCATCCTCTCGAACGCGCCGAAACTTATAAAATCTTGTGACGGTGCCATCATCAAACTTCTGCTCTTCAACAGGGGTGTTGTCATCGAAATCCGCTTCAACCAGTCCATCAAAGCGCACCCACACGTAAGCATGCAGATCCACAAGATTCTGGTCGTAGGCAATAATCGCATCATCAAAGCTAGCGAAATATCGACCTTCGCCTTTGTGAGCATCAGGGTTTTCGACGGTTAGATAGTAGCATCCCAGCACCATATCTTGACTCGGCGTAATAATAGGATGGCCAGTTGCAGGCGATAGCACATTGTTAGACGCCAGCATCAAAAGCCGAGCTTCTGCCTGAGCTTCTAACGACAGAGGCACATGTACTGCCATTTGGTCTCCATCAAAGTCAGCATTGAACGCCGGACACACTAACGGATGAAGCTGAATCGCTCGGCCTTCAACCAAAATGGGTTCAAAGGCCTGAATACCTAATCGGTGAAGCGTAGGCGCACGGTTTAGCAGAACAGGGTGCCCGTCAATGACTTCCTCCAGAACATCCCAAATACTTGGATCGTTCCTCTGAATCAGCTTCTTAGCCGCCTTGATATTGTTCACAAGTCCCTGGCGAATGAGGCGATGAATCACAAATGGCTGGAATAGCTCAATGGCCATTTCCCGAGGCAGTCCACACTGGTGGATTTTGAGCTTTGGCCCCACCACAATGACAGAACGCCCAGAATAGTCAACCCTCTTACCCAGCAGGTTTTGGCGAAAACGCCCTTGCTTGCCTTCAATAATGTCGCTAAGCGATTTAAGCGGACGGTTGTTTGCCCCTACGACAGTGCGTCCCCGGCGGCCATTGTCAATTAAGGCATCTACCGCCTCCTGCAGCATCCGCTTTTCGTTTCGAACAATAATTTCCGGAGCTAAAATTTCCTGTAGCCGCGCTAGACGGTTATTCCGGTTGATAACCCGTCGATATAAATCGTTCAAATCGGAGGTAGCAAAGCGACCCCCATCAAGCTGAACCATCGGTCTCAAGTCAGGAGGAATGACAGGGATAAAGCTCAGCACCATCCATTCTGGTTGGGATTGAGTCGCAATGAAGTTATCAATAACGCGGAGGCGCTTAATGAGTTTAGCCCGCTTTTGGCCCTTTGCAGCAGTGATTTCTTCTCGAAGCTTCTCAGCTTCCGCCTCCAGATCTAAATCCTCAAGCAGTCGCTGAATTGCTTCAGCGCCAATACCAACTTCAACCCCAGTGAGCTTGGAATCTTCGCTATAAAGCTGATCCTCAATCTCGACCCACTGATCTTCCGTAAGCAACTGTTTGTAGCTAAGATTGTCCGCATTGCCCGGATCTAAAACGACATAGGCGTTGAAATAAACGATCTGCTCAACGTCCTTGAGGGGCATATCCAGCAAAATAGCCATGTAGCTGGGAATCCCCTTCAAATACCACACATGGGTGACAGGCGCAGCTAGCTTAATGAATCCCATACGATGGCGACGCACGCGGGACTCAGTAACCTCAACGCCGCAGCGCTCACAGACAATACCCCGGTGCCGAACACGCTTGTACTTGCCGCAGTGGCACTCCCAGTCCTTTGCCGGACCAAAAATACGCTCACAGAATAACCCGTCCATCTCAGGCTTCAGGGTTCTATAGTTGATTGTTTCGGGCTTCGTAACTTCGCCGACGACCATGCCATTCGGTAATGTTCGCTCCCCCCACTGCCGCATTCGTTCAGGCGAAGCAATTCCAATTTTCACATAGTCAAAGCGTTGTTCTACCTTTGGCATGGTTGATTAATCCTGTAGCTTAACGTGTTAATACATAGACTGAGTCAGATTCGAATACTCGTCGAACCTGAAATTGTGGGAGCCTCTGACCAGGCTCATAGAAAAGTAAATCTATAAATCCTAGTCAGAAAATCCTAGTCAGAATGCTTTTTCATCAGCTATTCTTCTTCAACGCCTTCTACTACTGCTTCTACTGCTTCTTCTGGCTTAGCAATAGATTCATAGGTAGGGCGTGATGGAGTCCGTTTGCTGCCAACATCCGCCATTAGATCGACCTCAATGTCTTGACTCATGCCGTCCTCATTTGTCTCAAGCTTATGAGCCACAATATCCAGGCAGAGAGACTGTAGCTCGCGCATCAAGACCTTAAAGGATTCAGGCGTTCCTGGCCTTGGAATAGGCTTACCTTTGACAATAGCGTTCAGAGCTTCGTTTCTACCCTGCATATCATCAGACTTGACGGTAAGAAGCTCTTGCAGGGTGTAAGCGGCACCAAAGGCCTCAAGTGCCCACACCTCCATCTCGCCAAAGCGCTGGCCTCCTTGTTGGGCTTTACCGCCAAGGGGCTGCTGAGTGACCAGCGAGTAAGGTCCAGTCGAACGAGCGTGAATCTTATCATCTACAAGATGAACCAGTTTAAGCATGTAGGCTTTGCCTACAGTAACGGGTCGATCGAATGGCTCTCCAGTACGCCCATCATAAACCTGCATTTTGCCAGGATTGTCAGGATTAAAGACCCAGTCTTCGCCCGATACATCCCGAGCCTCATGAAGTTTTGCATTGGTACTCAAGCGGGATGCTTCTTCACCATGCATTTCATCAAATGGAGTGACCTTAAACCGCACGCCCAGAACTTCTCCAGCCCAGCCCAGAATGCATTCAAAGACCTGACCGACATTCATGCGAGACGGCACTCCAAGCGGATTCAGCACAATGTCCACAGGCTGGCCGTCAGGGAGATAGGGCATATCCTCGATAGGCAGAATGCGAGAGATAATACCCTTGTTCCCGTGTCGCCCTGCCATTTTGTCGCCCACCTGAATTTTGCGCTTCTGGGCAACGTAGGCCCGGACAACCATATTGGCTCCTGGGGGCAGTTCGTCTCCTTGCTCCCGGGTAAAGACACGCACATCAACGACGCGCCCCTTCTCACCATTAGGAACTCGGAGAGAGTTATCTCTAACATCCCGAGCCTTCTCGCCGAAGATGGCGCGGAGTAGCTTTTCTTCTGGTGGCTGGTCAGATTCCCCTTTGGGAGTCACCTTGCCGACCAGAATATCGCCAGCCTCTACCCATGCACCGATACGAATGATGCCATTCTCGTCGAGATGCCGAAGAGCATCTTCCCCAACGTTCGGAATCTCGCGAGTCACTTCTTCTGGCCCCAGCTTCGTTTGGCGAGCTTCAATCTCATACTTCTCGATATGAATAGACGTATAAACATCTTCATATACAAAACGCTCGCTTATGAGAATGGCATCCTCGTAGTTATAGCCTTCCCAGGGCATGTAAGTGATCAGCACATTCTGACCTAGAGCGACTTCACCCCCCTCTGCGGCTGAACCATCAGCAATGACTTGGCCCGCCAGGATGCGATCGCCCTCAAACACAATAGGCCGCTGGTTTAAGCATGTGTCTTGATTCGATCGCTGATACTTCTGAAGCACGTAGTCATGAACCTGCCCATATTCATCTTCAATCTGGACACGATTAGCATCCACATAGCTCACATGGCCCGATACCCGACTCACCAGAACCATGCCAGAATCCCGTGCTGCCTGAGCTTCTAGGCCGGTGCCCACCAGAGGACGCTCAGGTCGAAGCAGCGGCACTGCCTGACGCTGCATATTAGACCCCATCAAAGCACGGTTGGCATCATCATGCTCCAAGAAGGGAATCAACGATGTTGCCACTGAAATAATTTGGACGGGAGAAACTGCAACATAGTCCACTTCCATTGGAGAAGTTGTTGTGAACTCCTGCCGATATCGAACAGGAACCGTTTCACCTTGAATGTAGCCCTCTTCGTCTGTGGGAACATCACCAGGTGCAACCCGTAGGTCATCCTCTTCATCCGCTGTCATGTAAATTGGCGCATGTTCCCGAAGCACTCGGCCATTCTCAACAGGACGATAGGGGGTTTCTACAAATCCATAGGCATTCACCCGCGCATGAGTTGCGAGGGAGCCAATTAGCCCTGCATTGGGGCCTTCAGGCGTTTCGATAGGGCAAATGCGACCATAGTGAGAGGGGTGGATATCGCGCACAGCAAACCCTGCCCGCTCACGGGTTAGCCCTCCCGGGCCAAGGGCACTTAGACGCCGCTTGTGGGTTAACTCAGCTAAGGGATTTGTTTGATCCATAAATTGAGAGAGCTGAGATGACCCGAAGAATTCTTTGATTGCTGCGACAAGGGGCTTAGGATTAACCAAAGATGCCGGAGTAAGGGAATCTGCATCGGACACTGTCATGCGTTCTCGAATAATCCGTTCTAAGCGATTCAACCCGACCCGCACCTGGTTTTGTAAAAGTTCGCCCACAGAACGAACTCGACGATTCCCCAAGTGGTCGATATCATCAATGGAACCAATATCGAACTCTAGGTTAATGAGGTAATCAACCGATGCCAAAATATCCTGGGGAGTAAGGACACGGGTTGTATCTGGAATATTAAGGCGCAGCTTACGATTTAGCTTGTAGCGACCGACTCTTCCTAAGTCGTATCGTTTAGAGTCGAAGAAACGAGAATCCAAGAGCTGCTGACCGCCCGAAACAGTGGGGGGCTCTCCTGGTCGAAGCTTTCGGTAAAGCTCCATCAAAGCCTCTTCTTCGCTAAACTGGCCTTCTTTTTCAATTGTCTTTTGAAAATACTCTGGATGGCGCAACGCGTCAAAGATTTCACTGTCGGATAGACCCAATGCTTTCAGCAATACCTGAGCCGACAACTTACGAGTTTTATCAATTCGAACCCAAACAAGATCATTTTTGTCAGTTTCAAACTTAAGCCAAGCACCACGGTTGGGAATCAAACTAGCGTTGTAAGTCCGCCGTCCGTTTTTATCAATTTCAGACTTGTAGTAAACTCCTGGGCTACGAACAATTTGATTGACGATGACCCGCTCAGCGCCATTGATAATGAAAGTTCCGCGGTCAGTCATCAACGGGAGGTCGCCAATAAAGACCTCTTGCTCCTTAATTTCCCCAGTTTCTTTATTGATCAATCGTGTGGGCACGTACATTTGCACCGCATAGGTGCTGTCCCGTCGCTTTGCTTCGTCGACATCGTACTTAGGTTGTTTCAGCCGATAGTTTTTCCCCAGAAAATGAAGCTCTAGTTTCCCGGTATAGTCGGTAATCGGCGAAAAACTATCCAGTTCCTCAATCAATCCTTCTTGTAAGAACCATCGAAAACTCGAACGCTGGATTTCAACAAGATCGGGAAGGGTAAATTCAGGTGCAGTTTGGGTGAGTTGATTGGGCTCTGCTTGGGCTAGGTTAGTCATGCGTTTCCTCAAATGGATGCCGCTCCAGAGGGAGCGATTTTACAATGCTTCAATTTATTCGTCAAGCACTAGTGCTCTGTCATTTCTTGAAATTAGAATAAATTCCTCCAGGATTTATTCTAATTTTTAATTGTGACGCTGCACTAGGCTAGCTTGCCTGTTTCCGATACATCGTTGGACTGCGACCAATTTGGTAAAGCGGATTCTTTCGTAACAAATGCGTGCATAATTCTTTGTGATGGATGTGTATGAAGGAGAGATGTAATTATTGGAATATCACTGCGTCATGCCTACCTACTAAAGCTCACGTGATTAGTGCCTAGCATCCTGGCTAACGTTGGATGGTATTGGGTTCATAAACGCTGAGGAAGTGACCAACTAGGGTTTTCAAAGACGACATTTGAGAAGTTATGGCCTAGCAAATGTTTCACTTCTCGACTAGAAGGGGCGATCGCCCGGTCATTTACTCATTGATTGGTTTCAGAGCTAAGGAGCCTTAAATCAACCTCAAACATCCTTAATTCTTCGGACGTATATCGTATATTGTTGGCCCTGCATCACCACGCCGAGTTGTCAGGTTTTGTGAACGTCAGACCCACAGATATTTCAAGGCTGGAACAAGGCTAAATACCATGTGTTCATTTCTCTTTGTTCATTCCTTCTGGGTTCAAAGGAGCCAACTAGCCACCGTGTATTCTAACGCATACTCAATAAGTTTATGTTGTCAAGGGCAGAAGCCAAAAAATAATGTTTCCAATATTTATCGAGTCGTCTGCAAACCCTTGCAGTACCTTTTAATATCAACGACCATAACAGGCGACCATCTAACAGTAAGTGAAAATCTAGGATAAGTTGAAAAGAGTGCGGGCATTTGTCGCGGTGAGACAGGCAATCTCCTCAACGGGCGTATCTCTCAAGTGAGCCAGCCGTTCAGCAACATAGGTTACGAATGCAGGCTGGTTAGGAGTTTTCCCTCGATGGGGAACAGGGGTCAAAAATGGGCAATCTGTCTCAATCAGGAGCATATTGTCTGGCACTATCTTTGCGGACTCATGAACCTGGGTCGCATTCTTAAAGGTTAAAATGCCGCTAAAGCTGATATGGAGCCCTAAATCCAGAAACCACTGAGTTTCTTCTGGGGTTCCTCCCCAGCAGTGCATAACTCCCTTCACGTTTCCTCCAGACGCTTTGAAGTCCCGAAGGAGGTTGCGGGCTTCTAGTGCTGCATCCCGGCAATGAATAATGACAGGCAGGTCGAGTTCCCAAGCAACTTCTAGCTGTTGGCGAAATGATTCAGTTTGGTCGTTCTGATTAGTCGCCTTAAAAAAATCTAAGCCCGTTTCCCCAATGGCGACAACTCGGGAATCAGACTGAGCAAAGGAGCGAATCTGAGACTGAGTATCAGCAGACCAGCGATCGCCCACATCTAGGGGATGAAGTCCTACAGCAAAGGAAATTTCCTCAAATTGATCTGCCAGCGCGCGAATTGACTCGAACTCACCTGGTTCAACACAGGAATGTACCAGACGAACGACGCCTGCATCACGCCATTGTTGAGCAACAGCCGCAATGTTGCTTTCTAATGCCGGAAAGTTCAAATGCACATGGGTATCAATTAGCTGCATAATTGCAAAGCTATAGGTTTTGACCGCAGAAGATGACAGCAATGAGGATTGCAAAGAAGATTGCAAAACTTAAAAGTGCAACCTTGCTCAGGCAGATATCGAGTCAGCGGGTGCGTATTTCTTGAGAGAGCGAGCAAGACGTGCCTTCTTTCGAGCTCCATTGTTGGGATGTAAGACTCCCTTCTTAACGGCTTTATCAATTTTGCTGTAAGCGGAAGCGACTCGCTCTTCAATGTCTCTCTTCTTTTCAGAAGTGGGCTCAGCTCCGTAAGACTCGATAGAGGTGAATGCGCGTTTCATCAGTGTCCGAACAGCAGATTTATAGGACTTATTTCTCAAGCGATTGCGTTCTGCAATTTGAATCCGTTTTTCAGCTGACTTGATATTTGCCACAGTGAATACCTATATGATGCCATACGCCATACGAACATACGATTATAGTTCATCATGCTATGGATAGCTACTCCTTTTGACATACCTTTTAATTAAGGCATCTCTCCCGAAGTTTCTACAGCCTGGTATAACAACGAAAGAGTTCGTGAAACCAGAACCATTTTAGGGAACCCTCGCTCAGCGAGGGTTCCCTAAAATGGTTCTGTCCTAACCAACCCTTTGGTTGCTATAAAACACGACTTGGCAAGTTTCACGAAAAAATAGCAGCAATTCTCATTTTGAGAAACTTCGCGCCCTATAGGCGCTCACTTATATAGGTTTAAGGGGCAAAACGGTCGCCTCAGGCGACCGTTTTGCCCCTTAGATTTCTATAATGAGAATGGATGAAAAAATAGGGGTTTGGGGAGCGCACTGCGCTCCCCAAACCCCTACTTTTGCGTTGTGAATTTGAGAACTTTGCCAAATTGTGTTTAGTTTTGAATCAGCTTGTCTGAGACCAAAGACTAGTTTTGTTTATCGTAATTCACTCAAGCGCAGTGGAGCTTTGTTAAGCTATATCTGTAATGTGAGGTCATCGTAGCTGAAATGCTGGATTGTTGAGATGGCATAGACGGTTATCTGACTGGCGTTTTGAGATGTTTTGGCAATGCTTCGAATCATTACTCAGTTGTCTGAGGCTAAGGCTGAATTGCGTCGAATTTGCGATCGCACAAACGACGACCAAATTGCGCATAAGGAGGCAACCGTTAGAGAAGTTGTTCAGACCGTCAAGCGTCAGGGCGACAAAGCGTTGCTCCACTATACTGAAGAGTTTGATCATCAGGTCTTGTCTGCTGAAGACTTGCGGGTCAGCGGTTCGGAACTGGATGCAGCCTACCAGCAAATTTCGAACGACCTGTTGAGTGCCATCCGGGTGGCATGTCGAAATGTTGAATCATTTCATCGGCAGCGCATTCCAAAAAGTTGGGTGCAGTTTGAAGCGGATGATGTTGTGTTAGGGAAGCGCTACACCCCTGTTGACCGGGCAGGTATTTACGTGCCAGGGGGGCGAGCAGCCTATCCCAGCACCGTTATCATGAATGCTATTCCTGCTCGAGTCGCTCAGGTGCCCCGTATCATCATGATGACGCCCCCTGGTGAGGGTAAGACCATTAACCCTGCGGTTTTAGTTGCTGCTCAAGAAGCAGGTATCCAAGAGATTTATCGAGTTGGAGGGGCACAGGCGATCGCCGCCCTTGCCTACGGCACCGCGACCATTCCAAATGTTGATATCATCACCGGGCCGGGAAATGTATACGTAACCCTGGCGAAGAAGCTGGTCTTCGGCACTGTAGGTATTGATTCGCTAGCAGGGCCATCAGAAGTTTTAATCATCGCCGATTCGACAGCCAACCCCACCCATGTAGCAACAGATTTGCTGGCTCAGGCAGAACATGATCCAATGGCATCTGCCATTCTTCTGACGACAGATTCTGCTCTGGCGCGGCAGGTGGCAGCTGAAGTCAGCCAACAGCTAGTCAATCATCCCCGTAACCTGGATACCGAAAAGGCGATCGCCCACCATGGCTTAGTGGTGATTGTAGACTCTCTTGAAACCGCTGTTCAGCTATCCAATGAATTTGCCCCAGAGCACCTAGAACTGGAAATTGAAGATCCGTGGGCATTATTGGAACACATTCGCCATGCGGGAGCCATCTTTTTGGGCTATTCTACTCCTGAGGCGGTTGGAGACTATCTTGCAGGGCCAAATCACACGTTACCCACATCAGGGGCTGCCCGATATGCGTCAGCACTCAGCGTAGAAACCTTTATGAAGCACTCTAGCCTTATTCAGTATTCGTCCACGGCCTTACATAAGATAGCTAGTGCCGTCGATGTCTTAGCAACGGCTGAGGGGCTCCCGTCCCATGCTGCATCGGTGCGGGTGCGTGTTGCCGATCGCCAAGCCCCTGCACCGCAAGACATCGCAGATGATGAAACTGAAGACGCTGACTTTAACAGTGATGTTACACAAGATGGTGAGTCAGATGTGTCGTCGTGATGCTCCCCCAGAGTCCTGACCGAGCCGTTATTACATGCGTCTTAAAGTCATTAATCCTAATACCAGCGTCGAGATGACCGCATCTATTGGGGCGATCGCCGCTGCCCACGCCTCCTCTGATACCGAGGTCGTTACGGTATGCCCCAAGGCTGGCCCTCCGTCTATTGAAAGCTACTATGACGAATATCATGCAATTCCCCATGTATTAAGCGAGGTCATGAGAGAAGAAGGACAATTTGATGGGTATGTACTCGCTTGTTGGGGCGACCCCGGTGTAGATGGGGCCAGGGAAATTACGACTAATCCAGTTGTTGGCATTGCCGAAGCTTCCATGTATGTCGCCAATGCGCTCGCCCCTCGTTGGTCAGTGGTGACGACGCTAGCACGCACCCACCATATGGTCGAGGCCATTATCCAAAAAACAGGGTTGGGCGATCGCTGTACCTCTATCCGCTGCGTCGATTTACCTGTTCTTGCTTGTGAATTGAATCCCGATGTAGTGTTTGATGAGTTAGAGCGCATGGGCCGAATTGCTCTCGAGCAAGATGGTGCCGAAGCGCTCATTCTGGGCTGTGCAGGGATGGGGGGACTCGATCAGCAGTTGAGCCAGAGCCTCAGCGTTCCCATAGTCGATCCTGTTGCTGCCGGAGTGCGCTTTGCCGAGATGCTAGTGGGCATGAAATTGGAGACCAGCAAACGCTTAACATATCGTGTCCCCGAGAAAAAAGTCTTCAAGGCAGAGTAATCAAGGAGATGGTATGGAACCCTTAGGCTGGACACAGATCGCGCTAATCATAGCAAGTTCGATACTGATAACTCTATTCGTCTTCGTGGGACTGGTTTGGCGTGACTATCGACGCGATCGCTCCAATCGACTTTAGCTGCGAAAAAGCACGACTTGGCACGTTTCACGCA
>CAYXJG010000094.1:0-6393 GCA_964465285.1 uncultured bacterium
GAGGATCAAGCCCAGCATTGGCTAGGTCAGATAACTTGTGTGTACTTAGTAGCCCTTTTTGGGAGAAGGGGCTGGGGGATGTGGGCAATGAATTTGCAAAAGTGGGATGCTCCCGATACGGACTCACCCTCACAAAACTTACGATTGCAGCAGGGTCTCTACTTCTGCTTTGAAACTGCCCTGGTCATAGGCGGCGGTGTAGCGCAGGTAAATCAACACATCCTCGATGATATTCAGGCTATTTTCATCTAGCAACACATCAGCATTAGCATTGTTCTCAATCGGGATTTCCAACCGCCAGGAGGAAATCGCGCCCGTGCCCTCAAAGGGGAAGTAGCGATCGTCCAGGAAGAAGTTGAGGACGAACATCCCATCATCCCGTTCGTTGACTTTGGAAATCGCCGCCTGCTGGTTGGCTCGCCAGTTGACCCTCAGGGTGCTGCTGTCTGGCGGCTCAGCGCTGGGGTCGCCTAAAAGATAGCTCACAGCACCGCTATCTGGGCTGAGTAGAGTCTTGCTGTTGAGCTGAATTAGGGTTGCATTGACGCCCTGGTGAGGCTTCAGGGGTTGGGGAGTCTGAATCTCTAGCTCCACGGACTTGATGACGCGGAAGTAGTGCCCTGGGAAGTCACGGTCAAACAGGCGTTCGCCGAGCTGAAACTCGCAGGAACCCGCTGCCCGGAGGACGGCTAATGCCACCGGGAACGTCTCCCGCAGGGAAATCACCTTCTCGATTTCCTGGAAGCGGCTGTCTTGACTCAGGTGGAACGCTTCCATGCGCTGGAGGTCAAGCATCAGAGATTCGCCTGCCAACAAGCCTCGGCGCAGGTTGTCCCAGTGGCTCGGGGTGATGAAGGTGCTGGTGGAGGGCAGCTCAAACTGGAGGGCTTTTTCGGCGGATTTTGCCGTGTCATAGGCGAGTTGGTAGGTCTGGAAGTAGAGGCCAGAGAGTCGGCCAATCATCCAGTTGTAAAGCTGTTCGCTGGTGAACTTGCGGCGGTAGAAGTCGCGGACTTCCTGGTTTTGGGCGATTTCTCGCTGATGGATCTCCAGTTCTCGCCTTGCCCGGTCGAGGGCTAGTTCGGCTCCACGAATTTGCAACTCGATTTCCTCTTTCTCCAGCCGTGCCAGGTTTTGGGCTAGCTCCCATTCCTCTTCCCGGCGCTCGAACTCGGCAGTTTTGTCGAGCATGTCGGCGGTGAAGTCGGAAATATCCGACAGGTCTTCCGAGATGGCAGCGGCAAATTCAGCCACCTCTGCGAACGCCTCACCCCCGGTGGTTACCGTGGCCAGGGGAGAAGCAATGCCTGCGCCGCCAGCGGTGGTTTCTGGAACGGCCCGCAGTCCCGCCGCGACGCCCGTGAGGGCGATGCCCACATGCTTCAGCACAAAGGACGTGATTTTGAGGGCGAGCCATGCTTCCTCACGGGGGAGCCAGCCGTCAGCAATCAGGGTACGGTACCAGGTTTCCTCAAATTCAGCTTTCTCACGGCTCTTGTGGAGGCTTTCAAGGGTGATTTCCGCTTCGGAGATATCCAGTTCCTTGACACGGGTGGTCAGATCCAGGATTTGCCGTTCGTGCTGGTTTTCCAGCAGTTCCAGTTGAATGGCGTCGCGGTTTTCGATGGCTTCCAGCAAGGCGGAACCCAGGTCACTGGCGGTGCCGATGAGTTCCTTCGCTTGGTCTAGCATGAAGGAGTAGCGGTAGTGGGGCACCGCTACGTTGAGGTCAGCCAAGGCACCGCTAATGCCGCCGCCCCCTGCCACCGCCCGCACCAGGGCAGCGGGATCAATGGGCGGATCGAACAGCGCCAACTGACGGAAGACCCCCTGGATGTTGAGGCTGTGGCGGATCTTGAACAGCCGATCCTCTACGGTATCCCAGAAGCCAATGAATCGGGAGTTTTCAGGAATGCAGAAGCTGGTAATGAGGTTGCCGTAGCGCCCCAGGGTGAGGCTATCGGCACCGCTTGCCGCTTGCTGCTGACTAATCTGCTGACTAATGTCGAAGGTCTGCTCGACGGTGGTGAGGAATTCGGCGTTTGCGTCGTGGGCTGCTTGGAACTGCTCGTAGGTGCCGATTTCTCGGAAGTCCTTCACGGTTCTGCCCTGGGGCCGGGGGCCGAGAAGGTTGAAGGCGAAGACGTAGAACAGCATCGCTTCGTTGACGGTTTCCCGTGTGTCCTGGGAGAAGAGAGAGTCGCCCCAGTCCAGCAGGTTGTCGATGTACTTCATGGCGATCGCCTTTTGGTAGGCACTCACCCGTAACGCCGCTAGGGCATGGGGGTCAAAGGGATCGCTGCGATGGGCCTGCAACGACGCCTCTGCTAACGGATTATCCGTCAGTAGGTCTTCGAGTAACTCCATAAAGGGCTTGTTGCTGGCTTCTTGGAACGGCAGATAGCGCCAATAGCGAGCGTTGGCAAGGGTGCCGGATAAACGGGAGGTGTCATTTTCGGGCAGCGTTGGATTGAACAGGTAGTGATACCAGGTTCGCGCCTCGCTAAAGTTTTGGTTGGCGTTGAGCTGGTTGGCGATAAAGAAGGGGATGTGGAAGAAGATTTCTTCGTAGTAAATGCCGTAGGCTCCCTGGAAATCGATTGTGTTGGTCGGGCTGCTGCTGACCAAATTATTGTTCGGATTGTAGGTGCTAAAGTCCACTTCATTAGTTTGCTGAGACTCTAGGCTCAGTAACCCATCAATGCCTTCCTTAAACAGGGTTTCAGTCAGTTGATCAACTGCCGTTGTGCTGAGGCGCTCAAACTTAAAGGTAAAAGAAGGGGAGTCCGCCTCGGCGAATAATTTGTTGACGGTGACGACCTCGCCATTACCGTCACGGGCTAATAGGATGCCGTCCTCTCCAAACTGAATGGCGACGGGTTGGCGACTCAATTCGTTCAGTCGAGGCTCCCTTCGAATGCTCAAACGCTGCTCGACAGTTTGAGTATCCGGTAACGTTTCTTCGGAGTTCTGGGGATCTTTTCCAGGTACCAGCCGGATCAGGAATTGCTCTTGGCCGACATCCAGCACATACCATCCTGGTTTGTTGCCGACATCAATCAGGGTGGATTCCATGCTCGAAACCCCTTCCAGCAAAGCATTTTGCTCATGAAACTCTTCCCGGCTCCGATCCAGGTATGCCTGCATCTGCGACCTGAAGATGCGAATCGTATTGGATATGAACACAGTCGAGAAGGGATTCGCCGTTGCAGTTTGGACGAAGAAGTCATTCCAAAATTGCAGGCTAGAGGGAGTGAAACGGTTCAGCGTGGAGATGCCGTCCGCAGAATAATCGTTGATGCTCAAGCCAGCGGTGAGCGCTACGTGGAGCCGAGATGGTGATAGATCCAGGTCGTAGTTGCCGCTGGCATCATCCGATGTATCTGGCTGTAGCGTATAGCTGAACTGGTTTTCACTCAGCAGGCTTGTTTGCAGGGTATGGATGGCGTTGCCGTAGAATACCAGCACCCGTTCACGATTCGTCGAAACATCAATGGAGCTAACTCCTGTCGGTGGAGCAAAGAAAAGGGGTGGTTGTGAAGGCACAACTGTCATGATTGTGCCCGGTAGCGATCTGGTTAGGGGCAAGTTGACCCGGCATTCCCAGGTGCTCTTGCGGCGGCTGGCTGCCTCTGCCAATTCGCTAAGGTTTGGGGGATTCGGAGGATTCGGAGGGTTATCTGTACTGAGGAGACGGTTCCAGACACAGAAATCGCTGAAGGTAATGTCTCCACGTGCTCCATCGTTGTCTGTGCTGCCGACTCTCAAGCGTTTCCCCTCGGGCAGAAGTGCCGCCAGAATAAAGGTACCAGTACTTCGAAGACTGCCGCCGGAGGAATCGTAAGCCTGCACGTCGTAGCCACCTGAATTGTCGTTGTACTCCATTGTGAGTGCCACATGATTCCATTCACCGGGACGAAGTGAGAGGAAACTGCTCCGGCTGCCTATTCGGATCTGTAACTTTAGTTCAACAGACTTATATATAGAGCGGAACTCATGCTCGGCAGTTGATGCATAAATATCGGCTTGGTTTGCATGGGTTCTGGCTGTCTCTTTATCATCATCTTCATCAGCAGCCGTTACCGTATCCTGTGTTGCTGTCGCTGCCGCCAGAGCCGCTTCATAAACTGGGTTGCCTGAAGTAAGGTTTGGAATCTGACTACTTGAGCTACTCTGGCTAATATTGCTGCCTGCAGTTTCAGCATCCGTAATCAACTCAGTGATATCCTCCTCACCGTTTTCCAATGCGGTGGCTAGTGCCGCTGCCGCATCTGCAGCAGCTCGGGCAGCCTCTGAAAGATCTCGATATTTATTAATTAAACTATCTTCAGCGGTTGATGCATACCCAGCTGCAGCGTCTGCTGCAGTTCCAGCTGTCTTTACACGATTGCCGTCATTGCCAGATGCAGCGGACGCTGCAGCTCGTGTTTCATTCACTGTGTTTTGAATTGCTAGAAGAAATGGGTCATTGGGAGCCAATTCTGTGGAAAGGACTTTGACATCATCGTCAGCCTTGGTTGCCGCATTACGAGCAGCCTGAATCAGCTCAGTGACATCCTCATTTTTTTCCAAGGCATTGGCTAATGCAGCAGCAGATTCTGCGGCAACTCGGGCAGATCTTTCCGCAGCTTTTTCAGGGATCACCTCTAGGGTGTTGATGGCGATCGCCCTAAACCGTCCATTGTCATAGTCGAACAGGGTTGTCCGGGTGGTAAATCCATCAACATCTTTCGATTCGGGGGCGTTCCGAGCATTTGCGGCGTTAACCCAGAATGTCCAGGTCAGCTTGCGCATATTAAAGCTCTGGATGTCTTCGAACACACTGGTGCTAGGGTTGATCTCTAGCACCCGAGCGTTTTCCTGGGACGATGCAGATTGTGTTTTTGAGTCAGGCAGTTCGAGCGATCGCTGGGCGTAGACCCGCTGCCATTCGGGGCGCAAGTGTTCTAGGTCGCGCAGGCGATCGCCCAATTCCAAATAGGTCTGGGGCTGGAGCCAGGTCTGGTTGAAGTCCTGGTAAGCATACTTAATGCTGGGCTGGTAGATGTCTACATTGATCGACACTACACTTTCCGTAGTGCTGTTAAAGACTGCCCCATCAGAACGGATAACCCAGCGAGCGTCATCAATAATGCTATGAATCTGCTCATCATTAAGTTTTAATTTTAGAGCCGCTCTAAGAGTGTTTTGGGCTTGCTGCCTTCTCTGAGGATCTACCTGAAAGAGGTAATTCCAGTACAGCTGAAAAATGCTGCGGTCTACGCGCAGTTCCTCGGACTGGGTGGTTTCGGCAAACTCAGACCAGAACAGGAACAGACGGTTGAATGCAAAAACGGGAGACACATGCTCGGCGTTGATGGTGAGGGCGATGTGTTGCCAGGGAGTCCACCGCTCCAACCCCGTCCTTGCTTCAATCACCTTGGTGCGAACATAGTGGATGGGGGGTCGGCTGTTGGTGCGCCCAATCAGATAGAGCACCTGGTCAGCATCGGGGTCGGGGACTCGCCGTTGTTTTTCCTCATCCCAAATGAGATCCGTGTGCAGATAGGTGCCCACAATCTTGAGATTGGTAATCTCCCGGAACTTGTTGAGGTAGTTCATGTAAACGCTGGTGACCGATGCCGGACTGATGGTGGACTGCATCAGTTCCTGCTCCAGCTCTGCGAAGAGGGGGGTTTTGGTGTCCCGTAGCTCTGGCTCGATGAAGTTTTCGGGATAGAGGAAGACCTTGCGATTGGCTTCCCAGACCCGGTAATTCTTCATCCATTCCCACTCGTCAGCGGGAATTTGGGCCGGGTCAACACCCGCTTCCAGATCCATCAGGCACCGCTGGACGTAGAGCTGGAGGCTGGCGTTCGCCTGCACCAGTCGGGAGGTCTGCACTTCGCTGCTTACCTGCACATCCAGCAGGAAGAATTCATACAGCAAATCGGCGTCTCGGCGTCCCTGGTACGGGGTGTTCAGGCTATCCAACTGTGCGTTAATGCGCCGCATGGCGAGGGCGAGGAGGGCATCCCGCCGCATGATGGCGAGTTCGTCGCGGATGGGCGGATAGATGCGCTCCCATTCCTCATCGGTATATTGGGCGCGGAGCACGTCCAACAGCGCCTCTGCCAGGGAACGATAGCGGTTGAATTCCTGCCGAGATTGCCCACCGGATTGAGAACCTGCTGCCGCAGGCATTGTTGCCAGTTGGGTAAGGAAACTGATGTCGGCATTCATGGACTGCGCCAGGTCGAAGCACGCCCGCAGGCGGCTCAGACCGTCAATGTGATGGTAGGGGCGAGGCTTGCCATTGTGCTCCAGCAGGTCAAAGTGCTGGAGTAGGGCAATAAGCTGACGAATCGGCCACCCAGTCACGCCTGCCACGATGGGCAGAACGGGGTCCGTTTC
>CAYXJG010000094.1:6493-14796 GCA_964465285.1 uncultured bacterium
GTCGGAAGGGCCAGGAGGTTGAGCACCAGCCCTTCTCGGTCGGTGCCCTCCACATCCTCAAACGCGGTTTGAAGCTGCTTGAACTGGTAGAGCCGATTGAGGTCAGCCAGGGTGGGGTTGAGCACATCCTTAAGGGTGAACCGTCCCGGCTCAAACAGCAGCACGTCCAGCTCGGGAATCCGCAAGTCAAAGGTGCGGGAGAGGTAAACGACCTTACCAAAGCGAATCAGGTAGCGGTCAATGCCTGCGTCTATTTCATCGTCGTCGTCGTCGAGATCAGTCACCGGAGAGGCCGCAGCCGTGTTACCACTGTCGTCATCGTCGTCACCGTCGTTGCCAAGATTGCCGTCGATAACCAGCAGAGATTCCAGTTCCCGGAAGAAGGTGGCCGTTTCGATGCCGTTGCGGGTCTGGAAGTAGTCGAAGACAACCCCTGCCACGTCAGGCTGGGTATCGAACAGGGTCGCCAGGGCAGACAGCACAGTGTTGCGCTGGTCGGTCTGGGCTTGTTGGAGGGTGGTGTGAATGGGGCCAGCAGGATGCACCAGTTCATTCTGGATGGCTCGGCGTTCTTCTAGGACGGCAGAGAGGTTGACAAGGGCTGCCTCGATTTGCCGTTCCTGATTGGAGCCTCCCGGTGGATCATTGTTAAACAGGGCTTCCAGTAGAGCGGGGACACCGTCGCCTCCTTCCCGGTTCAGGACGATGCCGATGGGATTGCCCTGAGCGTCAGTTTCCGGGGCAATGAAGCCTTGAGCCTGCAACTGTTGCACCTCATCGCCAAGGTCAGTTTGGATATCTTGGATATCATTTAGCTCAGCCTGGACGACGGAGAAGGCGTCAATCCAGCGGTGCCTGATGGCGAGGAATCGGAGCAATCCCGACAAATCCACATCATCGCGGTAGAGGGCAGTGACGGCTCCCATCTCATTGACCAGGCTGCCGAAGACGGCTTCGCTGCCCTCAGTGAGGTAGCGGATCTCCTGCTGCTCTTGCAGATACTCTAGGATATCGACGGACTCGGCTTCGCTGATGAGGTCAGACTCAAAGGCGTCGGGCTGGAGCAGCACCGTTTCAGCGTCTTCGGAGACCTGTTCGGCGATCGCCAACACATCGGTATCCTGGTACAGATCATCGGGACGGCTCACTATATCGCTGGGGTCGTGGCTGAGCACCACCAGATCCCGCACTGTGATGCCCGTGAGCCGCATCCATTCGGTGCGATCGCTCAACTGCACGATGCTCGACAACTCATCCAGGGCAGTGATTTTCTCTAACTTCATTACCACCACCAGATCTGCAAGGCTCAGCCGCAGCACAGATGATAGGAAGGCCATGCGGAACAGTTGGGTGAGAAACTCGTGGGTGATTTCCACAATCGGCTCATCAGCACTGCTGAGATACCCCACTAGACGGGTGAGGTCGGCATCGCCCAGACGCAGGGCACCCCGGAGACGGGCACGCAGTTGGCGATCGCGCTCGGGGTCTTCAGTTCCGGTCACATCCCAGCGGAGAGGCTGGTCAAAGTACACCGGAAAAGGCGCGACGCTGCCCGACGACGGATTGAAAATCTGATCATAGAGTACGCGGCCATCATCCCGCCCGATGTGGTTGAGACTGTGCCAGAGGGCACCCAACCGCTCCATGGATAGCCGATGGCGGTTCAGCAGGTGCTTGATGTCTGCCAGACCGTCGAGGGTTGGGGCGTCTAAGGTTGTTGATGGCAGGGTATGGGGCGGCAACAGGTTAATGGTCTGAAGTAACGTGTCTGGCTGGAATGCAGTCAAATCCAGGGATGCCGTTCCAGCAGGGAGGGTAGGAACTGGGTCACCCAGGTTGCCGAACTGCCACCACAGCAGCAAGTTTGGCGTAGCAGCGAGGGTATCGCCCGCTGGGGTACCGGGTTGACTGTAGAGATGTTCCTGAAGCTGGTCAGCGGTGCGAATAGTGTTCCAGACCCGCAGGTCAAGAATCTGCCCCGCAAAGGGATGCCCCGTTGGTCCCTCCCCATCATGGAACCGGACAGGGTCGATTGACCCACCCAGGCTGAACCGAACCTCGTGGTCGCTCAGGTGATTGCCCGGTTGAGTATCCAAAAATTTGCCGTTGAGGTAGCCCCGAAGCACCTGCTCGCGTCGAGTTTGGCGACCATCCAGCACCAGGGCGGCGTGGTTCCAGCGTTCCGCCTCCAGCCGATCGCTGACCACTACGGAACCCGTCCAGCCGAGGCCGAGATTGTAGCCAAAGTAGTAGAGACAGCCATCGAAAATGTAGAGCACGACGCCCTGATCAGTGTTTCCTTCCTGGTAAAGCACCTGTTTGCGACTGGTGAGGCTGGGGTCGGCCACCCAGAACCAGACTTCCACGGTGCGGCGAGCAAGGGTCACTGGGTCAGGGGCGATGTCCAGGGTGAGGGGCTCTGTCGTTTCGCTGAAGGTGAGGGCGCGGCGGTGCGATCGCCAAAAACTCTCGTCCACTGGGTCAAGACTGATGAGTCGGGGACGCCGTTCTGGTTCCAACCCACCTAATCGCAGGGTGTTGTTCAAACTGCCTTTCGCTAAAGCATTCAGAGCATACTCCCCAGTTTCGGTGAAGACATCAAAGGCCCAGTACCCGACCATATCTGAGTCCGTTAAGTCGGGTTGCTGATACCGCTGCTGGATGGTCATCTGCTCCGCTGTTCGTGTCCCGCTCCAGAGGCGCAGGTCAGCGATTTGTCCCAGGAAGTATTGGCGATCGCCATCCCGCCCCACATTCGTCTCCCCCAGTTCATAGCCTGTTCCATCATCATTGGCAGTTGCTAGGAGAGCGGCGATCGCCCCATCGGTAGTGCTGCCGTCTGGTTCCCCGTTCACAAACAGGGTGGCGGTGTCGCCATCAAGGGCGAGGGCGATGGGGGTAAAGCGGTTGTCGGGAATCGTAGTGCTGCCCGTTGCCAAGATCGTGCCAGCAGATTGGAGGGTGAGAGTGCCCTGGGCATTCACGCCAACCCAACTGCGAACATTCCCGCTTGTCCAGGCAAACACGGGATTGTCCTGTCCCGCCGCAGGTTTCACCCAGGCTTCCAGGGTGAAGTTGGCGCTGGTGAATCCAGTCAGGGTGTCAGCAGCAAGGTATTCTCGTTCCCCTGCCCAGTCCAGGTCAAATTCCAGAGCCGTGAGGCTCAGGGGTCTGGACAGTAGAGGATAATCGGTGATGGTGACCCAGTGGGGCACATTGGGGATGGCGGCGGTTTGGAAGAGGACGGCATCTTGTTGGAAGCGATCGCGCGCCCCCGTCTGCTGCCAGTCCTCCAGCCGCAGGTCTCCCGTGAGGAACACCGCCTGCTGCACTCGGAAATCATCAAAGTACTTCACCCCCTTGTGTCCCGACCAGACGCCGATGGTGCCCTTAGTAAATCGGTCATCCCTTTCATCGTAAGCATCAATTTGGAAAGCTGATGGTTCTCGATTGGATTCCTCCCAGACCTTCGCCCGAATGAGGGAGCGACTGCCCGTATCTTCTACCTCGATCCAAAATCGATACCAGCGGCCATTGGTTAAGGTAAATCCTGCATTAGTCTTGCCTTCTAAGTTGTCCACGCTCCCTGCCTTACCCCGGTGAGGGGACAGGTGAACCTTGTTTTTGTTTGAGTTTTTGTTTTGACTCCGGGTTATCCGCAGCCGATAGTACTGGTTGTGGTCTGGCTTGTTCAGGGTATCATCGGTGAACTGGCTAAAGAACGTCACCCCAATCCCCCGGCCATTTAACTTCTTATGATCAATATCAATGCGGAGTCGCCCACTGTAGGCATAGCTCGTCCAATCTAGAAAGTCGTTATTGTCTAGGTGAGAGTGGATGTTTAGGTCTGTGGAGTCGGTACTGAAGACCGATGCTCCATCCAACTCTACGGTTTTGAAGAGGCTCTGGTTGGTGTCTGGGCTACTGTATTTCTCGGTATCACGCCAGCCAGCCGGATCACTGCCTGAAGGATACTGGTCAAAGTCCTCCTCGTACAGCACCGATTGCAGGACGGTCATCTGGTCGAAGAATTTGGCTCCCGCTCCCGATGCCCAGAGGCCCACGGTGCCGCTGGTGAGGCGCACGGAACTGCGGTCAATCCCCTGCATCTGGAAGTCGGCAGGTTCTGCCTCATCTGCCGCCCAAACCTTGGCGCGAATCTCGGTTCGGTTCTCTGCTGGGATGTCTTCGACTGCAATGCGAACGTGGTACCAGAGGTTAGGCTGGGGTTCAATACCGGAATCCAGAGTGCTATCAGGAGCGGCTTCCAGGGGTTGCACGCCAGCGGGTTCTGCTGTGAGATGGAAGGTGGGATGGTTCGCATCCCGGCGCAGACTGTAATACTGATTAATGCCATCCGGGTAGCGGCTCAGCAGTGTTAATCCGATACCGCTGGTGGCCTCACTGACGCGAATTCGTCCAAGCAAGGTGTAGTTCTTCCAGGCGAGGACGGTGTCCTTCTGGCCGTCGGGAGCGAAGTGGGCGTGGATGTTGTCCTCCGTGGCGGTAGTGCCCAACACCATCGGGGCATCCTGGGGAATGCTGGTGCCTCTTTGCAGCGGAATGGAGCCGAAGAAGGTGGCATCTTCTTGGGGGGAGAGGCGATCGCCCGTATCCACCCAGCCGTCAGGATGCTCATTCGGGCCATCGTTCTCAAAGGCCTTTGCCAGCAGCCTGTCCCCTCCACCCAGGGGCACCACCTGCAAGTCATCAAACCACTTGGCTCCCGCCATGGGCTGTGCCCACAGGCCGACGGTGCCTGCGGTGATGCGAATGTCACTGTCATCCACAGCGGTGAGCTGATAGGTAGCTGGCTCCAGCAGCCCATCCGGCCACAGCTTCACCCGAATGCGGGTCTGGTTGGCTCCTGTGTCATTCTCCACGTTCTCCACCTCAATGCGGAAGCGGTACCACCGACTGGGGGCGGGAATGGGCAGCGTTGCAGGGTCGGTCACCGCCTCTGTGAAGGACTGCACCCCCTCAGGGTGGGCCGTGAGTCGGAATTGGGGCTGATCACCCCAGTCCACATACAGCCGATAATACTGGTCAATTTGTTCGGGATGGCGGCTGAAGAAAGTGACGCCCACGGCACTGCCTGCTTCGACCGTGTGAAACTTGCCCGTGTAAGCGTAGTTCGTCCAGGCCAGCACGTCCTCGCCCTCGGGCTGGTAGTGGGAATAAATGTGTTCTAGCTCTGGATTGGCACTCTCTGTGGCAAACACAATGTTGGTTTCCTGCACCGTACCCCGATAACCGTTTCCGGTGCGATCAGTGATTGCCGTGGCTCCTTCGCCCTCGTCCATAGGCAAATACGCCTCCAGGGGAGGAGTGTCCAAGGCGGGGGCAGTGTCATGGCCCGCCAGAATTTCATCCCGCGTCCGTGCCCGGTTCCAAATCCGCAAACCCGCCATCTGGCCGGAGAAAACGTATTGGTCACGGGCATCAACGGGAATCAGCAGGTTGGTGTGAACTCGCGCAAACCCTTCTTCAGCTAAGCCTCCTAGGTAGGCATTGCCCACGGGACTGAGGCGGAAGCCCTTGGCGTCATCGGCAATGGGAGCGCCCGCCAGGGTGGTGGTGAGGGTGCTAAAGTCCAGGGTCAGCGTCGCCTGATCCGGGTCCGAATCCAGGTATGCCCGGAAGATAATGCTGTCGAGGGACTGGGACTCGTCGTTGACAATGGCGAGGTGATACCAGCGATCGCCCTGAATCTCTAACCCGTTTGCCGCCAGCACCGTCCGGTAAATGCGGTCGGGATTGTTGATGTCATCGTAGTCCGCACACCAGGCCATCACGTAGAGCCGCTGCTCAAAGATGTAAGCGGTTATCCCTGCTTCTGCATCCCCCTGGGTGAGAAGAATCTGATGGCGATCGCGTCGATTCTCTGGTTCCACTGCCCGAAACCACAGTTCCAGGGTCAGTTGCTCAAACACCCCAAACCCCTCATTGTCGGGATTTTTCAGGGTGATGACATCATTTTCTTCCTGAAATTGCAGCACGGTTCCTGTGATGCCCCGCTCCGAGAGGGGGCGATCGGGCAGAATGCGGTCAATGTCAACGCGATCGGGCCGATAATCCTCCGGTACGCCCCCCAGGTAAAGATCTTGAGCGCTGCTGGACAGGTCGGGAGCCATGCCGTCTTCCACTTCATCCAAGCGCCAGTAGCCGATCAAGCCCGACGCATCGGGGGCCAGGGCGCGGTGACGGTTGTACTCTAGTTGACGAGGCGATCGCCGCTGATTCCACAGGCGCACCTCGGCGATCGCCCCCTGGAAATACTCAAAAGACGGACTCCGACCGATGGTGAGGTCATTTCCCCCATCAGGGGCAGAGAATGCAGAGGTCACCGCATTCCCATCTTCAATGCCATTGATGTAAAACCGCAGGGCCGTTCCCTCCAGGGTGACGGCAACATGGGTCAGCGTGTCCAGCTCCAGGGTGGTCTGGCTTTCGTAGATATTGTTGCCCACCTGCACCGCCACCTGCCGAGATGGGGTCATCCACAATGCGATGCGGGACTGGGACGATGGTTCATCTCCCAAAAACAGCACAAACCAGCGCTGATTTGAATTGTTTGGATCATCCTCTAGGCGCACTAACGCCTCCAGGGTGAACACCGACCCAACGTCATAGGTCACAGTCACAGGTCGAGCCGCCAGGTACTGGTCAATACCGTTGAATGCGAAGCCCTGCCCCCTGCCCTGCTCAGGCAGCGGCTCCAGAATCAAGTCTCGCCGCACCCAGGTGGGCTGGGTGATGGACTCCATGCCGCCCATAACGCCGTGATGTTGATTGGGCGTCAGATCCAGCAGTCGGGTTTCCGGCGTTTCCGTCAGGGGCCAGTAGGCAAGCAGTCCCCGCTCATTGCCTGTAAACCGCCGATAGCGATCGCCCCCAATGGTTTCCTGATCTCGCGCTCCGTCCCAGATGCGGAGATCCTTGATCACCCCCGCAAAAGACTCATCGTAGAACTTCTGCAACGCCTTGGTTGAGATGCTGTTGGGAATGGATGGGGCCGGGTTATAGGAGGTGGCACCGAGTAATCCCCGTCCCAGAACGAAGTCGCTGCCCACAGGGGCGATCGCCCGCCCATCAAAGCGCTGCACCTGATCCAGGTTGCCGTTGAGGTAAATTTTGATGGTTGTGGTGGTGCTCACCGTCTCGACCGTCACCGCCACATGGGTAAACACGCCCGTCGGAACCGTACACTGGCTCTGCACTGCCATGGGTTCACCGTTCGACACCCGCCCATAAATGGACAGGTGATTAGACGAGTCAATCCACACCATGAACTGGAGCTGATTGTTCGCCCCGTCACCCTTGCTGAGGATAACGTTCTTCCCGGCTTGCTCCGGATAAATCCATGCTTCGATGGTGAACGCACTTCGGTCGAGCTGGGTCATGCCCTCAACGGCCACATGGTCATTGATGCCATCAAACCACAGCATCCGCTCCGGCTCATAGGGTTCCGTCAATGCCCGCAGCGCCCGATCCAGGTCGGTGTAGGCCCACTCCAACCGCTGCGCCAGCTTCACAAAGCGGTAGATGCGATCCAGCTTCACACGGCTAAGGTTGCAGAGTTTCTCAGGGGAATCAGCGTTATCGGGGTCGAAGGGGGCGATCGCCAGATACCCCAACCCATCGTCCACATTGTTGATAAAGAACAGATGCGACAGCCCTGCATTCACCTCATGGCGGTCTAAATCCTGGAACAGCAGTTCATTCAACTGATCGCGGGACAGTCCTGTCTGGGCAAGGAACACCGCCACATTTTCCAACCCTGCTCTGCCCAACAGCGGCACATCCCCGTACTGTTTCGCCACATCCCCTGGACTCGCCAATTCTGTGATGATGAGACGAAACTCCTGGGGCGAAAGATTGAGGAATTCCTGGGTAATGAATAGTTGGCGATCGCCCCCACCATTCAGGGTCACTTGCTCTAGACTTTTCCGCTCAAAGGGCGTATCAAACACCTGACAAATCTGGTACAAACTCGTCCGGAGCTGTCGCAAATAGCGCCGAATTGTTTCCAGAGAATTATGGAACGGCAGGGCAAACGGATAGAAGGTTTCTAACAGTAACTCATATGGATCAAGCGCTTCTGAATCGCCAGAGTCATCTTCTGAAGCCAAAATAAAGACTTCAAGAATCTCAATCACTAAATCAATGTAGGGAACCAGTTGATTGGTATTCTCATCATCCAGACGAATGCGGGGTAGATCAGGCCGTCGTGCTAACAACCGACAACTGGAGCCAGCAACATCAGCCTGATTTGTAATGTGACGGTCAATAAACCGCATCAA
>CAYXJG010000095.1:0-4811 GCA_964465285.1 uncultured bacterium
GCGCCGCCACTCAACACACTGTACTTAATGCGCTTGCACAGCGCTATAAGAATCCTAAAGCTCCTGAAAAATCTCATGGGTACTGAGATGGCGTCGCTCCATTAGAGACCGAAACTGATCCGTAGAGAGCACCTTTTCAACGGGATAGACGCCGGGCTGATGAATATTTCCAGATAAAACAAGTTCGGCAATGCCGCCCGTGCTCTGCCCCGTGGCGATCGCCGCACTCTCATGGGCAAAGGTAGAACAGTAATGAATGGGAGTTCCGTGGCGATCGCCCGTCACGTCACACCGCATGGCGACCCCCTGCCCGCTGAACCGATCGGTGATATCGGTCATCCAGTGACTTATCTTGGCTAAGAATTCCACCGTCGATGAGCGCTTGAGCACAGCGGGCGGCAGCCAGTGCGCCATTGTCCAGGTGGCATGGTTATAAAAGTCAGGAACAACGCCGAACTTCGTAATCACCGACTTCACTGAAAATGACTGCTGGAGAGTCATAGCTTCCGGCATGTCATACCAGTAGACATGGGCACGCCCATAGGGATGTGGAAATTCCAGGGCTTCTCGTGCCGTGTAGGGTTTGACCTCGTGCCACTGGCCGTCTAGCCATGCCTGGAAGGGGTGCTGTAGTCCGATGAATGTGGTTCGCATTACCGTGACTCCCGCACCGCCGGAACCTGCCACAATGTAGCTCAATTGCACAGAGTCAGCGTGATCGAGTTGTTCAATGCCTTGCCGCACCATACTGTTGGAAATCCCCGGAAACACCCCGGTATTAATCACCGCTGTTACACCTGCTACCTGAGCCGCTTGGTGGTGTGCCAGAGCTTTTTGAGTAAATTGGCGCTCATCACTTACATCCACATAGTTTACGCCCAGGTCAATGCAGGTCTTGAGCACCTCCGCTTGGCGGTGGTGGAAGGGGCCAGCGGAATGAATCACCAGATCAGCTTTGGCGATCGCCCCGCTGACCTGCTCCCAGTGGGCGAGATCCAGCACTTGAACCTGCACGGACTCCCCAAGACGCTCCAGGGCAGCCATTCCAAGCTGGGGATTGCGTCCTGTAATCGTTACCTCTGCTGCAGTATGCTCAACAATATCTCTGGCAATACTGCTGCCAATTCGTCCACATCCTCCAATAATTAAAACTCGATTCATACCCTCTACAAACTTACAGCACATCTACGAACGGGAAAATCCCCGCCTAATGGCTTGTTTCACCTCTGCCATGACCGGAGACAGCCCTTGCTGGGAGTTCAAGAAAACCCGCGCGCAATTCCGTCCTGGCATTCCTGAAATCGATCCGCCGGGATGGGTACCTGCCCCGGTCAGCAGCAAATTCTGAATGGGCGTTTGGTAGTTGGCTATCTCAGGTAAGGGACGCAAAAACACCATCTGCTCCAGGGACATATCAATGTGATAGTAGTTGCCATTCAGTGCCCCTAGCCGTTGACCGAGTTCCGCTGGGCTTTCAACGCGACGGGCAATAATGGACTGCTTCAAGTTCGGGGCGTAGTCGGCAAGCTTATCTAGAACGCGATCGCCCACCCGGTTTTTAATTTCATCTGTCCAGCCCGTACCGTTTAGCCCTGTGCCTTCTGCTCCCGCAATCTGGTATGGCGCAAAAAACTCAACCCAGAGGGTATGCTGACCATCAGGAGCCATAGAGGGGTCAAGCACCGTTGGCACAACAACATACATGGATGGGTCAGCGTCAGGAATGCGGCCCATTGCTGCTTCGTGGTGAGCCGTTTCAACCTGGTCTACTGAGTCAGCGATCAGAATGGAGCCAATCAGGTTGGTATCCTGGTGGTCATGGTGGATAAACTGAGGAACGTCTGAGAGGGCACAGTCAATCTTCAGCAGGGACTCGTTGTTGTTGATGATGCGCTTGTGCAACCGGTTTCTTAAATGAGGATCCGCATCATCCACATCAGCTGCATCCATCATGTTAAGAAAAAGACGCTTTGCGTCGATGCTGGAAATCACCGCTTTATCTGCGCGGTATTCCTTCCCGCCTGCCACCCGGACACCAACGGCGCGCCCATCATCTACCAGCACCTGCTCTACCCACTGGTCAGTCAGCACAACGCCCGCATGGTTCCAGATGAGTTTGAGCAGGGAATCTACTAATGCTCCAGTGCCTCCCCTGGGCCGTGCCATGCCCGGCTCGTGGCGCAGCGCCATCATCATCGCGCCGATCGCCATATTCTTCTGAGAAGGAGCCATTCCTAATTCAGATGCCAGTCGTGCTAGGGGCGCTTTCAGCCATTCCTCAGTAAACCATTCGTCCAGTAAATCCTCTGCACTCATCAACATCGTGCGGACAAAATCCAACGCTTTCTGAGGTGACCCAGCAACCTGAAATGCATCCTTCAGGGTACTCAGCGGATAGTGAGTGATGATGTCAATCAGAGAGCTAGGGGACGTGTTGAACAAGGGGGCGATCGCCCGAATGATTTGCTGCCAGTAGGCAATAAACTCGGCGTAGCGTTCAGCCTCCTGGGGACTATACTGGGCAATGCCAGCACAGGTTTGCTCTACGGATCGGTGACCCAGGAAAAACTTGCCATCAGGCTGAGGGCAAAATACGACAGGATCGCACCAAAGATACTGCAACCCATAGCGAGCAAGCTCCAGCTCCTGAATCACAGGAGCCAGGTGAATAAATTCATGATCGATCGCGCACAAGTTAAATTTGAATCCAGGGGCATCGTCGGGCATCGCCTCGACTGTAGTAGCTGCCCCTCCCGGCGTCGGCTGCTTCTCCAGAACAAGAACTCGGTAGCCTGCCTTCAGCAGGTAGGCAGCACAGACCAGCCCATTGTGACCCGCACCAATTACGATGACATCAAAGTTTTCCATACATTTCTCATGCTTCTAAGCTTACATTAACGAGATGCATTATCAGCATCATCGTTCATTGGGCAGATATTCATCCATGCAAGAATAACGCCATGGGTCGCTCTATCCCAAAACAGTCCACTATTATTCTACTGATTGAAGAACTGGGTTGAGGTTATTTATAGCGCTTTGCAAGCGCATTAAGTACAGCACAGGTGGGGGCGGCGCGGCGCGCCGCCCCCACCTGTGCTTAATCAACCTGCACACCGCTGTATATTGGGTTACTTAGCGGTGCTAAAACTACTATGCTAAAGTGCATTTTGCTAAAGCTAATTTTTCAACAGAAATGCCTAAGTCGAGTAAGAAAAGGCGTGATCCCAAACGTAATCCAGCAGCACTTTTGCCTGGCGCAAGGGAAGTACTTTGCAATACCCCTCTGCATCATAGCCAAAGAGCGCCACTTCTGTTTTGGCAGCGTCTTCGGCACTGGGAGCCTTGCCGATGCGCGGAGACGGATCAGCTAGAAATCCCCGAATCAGCGACAGATTCCGTAAAGGATTCTGGATGTCAAAATCAATGTGTGTTTCAAACGTTTGCGCCATCCACCCTTCGATGTAGCCATCCAACTGTTTAACGGTCATGCGCTGACCACAGGTCAGCAAATGATAATACACCAGGATGATTTCTTTACACTCTTCCTCTTCCGCCGCATCGATGAGCAACTGGAAGACGCCCCGGTTGTTGGCGATGTTGCGGAAGAACAGCGTGTCGGTCACGTTCTTCTGAAACCGAATCTTTTTGGTCTGGTACACACTGTATTGCCGTGCCGCAAAGCCACCCAGGGCGATCGCCATCGATAGGGCCGCCACCAGGGCAGGCAAAATATCCCGCGCTTCTTCTTCAGTGACGTTTAGCCACGTCACCAAGCCGGGCAAGCCTAGAAAAAAGAGGATGATGCCTAAAATGAGCAAAAGCTGCGGCAAGACCCGGAAAATTAGCGGCACCGCTGCCCCCGTCGCAGGCACCCAAAACAATAGCCGATCTTTCCAAGTCATGCTGGTTTTCACATTGGGGAACAGCAACTCTACGTCAAACTGGGGAATGTTTTTATAGAGATAGGCATACATTTTACCTGGCGTAAATTTGAGCCGCTTCAGGCTGATTTTCTTCGCCCGAAAATGTTCTGCGTCCTTAAATTTAACGAGCAGCGCCACCCGATCGAACACATCCACCGTTTTGCGAACTCGCTTAAAAAATCGCTTAAAGGTAACCTTTCGGGTGGTATCCCCTCGGTAATAGCAGACAACCGTGTCCATATCGTCAAAGTCAACCTGCGTTCTCAGGTCAATGAGCGATCGCTCACGAAATGCTTGCTGCAACCGTTCATTCGGTAGAGGCTTGAAATTGGCACTTTCGAGCACCGTTTGAAATGCCTTCACCAATTTGGTCCGCATTTCCTGCTGCTGTTCTGGCGTAGGAGCTGACCTAAGCTGCTGATCTTCATTGGGATCAAACGGAATATAGCTTTGCTTAAGGGTTTCCATGAAGGCGTGAAACTTAAAGTGATAGTAAGCAGACAAAATTTCACAGAACTCCCGGAAGGTCGTTACCTGCTCCGGTGCTAGTTTGCCATCCTCAATGCACATCTCGATGAGATCAGCACGCCGAAAGGGAATGAAAGCTTCTCGGTCTTCGTACACAGCCATAGCGTTCACTGGGAAATTACCACAACCGGGCAAGGGGACTGCGCAGGCGGAACTGATTCGCAACAGGTCTGCACATTCCCCCCTCGCCCAAGTCGTAACCCATTATGCAATTTTGCGGAGGAATAATCATGCCAGCGGTGGCGATCTGCAGTTTAAAGGATCAACGGCTTAAAAAAAGTCTGGAAACAAAAGCGGCCAACTGCGCCCCGTTATTTTCCTCTGGCACTATTTCCTCTGGCACTATTTCCTCTGGCACTA
>CAYXJG010000095.1:4911-14791 GCA_964465285.1 uncultured bacterium
AAGGAACAAGAATGAACCATACACATGATGAGAAGAAAATACCGTCGTATTACGTAGGCCAATGCCCAAATGAGTAGGCTGGCGCGTAGCTCCAGGAGAGAAATTACGGAATCGAGGTCTTAACGTTCTGTCATTCAGCGCTAATTGCTAACTCATCAATCCGGATTCAGGCTTAATTTTCAACTCTTACCGACGAAAGCGTTTATCTATTCCAAAGTTGGGGAATGCTGAGTATAGTAGATGACCTTCACTAGCTTTGCATGAGGGTTCGCTTGAGCAACACTTTCACCAACACAAGGGGTCGTGATGATTAGCCCTGCGAGCATTTCGTTAAATGATTCAGACCATTACTCAGATCCAATGACTGAGGCTAACACCGAACAACAAAGACTCGTCGCCGTTCATGAGCTCAATTTATTAAGTTCAGAGAGCATTCCCGTATTTGATGAAGCGACTCAGACAGCGGCACATTTTCTGGGTTCGCCCATTTGCATTTTCAGTATTGCAGACCGCGATCGCCAATTTTTCAAAGCGGCCATCGGTTTATCACGGATTGGCCTGATGAATGAGCTAGCGACATCACGACAGATCTCGCGCCATGCATCATTTTGCAATTATGTTATTGAGCGGCTGCAAATTCTCGCTATCGAAGATGCGACCCAGCATATAGACTACCAGCACAATGTCCTGGTCAAACGGTACGGCATCCGTTCCTATCTTGGTGTCCCGGTCGTCACCTCCGAGGGCTACTGTGTAGGGACGCTAGCAGTGATGGAATTAGTGCCCCGCGTATTCAGTGGAAAAGAAATTGCGTTTCTCGAACTCATCGCTCGATGGAGCATGAGCGAATTTGAGCGGAATCGCTTGCTGACCCATCCGGTTCATTCCCCTCAGCCCAGTTTAGCCTCGTCTATAGAAGCCCCCTCCTTGAGAGACACTCCCCAGGAAGCTCTATTCGAGATCACATTCGTCAAAGCCAATCTCATTGCCCAGATGTCTCAAGAGCTGAGAACGCCGCTGACTTCCATTATTGGGATGACAAGTGTCCTCAATCGGGAAATTTACGGCCCCCTCACAGACAAGCAAAAAGAATACTTGGCCATTGTTCACCACAGCAGCCAATACATGCATTCTCTGGTGAATGAAATTCTAGAACTCGGCAATCTCAAAGAAGGGCAGGAAGCCCTCGACCTTAGCCCCGTAGATGTTGAAATGCTGTGTCAGCAGTCCCTGGCAACCCTTGAGCAAGCAGCAAAGCGTCGCGAGCAGAAAATTTCCTCCACCGTTGAACCAGGACGCCGCGTGTGGCTTCTGGACAAGAACAAAGTTCGTCAACTGCTTTATCACATCGTCTTCCGGGTCATTCAATCCTCGAACGCTGGCAGTACCATTCGTGTCCATGTCTCGCGTAAGAGTAAGCACCTTAACATCTCCATCTGGACATCACATCCCTGGCTTGATGAGGGGATTCCCCATATGCCTACCTATGTCAATTCGTCTAGACCCACAGCACTGTTGACGGCAGAGCAAATGGCGGCACTGGCTCCTAATGATTCTGGTATACACGACACAGGTAACGGCAATAGCTCCGCTGGATCACAGTATGGGTTCACCGACAATCCTCTCTTAGTGGATAAGCCTGAGTATGACGATGAAGAGGAAGGCGGCAATCAGATTCGTCAGCAGTTAGGCTTCATACTGAGTAAAACCCTGGCAGAACTCCATGGAGGATCTATTTCTCTCCAGGGGACGGTGGAATCAGGATACCGCTACGTTATCGCCTTACCTAAATTGGATACTCGGCAAACTGACGATAGCGACGGATAATATCCTGTAGCTCACATCAGTCCCTGACAAGACTTGGCAAAGTTCTCAAATTCACAACGAAAAAGTAGGGGTTTGGGGCGCGCTGAGCGCGCCCCAAACCCCTACTTTTTCGTGAAACTTGCCAAGTCGTGTGAATAAAGATGCCGGAGGAGAGGGGGCTAGTATCGGAAGGCAGAAGTCATAAGAATAAAGGCGGAATGGGGATTCTTTATGTGCCAGGAGTTCTGCCTATCAAAAGTAGAGCTTTGCTCTTCCCGCAGGGTGGGCTATTCATAGCCTGAGTAGTTACAAAAGGGAATTTATTTTACACCCTTCGGAGTTTACTTTAAGCAGCTTTAGCTTTCGAAAACCAGGCTATCGTCCACTAAGTAGTTGAGCAAAATTATTTACACATTTTCCTAGGGGCACACCCCGTCGGGGTGTGCCCCTAGGAAACTTGTTTGTAATTAATTCTGCATAGGTACTTACCACTGAAAATTGCTATAGTTTCAGACAAATACATCTATATTTCCCCAATGCTAAAGGCCAAATTTATGACCTAGCAAGGGATAGGTTTATTCATTCATGAGGTGGCAGTTTGAGGAGCCCTATGGCGATTAAGTTTGCAAAATATCATGGCTTGGGCAATGATTTCATTCTGATTGATAACCGAGACTTGAGCGAGCCCCGGTTGACTTCTCATGATGCGGTTGAATGGTGCGATCGCCACTTTGGCATTGGCGCAGATGGAATAATCTTCGTGCTGCCTGGCCAAGACGGCACTGACTATACTATGCGCATCTTCAACTCTGATGGGTCAGAGCCAGAAATGTGTGGTAACGGCATCCGCTGTCTCGCTCGGTTTATTGCTGTCCTCGAAGGCGATGCCAACGCCACGAAGTCCTACCGTATCCACACTCTCGCGGGCGTCATTTCGCCTGAACTCAAAGCCGATGGACAGGTCACTGTTGATATGGGCCCCCCCCAACTCTTTGCCGCTGAGATCCCCACAACCCTAGTTGCAACGGATGAAAAAGTAATCTCTGTGCCCCTTGAAGTCGATGGACAATCCTGGAGCATCACCTGCGTCAGCATGGGCAACCCTCACTGCATCACCTTTGTAGACAATGCTGATGTTATCGATCTTGCCACCCTCGGCCCCAAATTTGAGCACCATGCTATTTTTCCTAAACGCACCAACGCCGAGTTTATTGAAGTTGTGCGGCGCGACTACCTGAAAATGCGCGTATGGGAACGGGGGGCAGGAGCTACTCTTGCCTGCGGAACAGGAGCCTGCGCAACTCTCGTGGCGGGTGTGTTGAATGGGCTGTGCGATCGCCGCGCCACCATCGAATTGCCTGGTGGCTGCCTTGATATCGAATGGTCAGCAGCCGATCAGCACCTCTACATGACAGGACCTGCCGTCCAGGTTTTTGATGGTACGAGTTTCGCCAAGAAATAAAGTTCCTAGAGATTAAGGCGCACGCATTTTTCACGCATTTTTGTAGAGAGTAGTGGTTCCAGCCCGCCATCTCCATGAGCATGCGTACGCTATGAAGAACTTTTGTCAGTCGCAACTTGGCAAAGTTCTCAAATTCACAACGCAAAAGTAGGGGTTTGGGGCGCGCTCAGCGCGCCCCAAACCCCTACTTTTGCCTGAAACTTGCCAAGTCGTGTGTCAGTCCTGTCTGCGTGCCAAAACTCTCTGATCGAAGTGCTTAAAAATCGATTACAGTGAAAAGCGGTTAACACCTGTTGTCGTTAACACCTGTTGTCACACATTCTAGAGAGGTTGATGCATGGCATCCATTCGTGACCTGCACGAACAACTCACATCCAAAGAGCGCTCCGCCGTTGAGATTGCCCAGGAAGCACTCGACCGGATTCAAGCCCTGGAGCCCACCCTACACAGTTTTCTGCACGTGACGGCAGATCGCGCTTTGGAACAGGCCCGCCAGGTGGATGCAGCGATCGCCGCAGGTGAGGACATTGCCCTTCTGGCAGGAATTCCTATGGGCATTAAGGACAACATGTGTACCCAGGGCATCCTCACCACCTGTGCCTCTCGGATTCTGGAAAACTTTGTGCCCCCCTATGAGTCTACCGTCACTCAAAAGTTGAAGGAGGCGGGTGCTGTGATGGTGGGCAAAACCAACCTGGATGAGTTTGCCATGGGCGGGTCTACGGAGAACTCGGCATTTCAGCCCACCTGCAATCCCTGGGATGTGGAGCGGGTGCCTGGGGGTTCTTCCGGCGGTTCCGCAGCGGCAGTGGCAGCGGGGGAATGTACCGTTTCCCTAGGGTCGGACACCGGGGGATCTATTCGCCAGCCTGCATCGTTCTGTGGGGTGGTGGGGATGAAGCCCACCTACGGCTTAGTGTCGCGCTATGGCCTGGTAGCGTTTGCTTCTTCCCTCGACCAGATTGGTCCCTTCGCCCGCAATGTGGAAGATGCCGCTATAGTATTGGGGGCGATCGCCGGACACGATCCCAGGGACTCCACCAGCCTCAAGGTGAAGATTCCTGACTACACCACCCAGCTAAAGCCGAAGCTGCCCAAGGGAACCAACGTGGGCATTATCAAAGAAACCTTCGGGGAAGGGCTAGATCCCATCGTTGAGAAGACAGTGATGGCGGCGGTCGAGCAGTTGAAAAAAATGGGCGCAAAGGTCACAGAAATTACCTGTCCCCAGTTCCGCTACGGTCTGCCGACCTATTACATCATCGCTCCCTCCGAAGCATCAGCAAACCTGGCCCGGTATGACGGCGTGAAGTATGGCTTCCGCAAAGATCAGGCAGAAGACTTGATGCAGATGTATACGAAAACCCGCGCTGAGGGCTTTGGGGCGGAGGTAAAGCGCCGCATCATGATTGGCACCTATGCGCTGTCGGCGGGGTACTACGACGCCTACTACCTGAAAGCGCAGAAAGTTCGCACCCTGATTAAGCAGGACTTTGAAAGGGCTTTTGAAGAGGTGGATGTGCTGGTGTGTCCCACAGCCCCCACTACCGCCTTCAAGATGGGGTCGAAAACCGAAGATCCCCTCAGCATGTATCTAATGGACTTGATGACCATCCCGGTGAACCTGGCGGGACTGCCGGGACTCAGCCTACCCTGTGGCTTTGATGATGATGGGATGCCCATCGGCCTCCAGATCATCGGCAATGTGCTGCAAGAGGAGAAGGTATTGCAGGTCGCCTACGCCTATGAGCAAGCAACGGAGTGGCACAATCGATCGCCCAAGCTGGATTAGTGCAATCGCTTTATCCTTCCTGAGTGTGCTGTTGATAATGCTCCGCAAACCATTGCTTCAGATTATCCATGCTGCTGAAATCCAGCAGCGCTTCTCCTAGCGCTTCTAGAGCAGCAATTCTCATGATCGCCCTACAGGCTTAGGTTCAAGAGTGTATCTCCCGCGCAGCAAGAGATACACTTTCCTCCAATGTCCTAACCTATAGCGGTGTGCAATTGGTTCAACACACTGTACTTCACGACTTGGCAAGTTTCACGCAAAAACAGGAGTTTGGGGCGCGCTCCGCGCGCCCCAAACTCCTGTTTTTGCGTTGTGAATTTGAGAACCTTGCCAAGTCGTGTCTCGATTAGGGATCTGCGGCTAAAAAAGATACCGGAAGAAAAGAGCAGCGGGCTGCGCCCGCTGCTCTTTTCCGGGTACTTTATTTTCTTGCAAGTCCCTTAATGGCTTGTATATGCTTTAATCGGCTCTTTGATAAGCCGGATATAAAAATGGCGGAAGGTAGATTTAATGACGCGAGGCATCCCAAAATCGATGGGCATCATCTTCTCGGGGAGCTTCCAGTCAGTACAGGACAGATCATCTGGGGTGCTTAGCGGAAAATAGATTGCATCAATGTGGGGGCAAAGCCCTAGTTCGCTGGAAGCGCAAATAGTAGGCACCAGGGAAGGATTAACGTGCAGTACATCAACCAGGGCGCGGTCGAGGGCAAATACGTCAGACGAAGCGCCCAAGCACCCCAACGGCCTTGGTTCTCCACCGCTGGGGCCGTTTCCTTCGTGGCCGATGATGCCATCCAGGAGAGTCAGATCAGGGGCGATCGCCCGTGCCGTTTCTACGAGCATCCGACCAAACATTTCCGGGTCTTTACCTGCTTCCATATGCCACCACGCCTTCATCTTGCCAGGAACACAGCCAAACAGGTTCTTCACGCCCATTGTCATGGTCAACTGTACGTGTGACTTGACTTTCGGCAAGTTGATGACAACATCAGCATCCATAGCTTCTTTGCAGAGCCGCAGGTGGTTAAACTCATCACTAACCGTTGCGTATCGCCCGCCGCTAAATTCCTTCACCGGAACATAGAGCTGCTCTAGCCAGGGCAGGTAGCCGTTGGCTTTGGCGACACCCCAAGCACTCCCAAACGCGGGACTATCCCCTAAAAACGGATAGCCGCCCGCTTCCTGCACCAGTTGAGCGACACAGTAGACGATTTCAGGGCGAGTGGTGCATTCCTTTGTGGGGCGAGAGCCCGTCAAAAGATTGGGTTTGAGCAAGACGCGATCGCCCGCTTTAACGAAGGCACCAATGCCGCCCAACGGGGCTAAAACCTGCTGAATAGACTGGCGAAGCGCGGCAACTTCGTAGGAGTTGGCTGCCACAAGGCTAACGGTGGATGACATCTTCATGGGCATAGAGAGCTAGAACAATCGACTCAGCGGGCGCGGCTCAGAGCGGTAATGCGATCCGCATCCATAAATACGTCTTCCCCCTGGAGCTGACTAAGGGGGGGTTTCATTTCAACTTTCACCACATTATCCACATTGATGAAAACGCTCTGCTCTGGCAGGTGTAGAATCCACCACTCTTTTTTCAGAATATGGCGCACTTGTACCTGAAATCCTTGCTGGGTCGAAGCTGTCGTTTCCATAGAACTGTTGACGGAGAAAGTTTCGTTTCGACCATCGAGGTAGTAAAACGTCAGTTCAGTGTAGGTGGGTTCGCTATACATCGACTCACTGTGCATCGCCTCAGTCTCCAAATGGGGGGTTGAATATTTCCATTTAACGCCCAAATATGAAAACAGCCAAATTTATCCGGTGGGGCTTGTTAACGGGGGTCAAAGCCCCTGAATTTGGCTCATTATGTCAAGGTCGAGCACGTTCTGCAACTGTGATTCGTCCATTAAGTTCTTCTCAAGGACAATCTGACGGAGGGATTTGCCCGTTTCCATAGATTCCTTGGCGATCGCCGCCGCGTTGAGATACCCAATGTGAGGATTGAGCGCGGTGACGAGGGCAAGGCTCCCTTCAGCATAGGCATGGCAGCGGTCTGTGTTGACGGCAATGCCTTTGATGCACCGATCTGTGAGCGTCTTCAGGGTATTGCCCAGAATCTCGATACTGTGAATCAAGTTGTAGGCGATGAGGGGCATCATGACGTTGAGTTCCAGTTGGCCCGCCTGGGCGGCAAGGGCGATCGCACTGTCATAGCCCATGACCTGAAAGCACACCATTGATGTCATTTCTGCCATCACAGGGTTGTATTTGCCCGGCATGATAGATGACCCCGGCTGCACGGGAGGGAGCTGGAGTTCTTTCAGCCCTGTTTTAGGGCCAGAGTCCATAAGCCGCAGATCATGGGAGATTTTGGCGCAGTCTTGGGCGAGGTTTCGCAGGGAGCCGGAGAGGTTCACAAAGGGGGCCATGCTTTGCATGGCTGCCATGGGGTGAGGTGCGGGTTTGAGGGGCTTCTGAATCAGGTCGGCGAGGATGTCTGCGACCCGCTTCCGATATTGAGGATGGGTGTTGAGGCCGGTGCCGGCAGCACTGCCGCCCAGCCCAAGCTGCATCAAGTCCTGTGAGGCAAGGTAAATACGGTGCCGGTGGTCGCTGAGAATTTGCGCCCAGGCGCGAAACCCTTCCCCGACCCGCACAGGTACGGCATCTTGCAGGTGGGTGCGCCCCGATTTGACGACATCCTGAAATTCAACAGCTTTGCCCTGGAGCGCGGCGATCGCACCCTCCAGGGCAGGAAACAGTGTGTGATCCAGGGCCAGCAAGCCTCCAATGCGAATGGCGGTGGGAATCACGTCATTGGTGGACTGCCCGTAGTTGGCATGGTCGTTGGGGTTAACCCGCTGGTAGTTGCCCTTCACGTCATCCAAGATTTCCAGGGCACGGTTTGCTAGCACCTCATTGATGTTCATGTGGTGAGAGGTGCCTGCTCCGGCCTGGTAGACATCCACCACAAACTGGTCGCGGAACTGTCCCTGGAGCACTTCATCAGCAGCTTGCACAATGGCCGTGCTGATGTTGTGAGGAATGCAGCCCAGTTCACCGTTGGCGATCGCCGCCGCCTTTTTGATTAGCACACAGGCATCAACATACGTCGGTAGCGGGCGAATGCCGCTAATGGGGAAATTCTCGATAGCACGCAGAGTTTGAATGCCATAGTAAGCATCTCCAGGAAGCTGCCGTTCTCCCATCGAGTCTTTTTCAATGCGTCCCGCTTGGGCATCTGCCATCATCATTCCTCCACAGTGCAAAGCAATTGACCCAGTTATTGAACCTAACAGCCATCAAGCCGAATGAGTCTCCAGTAGGCGATCGCTCTCCACCGGAATTCTAAGGTGATGACTGTTAGAAATGCTACCGTTTAGAATCCTTTAAGACTTGAGAATACACTCATCTTGCGTCGATATGAAACAACAAAATCGCTTTAAATATGGCTACAACCACTGAACCTCCTATGCTTGATGGAGGAGCGGTCGCTGAAGACTATCCCCTTAGCGCCGTTCCGCCGAGGGCACGAAAATCTCTGATATCGCTGGCTCCCATTCTCATCGGCTTTACCCTTTATTCAGGGACGCTGTTTGCTGGGGGACTAATCGGCCCGTCGTTTCGTTTCTGGCCTGACCTCGTATCGTTGCTCCTCGTTGGCAATCTGATTCTAGGCGTTTACGCTGCGCTCCTTGGCTTTATTGCTGCAAAAACAGGTCTCACGACAGTTCTCATGGCTCGCTTTAGCTTTGGGAATGTGGGGTCTCGCTGGGTAGACTTTATTCTCGGCTTTACGCAGATTGGCTGGTATGCCTGGGGGTCAGCTCTAATGGCAAATTTGTTGAATACTCTGGCAGGGGTGCCGGAGTCCTGGAACTGGTTTTTGATTCTGTTCTTTACCTATGCCTGCTGCTCTACGGCATATTTCGGCTATAAAGCAATGGACTGGCTCAGCCGCCTCGCTGTCCCGGCGATGGTGGTGCTGATGGTGTGGAGTTTGGCGATCGCCACTTCGGATATTGGTGGCTTTGCAGGGTTGCAGAACGCAGAGCTAGGCGACCCCTTACCCGTGGGTGCAGCTATCACCATTATTGTCGGCACGTTTGTGTCTGGGGGGACTCAGGCAACTAACTGGAGCCGCTTTGCGCCCTCTGGAAAGATGGGATTCATTGCAACGCTGGTCGCCTTCTTTCTAGGAAATGGCTTCCTCATCTTTAGCGGCGCTTTCTGCGCCAAGGTCTATGGCAACCCCGACATTGTCGCAATCATGGCACAGCAAGGGCTCCTCATTTGGGGACTTATCCTGTTTTTCCTCAATATGTGGACAACCCAGGACAATACCATCTATGCCTTTTCCATTGCCGGGTCAAATATGTTTCGCACAACCAAGCGCACCCTGTTTGTGTTAGGGGGTGCAACCTTTGCTTTGGTGCTTGCCTGGGGCGGCATCTATGAGATGCTGGTCAACTACTTGATTTTGCTTGGTACATTTATTCCCCCCATTGGCGGAGTGATTATGGCAGATTTTTGGGTGAATCGTCGAGGCGAATTTCCCAGCCTGGATACTCCCCAACCTGCCTTTAACTGGGCTGGCGTGTTGGCCTACGTGGGGGCGTCGGCGATCGCCTATTTTACCAATCAAATCTCCTGGGGCATCGTACCGATTAATGGCATCCTCTCTGCTGCGGTAATTTATATCCTATTGGCAAAACTTATTCCCCAGGAAAGCACACAGACCTTGTAAGTCACGACTTAGCAAATTTAACGCAAAAATAGGGGTTTGGGGCGCGCTCAGCGCGCCCCAAACCCCTATTTTTG
>CAYXJG010000096.1:0-14780 GCA_964465285.1 uncultured bacterium
GGGGGATCTCGCAGAGTTTTGGATCCGAGCCGAGATGTGTGTACACAGTAGCCCTCCTTGGGAGAGAGATTTAGGGTAAGGGCTCACGCAAGTGTGATGCACCCGTTACAATCTGTGCCCGCCGTGTAATGGAGGCTTGACGGTTTCATGGATGCTGATGCACTCTGGCAACGCTACAAAAAATGGCTCTATTACCATGCAGAGCTGGGGATTTATGTCGATGTGAGCCGCATTCGGTTTGCCGACGAATATGCAGCCATGATGACGCAACAGTTTGAGCAAGCGTTTACCGACATGGCAGCCCTGGAGAAAGGGGCGATCGCCAATCCTGATGAAAACCGCATGGTCGGCCATTACTGGCTCCGCGCTCCAGAACTCGCCCCCAATCCTTCCCTCCAAAAGGACATTGTTCAGACCATTGAGCATATTGAAGCCTTTGCTCACAAGATTCATTCAGGCGAGATTCTGCCGCCTCAAGCTCCCAAATTCACTGATATTCTCTCCATTGGCATTGGTGGTTCGGCTCTTGGGCCACAGTTTGTGGCAGAAGCCCTCGCCCCGGTCAACCCTCCCCTTCATATCCACTTCATCGACAATACTGACCCTGCAGGCATTGATCACACCCTGGAGAGGCTTAAAGACCGGCTGTCCAGTACCCTTGTCATCACCATTTCCAAGTCGGGGGGCACGCCAGAAACCCGCAACGGCATGGTAGAGGTGAAACACGCCTATGAGGCTCGAGGGCTGAACTTTGCCCGCTATGCCATTGCCATTACAGGTGTGGGCAGCAACCTAGATGAACGAGCGAAGCAGGAAGGGTGGCTGGGGCGGTTTCCCATGCACGACTGGGTTGGCGGGCGCACCTCCGAGCTGTCGGCTGTGGGTCTCTTCCCGGCGGCTCTCCAGGGCATTAACATTCGCGCCATGCTTGACGGAGCCAGGGAAATGGACACGGCAACTCGCAACCGTTCCATTCAGAACAATCCTGCGGCGTTACTGGCACTGGCATGGTACTACGTGGGTGGTGGCAGCGGCGCAAAAGACATGGTGGTACTCCCCTACAAAGATAGCCTCCTGCTGTTTAGTCGCTATCTGCAGCAGTTGGTGATGGAATCCCTTGGGAAAGAAAGAGACCTAGACGGCAACATCGTGCGCCAGGGCATTGCCGTTTATGGCAATAAAGGGTCAACAGACCAACACGCCTACGTTCAGCAGCTTCGGGAGGGGGTTAACAATTTCTTTATAACGTTTATTGAGGTGCTGGGCGATCGCCAAGGCGAATCTATCCAGGTGGAGCCGGGAGCGACCAGTGGAGATTATCTGTCAGGGCTGTTGCAGGGTACCCGTGAAGCCCTTTATGAAAATCAGCGGGATTCTATTACCGTTACTCTTCCCGCTGCCGATGCCCGTTCGGTGGGGGCACTGATTGCTCTGTATGAACGGGCTGTGGGCCTGTATGCATCCCTGGTCAACATCAACGCCTATCATCAGCCTGGGGTTGAAGCGGGGAAGAAGGCCGCCGCGTCGGTGCTGGAACTCCAGCGACAGGTGGTGGATGTGCTGAAGTCCAGTGGTTCAGCACTGTCCCTTGAAGCCCTGGCTGATCAGGTAGGGGCGAGCGATCGCATCGAAACCATCTATCGCATTGTGCGCCATCTCGCGGCAAACAATCGGGGTGTAACCCTATCTGGTGATCTGGGTGACCTTGACAGCCTGATGGTATCCAGCCTCTAGCCGAAACATCAGCTATCACGATAAAATTGGTCAACGCGGCTTTGCCACTGATGCCAGTAGTCCTGCAGGGTGCCCGCGTCAAACCAAAACACCTCTGCCTCTCGGTCGGGTACGGCGTTGATGAGCACAGCTTCAGTCAGTTGGATGCCGCAGTCTGCGTAAATATGGTTTGCTGCCCCACAGTATGCTGCGAGCTGAAGCGGATGGTCGTAGAGGCGTTGAACAGTTTCTTTAGGGCGATCGCTCGTTTTCCAGTCCACAATGCAGGGCACTCCCTGATAGCTAGCAATGCAGTCTACCCGCCCTGCATACCCCAGGTCATAGTGAAACACAGTCCCCTCGACCAAGCGAACGTTGTCAATAATTGCTAGTACGGGCTCCAGGCTACGTATATAGGGTTTGGCGTCCTCCGGGCAGGGAATCGCAGTGCCCAGCAAATAATGCCGCAGGTAGGTGTGGGTTTGAGTCCCGCGACGGCTTGCTTGCCCGGTGATGCGCCGGGCTTCCGTTTGCCCAACACGCTGCTGCCACTGTCGTAGTGCTTTCCGGTCTGCCGCTGGCTTTGTCGCGCTCAGAATGGAACTCACGCTGGGTAGCCGCTGCCCTAACTCGTCTACGAAGTAGCTCCTCCCCTTTTGCCGGGAGGTTTTAGCAGAAATGACAGGGAGAAGGTAAGGAGACTTACGCACGGATACTCATTCAGCCAGTTTGCAGATTGACATATTTGATTGACACATAGCAGCAATTCTCATTTTAGGAAGCTTCGCGCCCTACAGGCGCTCACTTGCACAAATTTAGGGAGCAAAAAGGTCGCCTCAGGCAACTTTTTTGCTCCCTAAATTTCCATAATGAGAATTGCTAGACATATAGCGCCATGCAAGCGCATTAATTACAGTGTATTGAGTGGCGGCGCTCTGCGCCCCCACTCAATACACTTGGGTGTGCTGAACCAATTTGCACACCGCTATATTTGTACATATTAGCCGGGAATGCGGCGATCGCCACTTCTAGAAACCGTTACATAATGTGATAAACCCTGACAAGCCATGCACCAGTTATGACATTCCTGAAAGCGTCATGGTGCCTGAATCTCAGCAATTCTCTGATTTGGCTCCGTCGTTCCGTCAGGGGGGTGAAATCGACGCGTAGAGCCTCTTTCAGTCTTTCGTTGCAGTTGATAAACTCTTTGCGATCTCTCAGCCGATGGCGCTATGATGTCCATGATTAGATCAGTCGGTTGTTAAGTTTTTGCTAGCAATAACAAAAACAAGTCCATTGTTTTATGACATATCCGTTAGTGGCTTACCTCCGAATTCCGATCGCTACATACTATCTCTTCCGTGGAGGCTAAGCTAAATGACCGTTTATGTAGGTAACCTGTCCTATTCAGTGACAGAAGATGATTTGACCCATGTATTTGCAGAGTATGGGGCTGTAAAACGTGTGAAAATGCCTGTTGACCGTGAAACCGGACGCGTTCGCGGTTTCGCATTTGTTGACATGGAAAGTGAATCCGAAGAATCAGCGGCTATCGAAGATCTCGATGGCGCTGAGTGGATGGAGCGTGTTCTGAAAGTTAACAAGGCGAAGCCCCGTGAAGATCGTCGCTCATCCCGTGGTGGTAGCTGGAACAACAATGATCGGAGTTTTTCCAGCCGCTACTAAGACGTTAAGCATTGGGTACGCCGCGAGAAGACGCTTGGCGTCACACGGCTGAAAGTAGATAAGGTGATCGCCTCAAGCCTTTGTGTGGTGGATAATGCCCACCTTAGGTAACGCAGAATCAAGTAGCGCAAAATCAAGTAGCGCAAAATCAAGGTACATCGCGCCACTACAGTAGCCGACCATGCTTATCTCTGTTCAACGCGCTATGGCAAGGCTTTAGCTCCTGAGCTACTTAGAGAGTTCTGAACATACATCGCTAAAGACCTAATAGCCGCAACTCATGTCGTTAGCAGTACATTAGGGACTTGCAAGAAAATAAAGTACCAGGAGAGGGGCGGTGGGCTGCGTCCGCTGCCCCCTGCTACGGTATTTTTTTTAGCTAAGATCCCTCAAGGTTAAAGGTGGGAAAAGCAAACAGTTCCCACCTTTCTGTTTTGTAAACGATATTACAAATGCTCAGTTAAGCCATGAAGGAGGTTTTATGGCGTCTGCAAAACAAGGTGACACTGTAAAAGTGCATTACACAGGAAAGCTGCCAGACGGAACCGTCTTTGATTCCTCTGCGCAGAGGGAACCGCTAGAGTTTTCTATTGGGGCAGGACAGGTAATTCCTGGTTTTGAAAATGCTGTTGTGGGCATGAGTCCAGGTGACTCAAAAACTCAGCAAGTGGCCAGTGGTGAAGCCTATGGCCCCTATCGGGATGAAATGGTTGCTGCTATCAGCCGTCAGCAAATTCCTGAAGATTTACCCATTGCAGTGGGTCAGCAGTTGCAGCTTCAAAACTCAACGGGGCAAGTTATGCCGGTATTTGTCACGGCAGTCGAAGACGAAACGGTGACTCTTGACGGCAACCATCCCCTGGCAGGTCAGGATCTCGTATTTGACATTGAGCTTTTGGAACTCTCTGGAACCCCTGCCTAGTGCAGCATATGGCTTAGGAGCATTCCCACTGTGCGGGATGTTGATTCCAGATACTCTGGCAGGTGTTTGGGGTTAACATTCCCGAATAGCAGACAATGTTGAATGGATTCCCATGAATTACATGACTTGGCAAAGTTCTCAAATTCACAACGCCAAACCCCTGTTTTTGCGTGAAACCTGCCAAGCCGTGTGAATTAGGCTACGCGCAGCCCTTGGCTCCCATGCCTTGCTAGGGGCAGTCTTAATAGTTGGCGTCATGGTTGACGTGATTGCTTCGAGGGATGGTTTGTAGGGCGATCGCCCCGCAGCATTGCTTTGCTGAACCACTCCACGGTCTCACGTCGAAGCATTCATAGATCACCAGTTTCCGAGTTATCCCCGAGCGCGTATTGCCAATTTTTGAACCAGGGAAACGCTTTGCAGCATTGGCAAACCATCGGGCGTTTAAGGCGATCGCCCATATCATATTCGTTTTTGCACCAAGTCCATGTGTCGATTACTGGGTTACCTAGGCGATTCTATTCATCTAGATAAGTTACTCTATAAGCCCACGCACTCCCTCATTGTCCAGAGTTATCAGCCCCTAGAGATGACAGCCGGGCTGCTTAATGCGGATGGATTTGGCATTGGCTGGTATCATCCAACCCGCGCTGATCAGCCCTATACCTATCGCCATATTTTGCCCATCTGGAATGACGTCAATCTCCCCTCCCTCAGCCGATACATTGAGTCCCGGTGTATTTTGGCGAGTGTGCGGAGTGCGACGCCAGGACTGGCGGTTGATTTGGGTAACTGCCCGCCATTTCAGGATGACGATATGCTGATGGTGCATAACGGCTTCATCGAGAATTTTCGGCAGACCCTCTACCGGCCTATCCGCGATCGCCTCAGCGACCTCATTTACAACACGATTCACGGCACAACGGACTCTGAGCATCTCTTTGCCCTCATTCGGCAAGAACATTATCAGCATCCAGATCTGCCTTTGGAAGATGTCATTCGTCGGGTTATTTCCCTGGCGTTTGAATTGGCGGGTGGAGCCATCACCGTGGGAGCGACTCTGATAGTGAGTACGGGCGATCGCCTGATTGCCTGCCGTGCCTCCAACCAAACGCCAGTACCGAGCCTCTACTGGCTTCGAGATGACCCAATGTTTCCTAATGCGGTTGTCATCGCGTCCGAACCGTTGTTTTCTAGCAAGTGGCAACCTGTGCCAGAACAACACTTTGTAAGCGTGACTCAGAATCTCGATGTTGACATCCAACCCCTCTCCTGATGCCTCATCTAACTCGGCGCTAGCTTCCCAGGCAGAATCCGCATGTTCTCCAGGAATGCTGCGCCAGCACCTCCGACTAGCCTACAAACAGTGTCGCCTTTCAACGCTAGCCCTTGCTCGGCGGCTCAATCAAACCCAGATGTGCCGCCAAGCCCATGGCGACTTTAGCCCCGTTGGATGGCATCTAGGACACATCGCTTATACAGAAGCCCTGTGGATTTTGGAAACTCTGGCAGAACAGCCTCCGGTATTTCCTCACTATCATCAGCTCTTCGCCGCCGATGGGCTGCCCAAGGATCAGCGTCGATACCTTCCAGGGTTAGTTGCTATCTATGGATATCTCGACACAGTGAGGCAGCGGGTATTTGAATATCTCGACCACGCCCCCGTTAAGCAGCAAGAACGCATCTGGCGATTTCTGTTGCAGCACGAAAGTCAGCACTGCGAAACCATGTCACTGGTGATGGAGATGCTGATGCTAGAGGCTGGCTCACCCAGTGACCTTACGGACGTTAAAGGAGTCTTTGCTGCGATTCCCTCAGAGAGAAAGCCGCAGCCGTCTATGGTGTACGTGCCTGCGGGCTCATTCTGCATAGGAACCAATGCCCCTGATGCGCTGGACAACGAGCGTCCTGCCCACTCTCTGCATGTCGAAGCTTTCTGGATTGACCGCTGCCCGGTGACCTGCCAGGACTTTCAGCGATTTATTGCAGCGGGGGGCTATGGCGATCGCCAATGGTGGTCTGATGCAGGATGGCAGTGGCTCCAGGCGAATCCTGTCACCCATCCCCTTTACTGGTCAGCAGACCTTAGCCGGGTCTTACATCCGGTGTGTGGAGTAAGCAAGCATGAGGCGGATGCCTATGCCCAGTTTGTGGGTAAGCGGTTGCCGACTGAGGCAGAATGGGAGAAAGCAGCACGATGGAACCCAACAACCAGAGAAACCCACCCGTATCCCTGGGGGGAGGCATTCCCAACCGGGCACAACGGCAATCTCGGCCACCACATCGGCTCACCATCAGCCGTAGAGTCCTACCCTCAGGGTACTAGTTTTGTCGGTTGTACTGATATGCTCGGCAATGTCTGGGAATGGACGAGCAGCGTGTTTTCTGAATACCCAGGGTTTCGACCCTATCCTTACCCAGGGTATTCTCAAGTATATTTTGATGGAAAGCATTATGTTCTCCGGGGCGGAAGCTGGGCGACACAGCCTTGGGCCCTGCGCCCCTCCTTTCGCAACTGGTACTATCCCTGGGTTCGCCAAGTTTTTGCTGGATTTCGCTGTGTCTCGGATAGCGCACCTGCTGCTGAGGCGACATGATGACAGCTATTATGGCGCAGGGGACTTTTTCGCACCAGTTATCTAGCGTTTTGGTTTATGCTGGAGATGTGAGGTTCACAAAACTTAACACAATTTTTCTGCTATGAAATGCATCATTAATCGCCGCGCTCAGTTCTCCGCAAGCCATCGCTATTGGCTGCCCGAGCTGAGTGCCGAGGAGAACGCGGCACAGTTTGGGCTTTGTGCCCGCGCACCGGGCCACGGGCACAACTATGTTCTCTATGTATCAATGGAGGGAGAGCTTGACCCCTATGGCATGGTCTTAAATCTGTCGGACGTCAAGCAGGTTATCAAGCGGGAGGTAACCAGCCAGCTCGATTTTTCCTACCTTAATGATGTGTGGCCTGAGTTTCACCATACGCTTCCGACCACTGAAAATCTGGCACGGGTGATTTGGAAGCGGCTTGCGCCCCATCTGCCTCTTGTCCGCATACAACTTTTTGAACATCCAGAACTCTGGGCCGACTATGAAGGAAACGATATGAACGCCTACCTCACCATCAGCACCCACTTCAGCGCTGCTCACCGGCTTGCGCTGTCAACCCTATCCCTGGAAGAAAACTTTGAAATTTACGGCAAGTGTGCCCGCGTTAATGGCCATGGCCACAACTATCACCTCGAAGTCACGATTACCGGGGAGCTTGATGAACATACGGGTATGATTGCCGATCTGGTCGATTTTCAGAAGGCAGTTGATGCGCACGTAGTAGAACCGTTTGATCACACCTTCTTAAATAAGGACATTCCCCATTTTGAGAAGATCGTGCCTACCGCTGAGAATATTGCCATCCATATTCGTGATTTGTTGGAGAAGCCCATTGCAGATATCGGTGCAACGCTCTACAAAGTGAAGCTAATCGAGAGTCCCAATAATTCCTGCGAGGTGTACGGCCAAACTGTAGAGTTAGGGCGATCGCCCTCTAGCCATGAGGCAACCTTAGCAGCAGTCTGAGAGAATTATTGAGAGGGTAGTGCTGGAGCTATACCTTCATCTTGCCCATTAAGTCGGCAGGCAGACAAGAGACAATGCGGTGAAGAGGCAATCTCATGAAAGACAAAATTTTAAAGTGGCTAAACTTCGTGTTGATGCTTGACCTGTTTTTTGTCTTGCTGAGCTTCTTTTGGTTTGCGACAGCATTAGTGGGCCGAGCGACAGATGTTCCTCTAGGGTTTGATCTCTGGTATCGGCTGTGGGAGCCTGTGTTCACCCCGGCAATTGGCCTCTTAATGGCAGGCTCGCTAGTGGTGGGCCTCGTGAACTGGGTCAGCACCAAACTATCAGCAAAGCAGTAAGGGATCTGTGGCTAAAAAAGATACCGGAAGAAAAGAGCAGCGGGCGCAGCCCGCTGCTCTTTTCCGGGTACTTTATTTTCTTGCAAGTCCCTAAGCCCTTGGGATAGCGTTTCGTTGTCGATTGTGAACAAAAGAAAGGCCCGAAGGCGAACCTCCGGGCCTAGAATCAGGGTGCATCTACCATTCCCTTATACGGAGACCCGAAGGTGTATCCGGATACCGATCAGCTCTTTACCGGAATTTTATGTGTGTTTACGACTTGGCAAAGTTTTCAAATTCACAACACAAAAATAGGGGTTTGGCGCGCGCGCGGAGCGTCCCCCCAAACCCCTATTTTCTCATGAAACTTACCAAGTCGTGTAGATTCACTTAGTCCTTGATCCTGGAGCAATCCTAAATGAAATGTGAGAGTTGGGGCGGGCGCAGCCCGCCCCAACTCTCACATTTCATTTCACAAATCACTTGGGAACGCGATAACGGGAAGGGCGATAGGCGAAAAGAGCTTGGTTTTGAGGGAATCAGGGAGGGGATTTCCCTTTTTCTCAAAATACTGCTGATGTTCGTCAGTTGCTGGGTAGAACGCAGAAGCAGTTTCGATGGTGGTGACGATAGGCTTGTTGAATGGTCCTGAGTTCTCAAGCGCGTGTTTGGACTGGTGGGCGATCGCCCGCTGTTCAGGGGAATGAACAAAAATCACAGACCGATACTGCTCTCCCCGGTCTGCCCCCTGGCGGTTTACGCTAGTCGGGTCGTGGATCGCCCAAAACACAGCTAGTAAATCGGCATAGCTAACAACGGACGAGTCGCACTGGAGATGCACCACTTCTGCATGGCCTGTAATACGCGAGAGGACATCCAGGTAGGAAGGGTTGGGGAAATGTCCGCCCATATATCCCACGGATGTTTTGAGCACTCCTCGCACATGGCGAAACGCCGCCTCAACACCCCAGAAGCACCCTGCTCCAAAGGTCGCTGGCATCGGATTCGTCTGACTTTCCTCTAACGATGTTAATGTCATGAGGTGATCACCTAGAGGCTCTAGAATTCGGACGCTGGATGATGGTTTCCAACACCCGGCGCTTTGCAGAGGGATTGATGCCAATGAGCCGCACATAGTCTTGGGGGAACTGGGCAAGACAGGTTTCTAGATGGGCGATCGCTTCCTGTTCGCTGGCCCCCTCAATAGATGGGCAGCTTTGCCAGGAATTGGTGCGGAATCGACGCTCACTCACATGTTCCACGCCAATTTGATAGCCCTGGTTGACTAACTGTCGCACCTGGTTCACTGTATCCAAGGAGAGCGCCGGAGCAGTGGCTGTGGAGAACGTTTCCGCCGGAGAAGGCGACGATAGGGCTTCGCTTACCGTATCGGGCTTTGGAGAAGATGCAGGAGGCTGGAAGGAGTGAGAGGACGAGGGGACATTTCTATGTTGTCCGTTGCCTTGACTCCTCTGCTGAGTAGGCGTGCTCTCTGTATGGTCATGCAGAACCCGGTTGTATTCTCGCACGAGCCGCATTTCTTCGATGCGCCGCTGCTCTGACACCATAAGCTGTCCTAATTCCAGCAAATGATCAAGCTGAAAATTTGGCTTCGGAAGCTGGGGAACACCAGACTTGCTGTTTACGACTTCTCTAGAGACCTGCTCAATACCAACCGATTCAATAAAGTTCAACACTTGCTCGTCGTAGACCCTTGCCCGTAACGCACTGAAAAAGTCAATGGCCTGACCGGGGAAGATGTCTACTAACCGTTCAATGTCCCTGGACGAAAACCCATCCGGTTCAAAAATGCCGCCGACAATGCCGATGCGATCCGAGCGGTTAGGCTCCCAGTAAAACTTCTCCATACGGCCATCTCGAATCAGGGGGGCATAGAGGGTAGCAAAATCGTTGCCCGTTGCGATAATGGGTGTGCGCTTCAGGGGCTTGTCGTCATAGCTTCCAGGCAGTTGCACGTTTGTCGGATTGTCCGCAATATTCATCAGCGTGCTGTTGACCAGTTGAGTGTTGACCGTGTACTGAGTCCCTGCATCAAACCGCCCTGCTCCGGCATCCAGATCGTTGATCATAAGCACGGCCATGCACCCGCGCACTTTCACCAGTTCAGCAGCTTCCCGGTAGCGCAATCGAATGAGTCTCGCTGGGTCACCCGCATCAGGACTTTCAAGCTCGCCTCCCGACACATGGACGACTTCAATGCCCATGCGTTCAAACACAAGCTCACACTGAAAGGTTTTGCCTTCGCCTTTCCGCCCGTGGATGCCCAAAATGAGGGGCATACGAACACCTGGTAGGTCGAGGAAGTTTTTAGTGATGTGAATGGCAAGCTTGTTGAGAAACTGAGGTGCAATGTAATAGGTCATAGTGAGGTGCGATCGCCGCACAAGTAGGTCTCAGCCTCACCAGTATAGACTGACTTACAGAGAGATTGAACAGAGGGATTAAAGGGCGATCGCCCTTCCCTAGGGTCTAATCATCTTGATGAGATGACTCAATCCAGAACCAGGCATTCAAGCACCCGAGAATGACACCGACAAAGAGCATCATCAGCGTCCAGGAATACGGGCTAGGCCACGTTTCATCAATCCAGATGCCGAGGGCGATGCCCAGCAGCGTCGGAATGGTCACCGACCATCCCACGACTCCAAAGACCCCCAGCCCGAAGAGCAATTCGTTTTTTTCCCGTTCAGCTTTTTTGTGGCGAGCCAGTTTGCGCCGCACCCGACGGCGAAATTCTCGTCGCTGGGGATGACTATCGGAACGGCGAGGCTCGTTTAAGTGGGGTGGATTGGAGTGGGGTGGAGGTTTAGGATTCACGGTGGGCTCTCCCAATATTCGTCATGCCCCGCATAAAACTCACCTCTAGATGAGCCAGGGCGGTTTGAGTTTGTTTTTGGCGTTCGTCCAGTTGGTGAAATTGCTGATCAACGATCTGGTCTAGATGCTCCAAGCTATCTCCTTGAATTGCCTGGAGTACCGACACCCAGACGGACAGACCACGCTTCACAAGAATGCCGCTGTCAATCGCCACATAGATGGATTGGGCGTCAGCGTCCTGAAAATAGAGAATTCCAGGGACGAGGGCAGTGACAAAGTCGATGTGGCGGGGCAACACGACAAAACTACCGTTCACGGCATCGCCGCCTAATTTGACCGCCTGGGCAGACCGCAGCACGCGACCGGGCAGCAAGATAGTGAGATTCATGGTGGCCGCTCCGCCAGTATTCGGTTGGGAGGTGGTTGTCTCTTGAGGGTTTGCCATCGTCCCTGGTTCCTTGCGTATTCAGCACCGCTATCTGTTTTAAGGCTATCTGTTTTGAGGGCGATCGCCCTGGCCATCCGCATTGGTCTCTCTGGCACGTTCAAGTTGATTGTCGTCGGCTCTCTTGCTCACGACTTGGCAAGTTTCACGAAGAAACAGGGGTTTGGGGCGCGCTCAGCGCGCCCCAAACCCCTGTTTCTTCGTTGTGAATTTGAGAACTTTGCCAAGTCGTGTCTTGCTCACAGTTCGCTCGCTCTCGGGTTGATTTCCCTCCGGTTGACTATACCAATTCTCGATTTTGGATGTTCGATTTTGGATTGGCAAACCTATCGTTGGTATAGGTTACAGGTTAGCTATCTGTAGTTCTACTTTCAAGAATTGATATTATCCGTGCCTTTCTCCTTCTCCTTCGCTTCATTAACCGTGCCGATCATGTAGAGTGCCTGCTCGGAGAAGTTAGCGAATTCATCGTTGAGAATGCGATCGCACCCCTCCAATACCTCATCTAGGGGCACCCGCTTGCCTTTTTTCCCCGTAAACTGTTCTGTGCTGAAGAAGGGCTGGGTCAGGAAGCGTTCCAGCCGACGAGCACGGCGAACGGTCTTGCGATCGCGCTCTGACAGTTCCTCAATGCCCAGCATAGCGATGATGTCCTTCAAGTTTTCATAGGCGGCAAGGGTGCTGCGGACGGTGCGGGCAAGGATGTAATGGCGATCGCCCACAATAGTAGGCGACAGCATCTTAGAGTTGGACTGGAGGGGGTCGAGGGCGGGATACAGTCCCTCACTAGCTCGCTTGCGGGACAGCACAATGGACGCCGACAGGTGACCAAAGGTATGCACTGCTGCGGGATCGGTGAAGTCGTCTGCCGGGACGTACACCGCCTGCACCGACGTGATAGCTCCGGTTCCTGTATTGGTAATGCGCTCCTCAAACTGGGACAGTTCTGTGCCCAGAGTGGGCTGATAGCCAACCCGCGAGGGAAGCCGACCCATGAGTCCTGAGACTTCCTGGCCTGCCTGGATGAAGCGAAACACGTTATCAATTAGAAGCAGCACATCTCGCTGGGCATCGTCGCGGAAATATTCTGCCATAGTCAGAGCGGCATGGCCGACGCGAAACCGGGCACCAGGGGGTTCGTTCATTTGGCCGAAGAGCATCACGGTGTTTTGCAGAACGCCCGCATCCTGCATATCCTGGTACAGTTCCTCTGCTTCGCGGTTGCGCTCACCAATGCCGCAAAAAAGGCTGATGCCTTCGTGCTGGCTGACCATATTGCCGATCATTTCTGTAATCAGCACTGTTTTGCCGACCCCTGCCCCGCCAAAGAGTCCCGCTTTGCCACCCCGCTCTAGGGGAGCCAGAAGATCGATGGCCTTGATGCCTGTAGTGAGAATTTCAGACTGGGTGGACTGTTGGGTGATGGCTGGAGGCTTTTGATGAATGGAACGCCACTCACCCCCTTCGACGGGTTCCTTGCCATCGATGGCATGACCAAAAACGTCGAAGACCCGCCCCAGGAGGCGATCGCCCACAGGCACCTGAATGGGGTGATGAGTATTGACAACCACTGCGCCCCGGCTGATACCGGACGTTGGCGTCAGAGCAATCCCCCGCGCCGTATGGGCATCCAACTGGCTCACCACCTCAATGATCGCTTGAGAAGCATCGGTCGATTCTCCTGGCACCTCAAGCTGGGTGTGCAGTTCAGGGACTTGATGGGGAAACCACACATCGACAACGCTACCTCGCAGGGCAATAACCTTGCCCACAGCCTGGTTCCCCTGAGATAAAGGGAACTGAACAGGCATATTCATATGATTCCCACCTCTTTTCCTGCCGTTCTTTTCAGAGTACGACGAATTGCCGCAGAGTGTGGGGCTATGAACAATCTCGGCTCACTTTTACGCCATTAGGCAGAGTGGTTTCGCAAAGTTTTGCAACACGCAGATCAACCCCTTCTAAATTTGCCTGGGTTAAATCTACCCGCCGCAGGTTGGCCCCAGCGAGGTTTGCATTCCGCAAATCAGCTCCCACTAAGTTCACCAGGGGCAGGGTTGCATTGCTAAGATCTGCCCGTCTCAGGTTCGCGTTGCTCAAGTTTGCTCCCCGCAAGAAGGCCTGAGAGAGATTAGCGCGGGCAAGGCGAGCGGAAGAAAGATTGGCTTCATTCAAATTGACGTTCCGCAGATTTGCTCCCCGCAGGTTGGCAGCAACCAGCATAGAGCGTCGCAGGTCAGCCCTCCGTAGGTCGGCGTTGCGGAGGTTGCTGCGGCTGAAATTGGTTTTGGCAAGGTTGGCACGGCTGAGGGAAGCTCCCACCAAGTTCGCGCCCTGGAGATTGGCGCTGTCTAAATCCACACGCTTGAGATCGGCATTGGTGAGGAAGGCATCCTCTAATCGGGTGCGAATGAGCACAGCATCCTCCAGATTGGCCTGATTCAGCACGGCTCGCCGCAGATCCGCATCGCCAATGTAGGCTCCCTGCAAATTGGCATCCACAAGAATTGCATCGGCGAGGACGACACCGCTCAAAACAGCATTTTCCAGGTCCGCTCCCGTCAGATCTGCAAAGGCCATGGTTGCGCCACTGAGCACTGCTTCGGTGAGGGTAATGCCGCTCAGGTTTGCCGCAGTTAAATCTGTATTTCGAAGGCTGGCATCTTCCAATCGGGCATCAACAAGTTCACTCTCTTTCAGATTGACCCCATCGAGATCGCAGCGATCGCACGCTCCGGTTTCCAGCAGCGTATTCAACCGCTCTGCTTTTGCTGCCTGGCTGTTGACCAACACACTGACCATAAGCATGATGACGGTGAAAAACACGGCCAGGATAAAAAATGCGCGAATGTCTCGTCGATCCAGTTTCCAGGTTGACATCACCAAGCCCCGCTGTATCACGATCTTCTGTGAGCCTATGATTTAAGAGAGTTGCGGCGAAATAGAACTTCTGTAGGGGCGCACGACGTAGGCGCGTAGCATCTTTTCCGAAGCATTGAATAGCCCTCACCCCAAACCCCTCTGCCAAGATTTCCTAGCCTGCGTCAGTCTTGCGAAAATACGCAACCCAATACTTTGCTTAACGTAGGGTAGCCATAGACCTGTGAAGGCTTCAAAGACCCGCACGCTGACCACCCCCAGGAACCCAATGCCCAGTTGTCATTTAAACACAATGTTTTAAGCACTGGAGCTTTAACAAATTTCTTTACTCAAGCCGTGAAACCCTCTCGCAGAGAGGGTTTCACGGCTTGAGTAATCTCAACTTCAAATTTTCTGAAAGGCAGGC
>CAYXJG010000097.1:0-14735 GCA_964465285.1 uncultured bacterium
TAGGGGTTTGGGGCGCGCTCCGCGCGCCCCAAACCCCTATTCTTGCGTGAAACTTGCCAAGTCGCGTGCTGTAGTTGGTCAGGGTCAGTTCTTCAAACAGTCCTCATTCTCAAAATCAACCTTGCCCGCCATCTTCAGGGGCAATCCTGTCTGTTTCGCAGTCTCAATCGCCAAGTGCGGCCCCTTCTCCACAGACATGCGCCCCAGAAATGCCAGGTAGGGCGGTTCATCAGGTTCCGGGTAGAAGGCAAATCGGTCAACGGCGATCGCGTTATAAACCGTAATGAAATGTGAGAGTTGGGGCGGGCTGCGCCCGCCCCAACTCTCACATTTCATTTCACAAATTACTTAGGAACGCTATAAAATGGAGAATCTGCTAATAAAGCATGAGTATTTATATCCATTACACTGCGTCACCTTGCAAACGAAATGATAGAATCCCGTAAGGATCTCTTGCAGAACTGAATATCTGGAATTTTATACAGACCTGTAAGAATTACGTTCGTCCAAAACCTATTTATATCGACGAAGTTACTTTTTCTGGAGGAAATCTATGGCGCTTGTACCTATGCGACAGCTGCTGGATCACGCGGCTGAGAACGGTTATGGTATCCCCGCTTATAACGTTAACAACCTAGAGCAAATTCTCGCCATTATGGCGGCTGCTGACGAGACCGATAGCCCCGTAATTCTGCAGGCGTCTCGCGGCGCTCGGAAGTATGCAGGAGAGAACTTCTTGCGTCACTTGGTCATGGCTGCTGTTGAGAGCTATCCACACATTCCGGTTGTAATGCACCAGGATCACGGCAACGAGCCTGCAACCTGCTACTCTGCTATCCGCAATGGATTTACCAGTGTGATGATGGATGGATCCCTCGACGCAGACGCTAAGACCCCCGCAAGCTACGACTACAACGTCAGCGTTACTGCTGAGGTTGTGAAGGTTGCCCACGCCATCGGCTGTAGTGTCGAAGGTGAGCTGGGCTGTCTAGGTTCCTTGGAAACTGGAAAGGGTGACAAGGAAGACGGTCACGGCTTTGATGGCACGCTCAGCAAAGATCAGCTGTTGACCGACCCCGACGAAGCGGTTGACTTCGTTGAAAAGACTCAGGTTGATGCCCTAGCGGTTGCCATTGGCACCAGCCACGGTGCGTACAAGTTCACCCGTAAGCCCACGGGTGAAATCCTTGCCATCAGCCGCATTGAAGAAATTCACGGTCGTCTGCCCAACACCCACCTTGTCATGCACGGTTCCTCTTCCGTTCCTGAGAAGTGGTTGAACCTGATCAACGAGTATGGTGGCAGTATCCCGGAAACCTACGGTGTGCCTGTTGAAGAGATTCAGAAGGGCATCAAGAGCGGTGTTCGTAAGATCAACATTGACACAGATAACCGTTTGGCGATTACGGCTGCGATTCGTGAAGCAGCGGCGAAGGATCCGTCCAACTTCGACCCTCGCCACTTCATGAAGCCTGCTATCAAATATATGAAGGAAGTCTGCCGCGATCGCTACGAGTCCTTCTGGACTGCTGGCAACGCGAGCAAGATTAAGCAGCAGCCTGTTGATTACTACGCGGGTCTGTACAAGAGCGGCGAACTCGATGCGAAAATCAAGAAAGCCGTTACTGCGTAAGCACGGTTAGCTGATTCGTTTACTTGGTTTACACGACTTGGCAAGTTTCACGCAAAAGTAGGGGGTTGGCGAGTGCTCCGCGCGCCAACCCCCTACTTTTGCGTTGTGAATTTGAGACCCTTGCCAGGTCGTGTGGTTTAGAGAGTGAAGCAGGGGTGAGCATATTCACCCCTTTTTTTTCGCTGTGAATTTGAGAACGTTGCCCAGTCGTGTAGGACGAGATAGAACAAAGCACGAAACTATCGACTGTTCGTACGCTGTCCCTGGACAAATAACATTGCCAGGAAGCCCGCGCCGAAGGCCGAGATGACGATAACTACCACGAGCAAGGTCAGCCACCCTCCTCCAGATGGTTTAGACGAGCGGCCTTGCCTCTGATGAGATTGAACAGCCTGCTCTGTCGTGACACGCTGAGGGGTAGGAAGCTTGAGGGTCACTGTCCCATCTGGCGTGTTGAGAGACACAGACTGCTGGGGAACCGCTGCCTCGTTGTTGCGAGGAGGATGATCAGGTGATGCGCTAGTGGCCGATGCCTTGGGAAACTGACGGGCGATCGCCGCAACAAGCAGATGATCAACCTCAGCCGATGCCATCTCCCTGTTCTCATCATCAGTGCCATAACAATGCTCCGTATAATGCTCCATGCAGTGCTCCGCGTTAGATATCGGTGCATCTGTCGTGCTGCCTGAGTTGGCTGAGTTGGTCGAGCTATCCGCACTATCAGTCGAATCATTGCTCTCCGGGCGATTGTGGCTCTGAGGATTATAGTGAATCGCTAATTCAGGCACGATGGGCGCATCCGGTTGAATCCGATTGGCCACTGACCGCAGATGCAAAGCCGCGTGGATCATCTGCTCGACTTCGTGGCGGAGCTTCTGGTTTTGTTCGGCAAGCTGGTCATTGCGATCGCTCGCTTCCCGCAAACGTTGCTGAGTGTGCTGTAGCTCAGCAACGAGTTCTCGGTAAATAGTGATCGGCACGGCGGCACTACCGGATTGTGCAGGTGGCTTCCCTGAAGTGGAGATCGTGCCTCTGCGGGGCGGTAGATTTTGTGACAGCTCCGAATCGATTGTCTGCCCATCTGAGGATCGAATATGGGGATTAGGAGCGCCATTCGTTTGGTTAGACGTGGAGTTCATGGGCATTTTCGAGAAGCTGAACACATTCATTGGAAAAGATCGTCTGCAAAGAAAAAGTAGCCTGACGAACAATACGCCACAGCATAAATGAATTCTCGAAATTTTGCATGGGAATTCCTAAAGATGCTAGCTCGAGTGCCTGACGGATCGAGACTGATCAGATTTATAACCCGCTGAATTACACGACTTGGCAAGGTTCACAAAAACAGGGGTTTGGCGCGCGCTGCGCGCGCCAAACCCCTATCTTTTTGTGTTGCGAATTTGAGAACTTTGCCAAGTCGTGTGAAATATTGCCTTCATGCCAAGGGCACCATCGCAATTAAAAACAGAGCACATCCCTCCAGGATCTACCCTGATTTCTTCAAGATTGATAAAGCATTCGTCACTGAATGAGTATGGCGTCCGACACGGGCCACACCGACTCGGCAATGTTGCTTTGGTGAACTACTAGCTTCTTCTATCGTATGCTGTGCCGCCTACATGCCAGGAATATTTAAGCCACTGGTCAGTTCTTCCATGCGCTCTTTCATCATTTGAGTGGACTGGGCATAGGCGTCTTTCATTGCAGCGCTCACCAAGTCAGAGAGGACTTCCGCACCTTCTCCAAGGACATCAGGGGAAATTTCGACCCGCTTGGGTTCCTGGTTTCCACTCATGAACACTTTGACAAGCCCCCCCCCTGCTTGACCGGCTACCTCAAGTTGCTCAAGCTCTTCCTGGAGCTGTTTTGCCCCTTCTTGAACTTGCTGAGCTTTCTTAAAGGCTTCGGTCAACTCTTTCATTTTGCCGAGGCCGAGGCCAAATCCTTTTCCTTTCGACATTGCTAGTTATCCTCAATGGTTAGCACTACAAATTTTAAGCAACGTGGTGCTAAGTACGTCTTACATTCCTTCAAACCTTAACATTCAATACCAGAAAGGTTTCAAAAGCATAGGGTTCTCTTAGAAAAATGTCCAAAAGCCTTAGTGTTGAGACTGATTAAAACTCGCCAATAAATTTGACCTCAGGGCGTAGCATCAGCGACCAGCGATTTTCAACTTGCTCTTGGACGTGCTGAATCAATCGGAAAATGTCAGTCGCTTTGGCAGAACCTACATTTAAGATGAAGTTCGCGTGTTGTTGGGCCACTTGAGCACCACCGATTTGGTATCCTTTCAACCCCGTTTGCTCGATGAGCCAGCCTGCTGCCTTTTCTGTAGGGTTGCGGAAGACACTGCCACAACTAGGAAGATGATAGGGCTGGGTTTGGTGTCGTTGTCTGAGATGAGCGCGGGTTGTGGCAATGACCTGCTGGGGCGCATAGCCTGGCTCAAGCTGGAAGGATACCTGAGCCACAAGCAAGTTGCTGTTTTGCAGCTTGGATGTTCGATAGTCAAACCCAAGCTCATTCACCTGGAGGATAGAGGAGTGTCCTTGATAATCAAGAATATGGGTATTTAATACAATATCGCCTGTGCAGGACTTGTGAGCGCCTGCATTCATCACTACAGCACCACCTACGGTGCCGGGGATGCCTACGGCCCACTCCAATCCACTCCACCCCCGCTCGGCGACTTGCCAGGCCAACCGAGCTAAGGATTCGCCCGCACTAGCTGTTATCTTCCCCGACTCAGCGTCAAAGTGAATGTGCTTCAGACGCCGTGTGCAGATGACCAATCCATCTAACCCATCGTCGCTAATCAGCAAATTAGACCCTGCACCGATTAGCGTGACAGGGATAGACCATTGCTCTGCCCAGGCAAGACTTGCCTGCAGTTCGTCTAGGTTACGAGGTGACGCAAAAAGTTCTGCAACGCCGCCGACCCGAAACGATGTCAGCTTTGCTAGCGAAACTTCGCGTTGAATTGGACAAGCCATGGGTTTGGTCAGCAGTGGCTCTGGGTCGCTACCCAGGGGGCGATGACCTAAGGAGGTGGGATTTAAAGATGATGGCAGTGGGCGATCGCATTTTAGGAAATGAGGACTATCTGTACACAGAACCCTGGATGGGTGAGACATGACAGTAGACGCTTGAGATTCTCCTTCAGGCGGAACCGAACAGTGGTTTACAGGCATCATGATGATAGTTGCTTGATCGATATGGAGGGCAACCTCAAAGCATAAAACTCAACTAACTGATAGTAGGAAGGAGATGCGATGGGCGAGATCGCGCCTAGCTTCCGTCCAGATGCCAGAAAGTGTCCCATTCTCAGGGACATCAGCTAAGGGAGTTGATTCGGATTGCCATTTGTGTGTGTGGGAGGAGCGAATCTCAAGTTCTAAACCTTCAGACAATTCTACGGTAAGACATTGTGTGTTAAGAACCGTATACAGAAGATTGAACCATCTGATCTTCTTTTTGGCGATAGAAATCTAGTAAATCCGGGATGATTTTATTAATGTTCCCAGCTCCCAGGAATAAAACTAAATCACCTGATTCTAGAGCATCCTTTAAAAATACTTCCACTTCAGGCAGTGTTGGTTTGTAAATCACCCGGTTGTGGTGTTGGGCGATCGCCTCTGCAACTTGCCTGCCACTAATGCCCAATTTATTCTGCTCTCCGGCGCTGTAGATGTCGGTGAGGACAACGACATCTGCATCATTAAAAGACTGGGCAAATTCATTTAAAAAGGTTGTCGTGCGGCTATACCGATGGGGTTGAAAAACAGCGAAAATGCGCTTGCATCCTGTGGGTGGGCGATCGCGTTTCCCGTTGCTTGCCATAGCCCCTACTTTATCTAAATCCAATAGACCACCAACGGATTCAGTCACGGAACTGTCCATCGGTTTATTTTCAGATCGACTTGCTGCAACTTGTATGCGGGCTGCTCTTAGTGTCGCTTTCAGTTCACTAGGGTGATGGGCATAGTCATCAAGGAATGTAATGTTTGCAAAGTGCCCACGTTGCTCAAAGCGGCGGCGTGCCCCCTTAAAGCTTGCCAAACTCATGGCGATAGTTTCAAAGGGCACGCCCAAATGACGACCCACTGCAACTGCGGCCAGAGCATTGCTGAGGTTATGACAACCTAGTAAGCCCAAGGTCAGCGCACCAAGAGGCTCTCCGCGCTCATATACTGTTGCACAGGTCTGATTAGTGTTGAATGCCACGTCTTGAGCGGTGTAGTCTGCCCCAAGGGACGTATCCAACGCGTAAGAGATTGCAGGCTTCAAGGTTTTATGGATGGTTGGACAGTCCAAGCACCCAATCAACACATCGCTTTGGGCCTGAAATTGTTTGAAGATTGACACGACCTCATCAAGGGAACTGTAATGGTCGGGGTGGTCAAGCTCAATATTCGTCACAACGCCGATATGGGGCGAAAACTTAACCAGCGACCCATCAGATTCATCTGCTTCAGCGACCAGGCAGCTTCCCTTGCCAAGTCGAGCATTGCCTGCCCAAGCATTCACCTCGCCTCCGACGACGATCGTAGGGTCTAGACCTGCTTGCAGAAGCATGTAAGCGATCAGGCTACTCGTTGTTGTTTTCCCGTGGGTTCCTCCCACCGCAATGCTCGTGTCGTATTGGTGAATCAATGCGGCTAAGACATCAGAACGGTGAAAAATCGGACACCCCAGTTCAAGGGCAGCTCGATACTCTGGATTAGAGATGTCGATCGCAGTAGAGCAAACCACTTGGGGCGGTTGAGCCGTTATAGATGGGTATTCCTTGTCGTTTGACGCTCCTGGGGCAGGTTGATGGGAACGCATAAACTGCGCCGACTGTGAATCGAAGCTGTGAGCACTGTTTGCCCTGGAGCTGTCACCGCAGCCACTCGATAGCGGCTGGGGAGAGAGAGATGATGCATGAAAGGGGGCGAGATTGGCAGCGTCTTGACGGCTAAAAATTCGTACGCCTTTTTGGTGAAGCCGCTGGGTGATGTGGTTTAAGTGAACATCCGACCCCGATACTGGAAGCTGGCGTTCGATCAAGATGTGAGCGATCGCTGACATCCCAATTCCACCAATTCCAATAAAGTGGAAGGGCCTGCCGCCGAAATCGATTGCATTTACCATTCACGTTCCTCACACCACACCGAGCCTCAATACGCGGATATCATATCAAGATTTGTTTTTGAAGCGGTATTTTTTGGAAGAATTCCATCCTATAGCGACCCTATTTGATTTCTGAAGGTGGGGGCGGGTGCAGCCCGCCCCCACCTTCAGAAATATTTTCAGGAATCAAACACGACTTGGAAAATTTCACGCAAAAATAGGGGTTTGGGGCGCGCTCCGCGCGCCCCAAACCCCTATTTTTGCGTTGTGAATTTGAGAACTTTGCCAAGTCGTGAATCAAACAGGATTCCTATAGACTAATGAACGACATTATGGGTAGATGCCGTCCGGTGGTATGATCTGACTCAATACTGGAGGCCATGACTTGTAAGTTTTAAGTTTAAGAGGGCAAGACGCAGTGATTAGAGTAGCGATTAACGGCTTTGGACGTATCGGACGGAACTTTATGCGGTGTTGGCTCACTCGTACAGACAGCCAGCTCGATATCGTCGCAGTCAATGATACGTCCGATCCAAAAACAAATGCCCACCTGTTGAAGTATGACTCCATGTTGGGCAGATTGGATGCAGACATCACCGCTGACGACAGTTCGATAACCGTCAATGGGAAGACGGTAAAGTGTGTTTCTGACCGAAATCCCCTGAATTTGCCCTGGAAGGCATGGGACATTGATTTAATTATTGAAGCCACAGGGGTTTTTGTGACGGAAGATAGCGCATCGAAGCATCTAGGAGCAGGTGCAAAGAAAGTTTTAATTACTGCTCCTGGCAAGGGTGGCAACATTGGCACTTACGTTGTGGGCGTGAACCATGAGTCCTACGACCACCACGCCCATAATGTTGTCAGCAATGCAAGCTGCACAACCAACTGTCTTGCCCCACTTGTGAAGGTTTTGCATAACAACTTTGGCATCATCAAAGGCACGATGACCACGACTCACAGCTATACAGGCGACCAGCGATTGCTGGATGCCAGCCACCGGGATGTTCGGCGTGCCCGCGCTGCGGCTCTTAACATTGTTCCGACGACAACGGGTGCGGCCAAAGCGGTAGCCCTCGTGATTCCTGAAATGAAGGGACGCTTGAGCGGCATTGCCCTTCGGGTTCCAACTCCTAATGTTTCTGTTGTGGATTTAGTGGTTCAAGTTGAAAAAAGTACCATTGCCGAGCAGGTCAACGAGGTGATCAAGGCTGCTGCTGAAGGCTCTATGAAGGGCATTTTAGCGTATAGCGATCTTCCCCTAGTTTCATGCGATTATCGAGGCCACGATTGTTCCTCCATTGTCGATTCCAGCCTGACAATGGTCATGGAAGGTGACATGGTTAAGGTTGTTGCATGGTATGACAACGAGTGGGGATATAGTCAGCGAGTGGTTGATTTGGCAGAAATTGTTGCTAAGAATTGGGTGGCTTAATCCCTATCAAAATACTCGCCAAAGCTTTTCGATCCAGAGCGTAGCAAAGCAGCGGGCAATCTCTGCCGAGCTGTCAACTGTAGAAGCTAGGGTAAGTCCCATCAAGGACTTGCCCTAGTTTTTGTTGAACAACATGACTGTCTTTTACGACTTGGCAAAGTTATCAAATTCACAACGCAAAAATAGGGATTGGGCGCGCGCTGAGCGCGCGCCCAATCCCTATTTTTGCGTGAAACTTGCCAAGTCGTGTATAATCATCGTCCCAAATTTAATGCCTAAGAACTCCAGCAGTCTGCTTACTTTGCGTACATAGAGGGCTATAATTCTGGGCAGCCAAATATCTGATTCCTATGCCCTCAAACGAATCTGAGTTGCAAGCTCAGGGCAGAAGTATTCTGGATGCGATCGCCTTTACCCCCTTTGAGCAGTGCCAACCTTTAAGCCGTGAGTTTAGTAGCATTCCTGCCTAGGGATCTGCGGCTAAAAAAGATACCGGAAGAAAAGAGCAGCGGGCTGCGCCCGCTGCTCTTTTCTTCCGGTACTTTATTTTCTTGCAAGTCCCCTAGCTGAGGAATTTAATGTTATCCCATGTTGGGATACAGGCCGAGTTGCCGAGAAAGCTCACGGGCAATGTAAACGAGGAAGCGGGCAGCATCACCGTTGTTTTCATGGGCAAAGTAAGTTGAGACCTGGATCAGCGATCGCACGAGTCCTTCATCAAGCAAATCAGCATGAGCATCTAATACGGCTGGCTCTTGACCATTTGGGCACTGGAGCAGCTGATCGATGAGGTCAAAGTAGCGGTTCTGGCGTTCGGTTTCAGGCGTTTGGGGTTGAGTTGACTTTGTCATAACGTGTTGGTATCCAAATTATCGAGTGGTTCATGTTTAGTTCAGATCAAGGACTAAGTAAAATCCAATTTTAGTGGCGCGGCGCGGCGTCGCCGCGCCGCGCCACTAAAATTTGGTTCAAATTATTTAATTCTCGTTCCTTCCGTCTCCATGTCAATTTGCAGAATCTGGCAAAGCAACTCCTGATCCTGGGTACTTGGCTCAAATCTGCCATGCTCGATATCTCGAATCCAGCTCTGACTTTTGCCGATCTTTTCTGCTAGCAGCCGTTGGCTTAGGTGCAGATTTTTGCGAGCTTCGACAAACTGTGTTTTAGAGACAGAGGCTGACGAAGAGTATGTGCTTGCTGGCTTGCGTTTGCGCTGCTGCCGTTTTCGGGACGGTGGAGATGATTGTTTGGTTTCCCAGGTTGGGGGCAGGTCAAATTGGAGGATACGTCCATTAATAACCCGCTTCCACTTACCGCGAGGGGCAGAGTCGGTAATGCGCTGTTGCTGGCTGCCGTCTTCGGTCCAAAAATCGAGGGCATCCTCAGCATCATTGGGGAGTTCCGCCAGCTTCGCCCAGAGGGGCTGAATTTCGACCGGATAGGTTTCGGGGTCAAAGACAGGCTTGATGCCGTAGTAATACAGGGTTTCCAAGTCATTCTCAAATGTCTTGATTAGGCGCTTCTGGAGGGTGGGCTGGGTGAAGGCATAGCCGACACGCTGCTCTCCGTAAGCAATGCGCATTAAGGTTTGGATCGTAACGGGTTGGTCATGTCCCATTTTGGTTTTGAAGAGGAGCCACAGCATCATCCGTACAGCTCCCTCATGCTGTTGCCAGTTGCTCATTACCTCTAGGAGAAGGCAACTAGGAAGACTACCATATTGATAGAAGGCGGCACGGTTCCAATGATCTTGCTGATTTAGGAAGTGAGTCGCCCAAGCCCCTGCTTTGACTCGAAAGGTCAGCCCAACCAGGTCTTTGCATCCCAACTCATCTTCTTCAAAATGATGATGAATAGTGACCATGTGCCAGAGACGCTCATGCTGCATTGAGAACTCTGGGATGCGCCCCTGGCGTGGCCAGTTGACATCGGCAATGATAGAGCAGGGCTGGAGTGCCAGCTCTCGAATGAGGCTAAGTTTCTCAATTTTGCTCAGGTCTTTGCGCTTGTCTAGCCCCAGATAGTGTTCAATCTGGCGATCGCTAATAACAAACTCATCTTCCCAAGGACGATCGACTCCGGTGGCATAGGCAGCATAAATCAAATGAAGGCAGGCTGCGCGAATATCGAGATTGGCGATCGCCCCCTCCGCTTTAGCGCCCTTCAGGGGTTCAACATCATCATCCCCGTGTTCTGGTGGCTTTGTAATTCGGAACTTCAGCAGTCCTCGCCTTTGCTTAACGTGCCGTTCATAGAACCAGGTTCCATCGGCCTCGGTTTGCCATGATAAAGACTGCCGCTGAGACAGTAGGTTACAGAGTTCCCACATTACCAGGGCCGACGCAAACGAATTGTTTTTGCCGTTTAAAAATAGCTCAAGGCTAAGAATGGGACGGTCTTGCTTTTTATAACGTCCTTGCTTCGCCTGGCGAGGCACAAGAGAGTCAACTGGGCAAGCAGTAATGCACTGAGGCATATCATAATAGCCTTCACAGCCATTACATAATGTTGGGTCAATCCAATACTGATCATCAAGAACTTTAATAGCACCGACTGGACATTGCGATACACATGAATCGCACCCGGTACACTCATTCGTTATGGAATAAGACATAAGTTAGCAACCAGAGTTAGCAGCAGTTGATGTTCAGAAGATCATGCGTCAACAGGGGCAAACTCATTTGCTCTAAGGGTTTTTGCCTTCCTATATAGTGCTTACTAAAAACCTCCTGAAGAGGCTTTCAAGGGCTTACAGGCTAATTAACTTACAACAGATTCATAGGTAGGTTAGGTTAAGGCAGCATTATCATTACCAACAAGCATTCTGTTGAATAATGCTGTCACTTTAACGCAGCAATGCCGTCAGGCAATACTCACTCCAGGGTGGAGTAAACCGACCATGACGTCTCATCAATCAACCAGATTCGTTGCACAAGCACTAAATAATTGAGCCAAACAAATGCACGTTTCTAAACTTACTTTTGATTTTATGAAGTTGTCCACGACTAAAAGTGATGTAGGTTGCACTTTCTGTCGTATTGTGTCAGCGTTTGGCTACATTGCTGCAACCCTAATGATGCGGCACTCAAATGACATCATCAAAAGTCACGTCAATGGATCTGCCGGATGTCCTTCTGCTTCGTGTACCCAGTGCATCAAAGTGGTATTGTGAATGCCCGTAGCGCGTTCAATGCTCCGCAATCCCATGCCGCTACGGTGCATCCGCAGGCAGAGTGCCTTAACATCTTCGGAATATTGCCACGACCGATATGACTCTAGAAACTGGCGTCCACATGCTTTGCATTGATAGCACTGCCGTTCCTGACGACGGCCATTTTTACGGATTTCTGTGCTTTGACATTGAGGACATTCCATAACTCTCCCGACGAACATGCTTCATTCAGCATTCAGCAGTGCTAGTGTGAGAAATTTTCGTCACAAAACCAACACTTCATCACTCTATAAAATTCAAGCATTCAGTTTATTTAATTCAACTCAATATTCAGTAAAACTCTGTAATTGAAGAGTGGTATCTTATAAATTCTTTCTTAAGATATCGATTAAATTCAAATTTTAGAGTTAAGAGTGTTGCGCTATTTCTATTTACTAAAACAGTTTTTAATAGGGTGGTGCAGCATCTGGTTAACTAACAAACGGTGTCTTTCCTCACCTCCAACCCCTCGCCCTCTAGAAGCTACCGTGGATACACATCTCGGCTCGGATATCCAAACTCTGCAAGATCCCCCTCCATCCCCCTTAAAAAGGGGGATTTCCAATCCGGTTCCCTCCTTTTTCTTGGCAAAGCCTGCTCGAAGGGCATAGGAGGGTTAGGGAGGATCAAGCCAAGCATGGGCTAGGTCAGATAACTTATATATACACAGTAGCCCTCTAGAAGAGGGGAGCCGATCCAACCTCTTGTTCCCTCTCCCAAAAGGATGTGGCTAGGGTGAAGGGTTTTCGAGGATCTGTGCATACGTTTTGTCAGTCAATCAGGGCACATACACAATCAACTCTTTCAACAGCCTTTAGAAACAGCCGCTAGGCATGGCGCTGGAGAATATGGTGGGTGTCTTGAGGCTGCACCTCACTGTAAAGCTTTGAGCCGCCCTTCGAGCCAGAAGATACTTTTACAGCAGGGCCGTACTTACAGTTCTTAAGACATCCTGTAGGTTCGATGGTGACGACAGTGCTGAAGGTCTCGTCTTGGGCGATCGCCGCTTCCAACGCCTGCATAACCCGGCGTCCTCCTTGCTTATAGCACTTGCCCTTCGTACAGACTTTTATGTGGCAGAGGTGAGGAGTTGTAGGCGATGACGGTTCCTCAGCTATGGGTCGGGGAGTAGCACTACCGTCAGCCGCAGATGGGGAAGTTTGTCCCACGTTTTCTGCATCCCCTGGCATCACCATCAGCGCTTTCAGCGTGTCTTTATCAGGGCGCACCCACACCTGGAGCATCATTCCCGGCTGAACTTTGCCTGCTAGGGTGTAGCCGAGAGGCTTAGGCAGCTTAATTTCTAACTCATCTGCATGGCGCTTGATATATAGCCGCTTGAGCCGACCTTTTGAGGAAGTTTTTCCTCCTATACATTGCCCATGCACGATGCGGATGTCGCCAGAGGGCTGATTATCCTGCATGAACTTGAGGAAGGCCGCAGATGAGGTTTGAGGTGAGGTTTGAGGATAGTTCACAATTACGCCCCCCAGCAAGAATTCAGCCAATCAACTTGCTCGTCACGGGATGCCGTTGCTTGCTTAACCACGCTCCACAGTTGGATCGCTGCTTGGGCATTGTGGATATGAACCCGCAGAGGTTGGCCTGTTTGGCATGAGCAAGGGATTGCTAGGTCTAAAAGCCGATAATAAATTTCCCATCGTGAGATGGGATTGACCTGAACTGGATCCATTAGCTCCTGGATGGATGGATTGGTCTCCATGATTGTGCTCCTTGGTGGATGAGATAAGTGGATTTTGGGTTTTGAATTCTGGATTTTAGATTTTGAATTTTAAGGGTTGAGTGTTTCCGGCTTAAATGTTGGGTTTCAGGAGGTGAAGAAAAGAAGAAAGGCAGGAGGCACGAGTGTCCTCCCGCCTAGAGAGAGGAATACTAGAAACTGCTGTTAGTTTCCATTGCGCACAAAGGCCAGAGTGAGGCTGTCATGGGCAAGGAAGTGACTATTGTGGAAGGCTCGGTCTTCGGTCTTGAGCAGAATTCCCTCATAGAGGTGGCGGGTGGCGCGATCGCCCAAACTTTCTGCCTGGGAAGCCAACCGTCGCAGCAGTTCAACGATGGACTGTTCTGCAGCAAGGTCACGCTCAATCATTTGCCGAGATGAGAAGGCACCATCGGGTTCAGGATCAAAGCAGCAAAGTTCAGCAAGGCGGGCAAAGCTATTGACAGGGATGCCGCCCAGGCCATCAAGCCGCTCAGCTACATCATGTACATGGTCGCGAGCAGCATCGGCACTTTCCTGGAACCATTCGTGAATCATGTAGAATTCACTACCCTGCGCCACAAAATGCTGTTTCTGGTATTGCAGATACAGGGCTTGGAAACTTGCAAGCGCTCGGTTTAGACCTTCACAGACAGGGATGGTTACGTCGGACTCTAGAAGGACGGCATTCGGATGTACCTCTCCCCATGCCTGTACAAGATTTTCGGTCGTGGTCATATGAGCCTCCAAGGGCGTTGTAGTAGAGCAAAAATGCCCGTGCGCTCGGCATAGGACGCAGGCTGGGGAGCCAGCGACAAATGGCCTTTAGCATTGCGCTTCAGTGTTACTGTGTCTCCCACACGCAATGTTCGCAGGGCGGGGTGATCCGCATGAGACCAAAAACCGAGGGTAGAGCCGTCAACTGCTTTGAATACCGCGTAGATGCGATCGCCCAAAGCGGTGGCGCGGGTGGTGAGAGAGGTCACTTGCGCTTCAATCAGCGAGGCATGGGTAAGATGCACGGGTGAAGGTGAAACGGTCATACTCGGGTTCTCCATTCAGAATTTTGAAATCGTGTCGAAATTGCCTTGAAGCGGAGATTATGTCTTCAGCTTTCCGGTAGCAAATCTCGATTAATAGTCGCTTTTATCCAAAGTTACTAAGTAGGTCGGTATTGATAAACTCAAAATCTAAAAACCGGGGGAACGCCCCGCCGGGGTGCTCCCCCGGTTTTTAAGTTGAGTTTACATATGCTGGGTTACTAAATACTAGATAGGGCTAAAAAGCAGATTCTCATCGTTGGAGACTTAACCTGTGCTTAATTTTTGGTGCTTAATTTTTGGAGTGTAAACACTCTACGGGTCGCTAGTTCTCATCTGGATATAATTGTTGAGAAGACTTCCCAATAAATCTTGATTCTCCTACTTTAGACTTGATGAAAATCGTTGTCAATAAAAATCACGAAATTATTTACATTACGACTGATGTAAGTCTTGCACACGACTTGGCAAAGTTCTCAAATTCACAACGCAAAAATAGGGATTTGGGGCGCGCTGAGCGCGCCCCAAATCCCTATTTTTGCGTGAAACTTGCCAAGTCGTGTCTTGCATGTAAGTCCTTG
>CAYXJG010000098.1:0-5456 GCA_964465285.1 uncultured bacterium
AGGTGGGGGCGGGCTGCGCCCGCCTCCACCTTTAGAAATCAAATAGGATCGCTATATGAGGAATTAATGAGCTGATTTTGAATGAATACACAGCCTAAAATTATTGTTTTAGATGATGATCCAACGGGATCTCAAACAGTGCATAGCTGTCTCTTATTGCTGAAGTGGGACATCGAAACTCTCTGTTTCGGCTTGCAAGATGACTCGCCTATTCTCTTTATTCTAACGAATACCCGTGCCCTTACCCCCAGTCAGGCCGATGCTATCACCCGCGAAGTCTGTCAGAACTTGAAGGTGGCGATCGCCCAAGTCGGCATCGAAGATTTCCTGGTCGTGAGTCGCTCAGATTCTACCCTGAGGGGCCATTACCCAGTGGAGACAGATGCGATCGCCGATGAGCTTGGCCCCTTTGATGCTCATTTCCTCACCCCTGCCTTTTTTGAGGGAGGGCGCATCACCCGCAATAGCGTTCACTACTTGAAGATTGATGGGGCAAATGTCCCTGTCCATGAAACGGAATTTGCCAAGGATTCAGTATTTGGTTATCGCCATAGCTATCTGCCGGATTACGTTGCAGAGAAAACAAAAGGACGTATTTCGTCAAACTCCGTGGAACGTTTTGTATTGAGCGACATCCGAGAGGGAGTGCAGGATCGCTTAATGCGCCTCACGGACAACCAGTGCGCTGTTGTGGATGCAGAAACGCAGGACGACCTCAACCAGTTTGCCCAGGATGTGTTGAAGGCTGCGTCCCAGGGTAAGCGGTTTCTCTTCCGCAGTGCTGCAAGCTTGCTAACGGCACTGGCAGCGCTGCCACCCCAGCCCGTTCCTGCTGAGCAGATAGCAGAGTTCACCCGTGGGCGTAGGGGAGGAGCCATTATTGTTGGGTCCCATGTGAAAAAGACGACGGCACAACTAGAACGGTTGCTTCGGGAGGAAGGCATTGTAGGCATTGGGGTAGACGTAGTTCACTTGCTAGAAGAGTCCCTAGAGCAGCGGCATGCATTACTCGAATCAACCCTCCAGAAAGTCCATGCTGCTCATACCCAGGAACAAACCCCTGTTGTTTATACCAGTCGGGAGGAATTGACCTTTGACACTGTGGAAACCCGGTTGGCTTTTGGGGTAGCAGTGTCCACTCTGCTGATGGATATTGTTCGGGGATTGCCGGACACGATTGGATTCTTAATTAGCAAAGGTGGTATCACCTCAAACGATACCTTGAGTGTTGGGCTGGCGCTAACGTCAGCTCGTCTCCTGGGGCAAATCCTGCCGGGATGCTCCATTGTACGAACCCCTCCGGAGCATCCCCAGTTTCCTAACCTACCCGTGGTGCTGTTCCCCGGTAATGTGGGCGATAATGATGCCTTGGCGATCGCCTATCAACGACTCAGCGCCTAATACTCAGCCACTCCCAACCATTAAGGTGGACGCCCGATGGAGGGAAATTGACCCAAAATCCTAAGGGATCTACAGCTAAAAAAGATACCGGAAGAAAAGAGCAGCGGGCGCAGCCCGCTGCTCTTTTCCGGGTACTTTATTTTCTTGCAAGTCCCTAATCACCCTGGATATCGTTAACAGCCCTTCAGGAGGCCGTGTTTTATACCAGTTCTCGATTTTGGATTCTCGATTTTGGATTGGTAAACCTATAGAGGTGTGCAATTGGTTCAACACACTGTACTTAATGCGCTTGCACAGCGCTATATAGTGGGCATAGGCTACAGGTTAGCTATCTGTAGTTTATGACTTGGCAAGTTTCACACAAGAATAAGGGTTTAGGGCGCGCTCCGCGCGCCCTAAACCCTTATTCTTGCGTTGTGAATTTGAGAGCTTTGCCAAGTCGTGTGCAGTTCTACTTTCAAGAATTGGTATTACTAATCTCGCCTGTCAACGCGGAACATCGCTTACTATGTGTGAAGAGGGTATAGCTATCCCAAAATGGAAGGAATCAAAGTCATTGTCTGAAGCCTGTGTTCTTCACGGTTTTTCGGGTGCAGCGTTCCAATTCAAAATTGGGATCTATCTTTCCAAGATTTATCTGAGGAACGAGAATTAAATAATTTGAACCCAATTTTGGCAGAGCGGTGCGGCGTCGCCGCGCCGCTCTGCCAAAATTGGACTTTTTTAATCTGAATCCCTAATTTCTAAAATTGACAGAGCGTTAAAATGATTTTGTTTTATTCAACTTTTTGAATGCTACAGATAGAAAGTGTCAACAGAAGCAAGGAGCATACCGATGGCTGTACATGAAAACATCACCCCCAAAGCATCTGATGTCATTCCTGGATTGATTATATTTTTGTCAATTAATTTCCTAGTAGCGGCAATTTATTTCCATGTGATTAACCCATAGAGCATAGCTTGGGCCATCGTTGGCAGTGTTAGGGGTTACCGCAGGGCATCCCAGGTGCAATGTTACTGAGCTGATGCCGTTGGACACTGCCAACCCTGCGGAATGTATCTGGTACATCCACTTGACCACGGTTCAAAGTCGCTAAAGGTGCCAACCTGGAGAGGAGAGATGTTGATCGAACACGACTTGGCAAGTTTCACGCAAAAATAGGGGTTTGGGGCGCGCTCCGTGCACCCCAAACCCCTATTTTTGCGTTGTGAATTTGAGAACTTTGCCAGGTCGTGGATCGAACCCTCCCGGCATTAACGGGAAATATCAATGGGAAATATACCGTCGAAACTTAAGGGTGTGGATTGTTATCTTGAGAGAGCCTGTCTTTGGCTGCGGGCAGATCCGCATCTTCTGAAGGTCTCGATGGTCTCTTAATGAAGTCTGTACTGTTAATGGGATCGCGTTGAAGTTCCCCTCGCTGAGGCAAATCCGACATTGCTGAGGCAGTCTTTTGATCTGGTTTCTGACCCAGGCCAATGTCCTGGAAATCGTGGGGTGGGAATGTTGACTCTAGCTTGAGGCAGTTTCGACCGTTGATTTGTAGCCGATATTCCACTTTGTCCATTAATCGATTGAGAATGAGCCAACCATAGCCATTCTCCTGTAAGTCTTCAGGGTCGGGCGGCAGGTAAGTTGATAGGTCGTACCCTCGTCCGTAGTCCCAAATTTCAAGATGAATATCACGGCCTCGTAATTCCATCCGCATGAGAACAGGTAAGTTTGGCTGGCCTTTGTGAGCGTGGCGAACCACATTAGAGTAGGCTTCAACCAGCACCAGCCGCAGTCGATTTGAGTGCTTTGCCCAGTCAATGGATTCACCCAATTCAGCTTGCAAGCTGCCAATGAGCCAGTTTTCAACAATAGCGAGAAATTTCAAGTCGCTTGGAACATGGAGTTCTGTTCTCATGGCTACAGAACCTCCATTGAAAGGATGGTTTGGTCATCTTCTTGCCCAAAGCTGTGGGTCTGAATTGCCCTCAATGCCTGCTCTAAGTTGAGAGGCTGGGTCCGGCATAGCAAATGCCAAAGCCCCTGTTGACGCAGCATTGTATAGTCCTGCTCGGTGTAATGGTGGGGGCGATCGCCTACTTCCCTGGAAGCTGAGAGAGCATCAGGTGTCATCAAACTGGGAGCGGCGATTGCCGATTGAGCGAAGAGATCAGGAGAGACCCGAGCCTCTGTGAAGCCATCGCTTGCCAGTAGAAAAACATCACCGGATTGCAAGGTGAGGGTTTCAGCGCCTGCACTCCAGCGAGGCAAGATTCCCAGGGGAACTCCTCTTACTTTCAGATAGGCAGGTTCTCCCCGCTGTCGGGTTGACCACACCATCGGAAAAATGTGTCCAGCATTGGCATAGACGAGCGTCTTTGTGGAGGGTGTATACCGGGCGATCGCCAAGGTAATGAAACAGTTGCTGCCCACTAAGCCATCAAGCAAACTAGTGTTGAGATTAGCCAGTAGGGCATTAGGTTCCGGAGAGGTTTCTTGAGCTAGTTCCCGACGCATGACTGAAATAGTACTGGACATAAATAGGGCAGCAGGCACTCCCTTGCCTGACACATCGCCCACCGCCAGCCAGATATCGCCATTGGGGTGAGCATAAACCTCGAAAAAATCGCCGCCCACTTCCCGTGCTGGATGGCAACAGGCTTGAATATTCACCGTATCTACGTCGGGGAGTGTTTGCCGAAGGAGGTTTGTCTGAATCTGGCGGGCAACGGCAAGTTCTGCCAGCATTTGCTGGGTCTGCTCTTGGGTACGCTGATAAAGGTTCGACTGGGAAATGGCCAAGGACGCCTGTTCGGCCACATCGTCAATCAACCGCTGGTCTTCTGCTGTCCAAACCGTGCGATCGCCCGCTTTGTATAGCGCAAGGATTGCCAGTGCTTCCTGCTGGTAAATTAATGGCACTACGAGTTGAGCATAAAGCTGAGTGCTGGTTTTCACCAAGTCAACCTGAGGATGACGGTCTTGCAGGGCATCCATCAACACCTCTGCCTGAAGATGCTGCTCTAATTCGTGCCGAGCTCGGGCGTGGTACACCGCCTCTGCTCTCTCATCCTCAGAGGAGGGCTGGTCGGGCCGATACACAAATCGTTCCGCCGATGGAATATAGCTATCCGGATCGCTCCCCAGAGGATTAACGGGAATCAGGACACAAGCGTCTACCTCAAAGGTCTGTCCAAGGGTGCGGACAGTCGTTTCTAAAATATGTCGGTAGTCCAGGGATTCTCGGATAGCCGTCATCATCGCATTGAAAACCGACTCTCGGCGGAGGGCCCGATTGAGTTCTTCTGTGCGCCGCTTGATGGCGCGATAGGTTTCTGCCGCCTGCTGCACTAGATTCCGTAGTTCTGCTGCGTTCCAGGGTTTGGTGATGTATTTGAAAACTTTACCCGCATTGATGGCATCCACCAAGTCTTCAACATCAGTGTATCCTGTGAGCACAATTCGAATCGTATCAGGAAAGTGCTCAGCCGTTTTGCTGAGGAGCTCCGTCCCCTTCATTTTGGGCATCCGCTGGTCAGAGATGATGATGCCCATCTCACCCTCTTGCTCTAGCAGTTGCAACGCACTGAACGCACTATTCGCGCGATAAACGGTAAATTCATGCCTAAAGGTCCGATAGAGAAGGTCGAGGTTATCCGTCTCATCGTCAACCACTAAGAGTTTGAGTTGTTCAGCATCTTCGTGAACCATTCAGCTCTCAATCTCCCTATCGTCTTATAGCCATACGACTTGTCAAAGTTGATGACAGAACGGGCCTCTAGGAAAGCAATGCGCACCCACTACCCCATTTTTTCGCTATGACTTTGAGAGCTTTGCCTAAGCGTTCTGAATTGCAAAATTGCTAACAGTCTTTGGCGAGCTATCTTTGTCAATCGGCAAAATATCTAACGCCTCTACACCCACAGTGCCCACCGACGAGGCTCTGCACTACCCATAGAAATATCCTTGGTTGACTGACAAAAGTTTTCTTCCCTCACCCCCAACACCTCTCCCAGAGGGCGAGGGGAGCCGATCCAACTTCTTTAGCCGATCCAACTTCTTT
>CAYXJG010000098.1:5556-14628 GCA_964465285.1 uncultured bacterium
TCCTCTTGGAAGAGGGCTAAGGAGAGAGACTTTTGAAGATTCTGTGCATGCGTTTTGTTAGTCAATGATGCTACATATACTCTATTAAACCTCATCTGTTTTCCAATTGTCTTGGGTCAGTTCATTCACGCAGCAATTCTCATTATGGAAATTTAGGTAGCAAACACGACTTGGCAAGTTTCACACAAAGATAGGGGTTTGGCGCGCGCGGAGCCAAACCCCTGTCTTTGTGTTGTGAATTTGAGAACTTTGCCAAGCCGTATCCATTACAAAGGGCGACCTAAGGCAAAATAAATTCAAAGAACCGTGAGGAGCGAGTTTAAAGCAGGACAGGTCGGTGAGTGACGCTTTGATGACATGAGCTTTTCGAACAGCCATCAGGATCGGCCGCATTTTGCTTGCTGGTCGGCGATTTTTTCCTGGAGCCAAGAGGGAACCCCCAGGCTAGCGGTGCTGTACAGCCGCTCAAACTCTCGCTTGAAATGGGCTGCTACCGTTGCGTTGTCGATTATCAGCACATTTTCGTCATTGCTGTTGTTAGCGGCTGCCGACCAGTTTTGTGACCCCGTAATCACAAGGTGATGGTCAACGATGCCAAATTTGTGGTGGAGCACGTCGCCGTCGGACAATTGCGGCACGCCAACAGTGGTCAGGGGTCGCATCCAGGGGCGATTGCCCTCGTCATCGTTACACTGACTATTCGGCAGTGCCACCCCCATCATGTCTAGTCCTTCGCTGTAGCTGCGGAAGGCAAACCCTGGTTCGATGAGGGCGCGGATCTGCGTTCCTGCCTGATGCTGACTCTGGAGCACATGGCTCAGGCGCTGATCTGAAAAGACGAACAGCGCCAAGTCAATCCCTTGAGTACTGCGGGTGAGGGTGCTCCCAATCAAGCCATTGGCGCTCTCTTCCCAGGTATGGCGGCTCGGAGAGGCGGGAGAAAACTGTATTGTGATAGAAGACGTAGGGCTGAGATTAACCTGCTGAGGGGAGCGATGGGGTTTCTGCAGTCCGAACAAGCTATCGGGCTGTCCACCCGGCCCATCACCCCACAGGAGGGCGAATTCCTCTGAGAAGATAGCGGCAAGGTCTGGACTGGTAATTTTCAGCAGGTGATTAGCGTTGCCCAGGCTGGTATCAGAGCCATAATCTCCATGAACGCCGCTCATAGTAAAGTTTACCGACCCCACGAGCACGATCGTGTTGTCAATGATGACGACTTTGTGGTGCATCAGGTCACTGCCCTTGGAGCCATCGGCGGTGTCGTCAATGACCGGAACGCCGCCCGCCTGGAGAATGGTAAGAGCATCTCGCGCCAGCAGTTCCTCCTGGGAGAGTTGGCGATCGCCGTTTACATCCACAAACTGCTTAAACTCGGTGTAGTCGTTCTGCTGCCGTTCGTCCAGGGCTGTTATTTCCTGAGGGGATACCTGACTCCAGGAGGTGCTGTACTGGTTTTCGAGCACGACCCGCACCGGGATACCGCTCTGGTATTTGTCCCGTAATGCCTGGGCAATACGTGGCAGCGTTAATTCTTGTACCGCCACATCTACGGACACCTGGGCAGTGGCGATCGCCTCTACAATCACCTGTTCCAGGTCATCCCCAAGCCGTTGGCGCTGACGATAAGGGTCGGTGTAGGATGCCGACTGTGCCTGGTTGAAATACACCTGGATTTGTGGATCCTGGGGCAGAGGAGGTTGGAGGGTGACCCCGGCGTTATGGCTGCGCCAGAAGGCAAGACTCACCACCATGACTAGACCCGTGAGTGCCAATCCAGCCCAGCGCCAAACGACTCGGTTTTGTGACTGTCTTTTTGAATATCTGCGATGCATGACCCTGAAGACTGGTAGAGTGAAGCCGCCTGGCCTAATGGCTGAGCACGGTCAGTATGGGCCGGGCCGCGTATCCATAACATGCCCGCCTTGTTTTTCAAAATTGCAGCATCAATATTCGCTGCAAATTTTCGCAACGAACTGGCTACACGATTTGGCAAAGTTCTCAAATTCACAACGCAAAAAGAGGGGGTTGGGGCGCGCGGAGCGCGCCCCAACCCCCTCTTTTTGCGTGAAACTTGCCAAGTCGTGTGACTATCGGGGTGGCTCATGCGTGGCATGACATGGGTCACCCACTCTCAGCGTTCCCATGTCCCCATGTATCAAATTTTGCCCAAACCAGATTTGACCGTCCCAGTGTCGATAAGTAGCAAGAGTTTTCAAGGGTTCGGGGCTGCGTTCTCCTGTGGCTTGATCCACCGTGGGAATGGTGCAGCGGGAGCAGGGTTTCGCCACCCGAAAGGGGATGTCCCCAATGCGAAGGGTTGCCCATTGGTCTTCAGCAAAGGCATCACAGCCGCTGATTACCAGATTTGGACGGAAGCGATTCATAGGGATGGGCGTGTCGAGTCGTCGGTTCAGGTCCGCCAGGGACGCCTCAGAAATGAGGAGGAAGGGGTAAGCATCGGCAAAGCTCACTTGGTGGGTCGTGCCAAATTTGCCATGATCTGTGGGGCGATTGCTCTCATCGGGCATGTAGACGAGTTCGCAAGGGGTCTCCAGCATGGCGCTAAACCAGATCTTTGCACGACTCCCCATCGACCAGGCTAAACAGCGATCGCCCCACACCACCACCATACGCTCATCAAACGTCATTTTGCTCTGCTCAGGGCGTAACGGAACGCTCAGCGACTCCATCCCCAGTGCCGAAATCATCAGATCATCACCCTGCATTTGCACAGTGATCAGTGCCATTCGAGGAAATTTTCTCTGGGTCATGAAGTGCCCATCGGGCGTTACGATCATCCAGCGGCGATCGTAGGCAAGCCCCTGTGCCGTCAATGCCGCCTGCTCTACAGCAATGCCTCCGGCTGATTTGATGGGGTAGATGTAAAGCCCGCTTAAAGTTACAGATGCCATAGAAAAGTTCTCAAATTCACAACGCAAAAATAGGGGGTTGGCGCGCGCGGAGTGCGCCCCAACCCCCTATTTTTGCGTGAAACTTGCCAAGTCGTGTGCAAATTGAGGTTATTCCTGGATCGCCTGTGGTTAAGGATTAAACAAAATTCAAATCGGGGTGGAGCGGCACGGCGATATTGCTCCAAGTAGCTGCTAAGCACCATTAAAAACTAGAGATAAAATCCTGTACCGCCCGCGCAGCAAGCAACGCAGGGTTTTATGAGCTTTATAATTAATTGTGCTCATCTGCTTGCTCCGAGGCAGTGCCGCGCCGCCTCAATAAAATTTGGTTCAGGCTATTTAATTAGCATTCCTAAGCGAAATTGCGGATATTGGAGGCGTATCTATAAATAAGACATTCATCCGACATACACTTAGACAAACTGCGGCAATACTTAAACAAGAATCACTTCAGTGAGAACAATGGACTATGGGTATGGAAACACTGCTCGCAGAGTATGCAGCGGGCAAACGCGATTTCAGGGGCACCAATCTTGCCAATGCTGACTTGAGGAACACTGACCTATCGAAGGCAGATTTTCGCCGTGCGAACCTGGTTGGCGCATCTCTGAAAGGCGCGACCCTCATTCAAACGAATCTGCGGGAAGCCCAACTCCAAAAGGCAGATCTAAGTGATGCAGATTGCCAGTCGGTCAATTTAATGGGTGCCAACTTAAAGGGTGCCAACCTCAACCGATGTTCCTTACTGTGTGCTGGAATGCGGAGCGCGGAGCTAGTCAGCGCCAATCTACAAAATGCTCAGCTAGGCGAAGTGAATTTGAGTGAGGCTATTCTCGACTACTCCAACTTGCAAGGGGCTCAGCTGCAAGATGCCAATTTAAATCGCGCTAAGCTGATTGAAGCTAATTTGACCTCGGCAAATCTAGAAAGGTCGGTACTTGCAAACGCCATTCTGAGCGGCGCAATTTTGGAACATGCGAATCTGACGGATGCGATTCTCCACGGCGCGAGTTTTGAGGAAGCAAATCTCAGCCATGCCATTCTCAACCGGGTGAAAGCTATCAGCGTGAACTTCATGAACGCAGCTTTGCAGGATGCAGAAGTTCGTGGCGCGCTGATGATGTGGACATCCCTGCGAGGCGCGAACCTGGAGCGGGCGAACTTATATCGTTCAAAGCTCCACTGGGCCAATTTGAGTGAGGCTGACTTAACCAATGCAGTTCTCATTAGTACAGAGCTGGAAGAAGCAAATTTTTACAACGCCACGATGAGCGGTACCATGATGCCGGAGAAGCGTGGTTGAGAAGGCGGCACTAGAAATAGCGATCGCCCTTTCGTCCCCCCGGTCCCCCATGCGACTGATCTTCAAATAGTCCTAACACCGGAGCGAGGGCGGCACCAAAGACAAATCCTCCCGCATGGGCCCAGTATGCAACGCCTCCTGTGTCGGTCTCGACCCCGAGGCTAACGACGCTGTACAGAGCTTGCTGCGCAAACCAGAAGCCCAGAAACACATAGGCAGGGATGCGAATGGTGGTGATGTAGAAAACGATGGGAATGAGGGTGAGAATTTGGGATTTGGGAAAGCGGAGGATGTAGGCTCCCATGATTCCGGCGATCGCCCCACTTGCCCCAACTAGGGGTATAGTAGAGTCTTGGGCGAAGAACCATTGGGATAGAGCCGCGAGAACGCCACAGGCGAGATAGAAAATCGTGAATCGCACATGCCCCATTTTGTCTTCAATGTTGTTGCCAAAAACCCAGAGGTAGAGCATGTTGCCTGCAATGTGCAGGATTCCTCCGTGGAGAAATTGCGAAGTGATTAGCGTCAGCCACACAACAATGGGGGCATCTCCCTGGAAACTTGCGGAAAGCGCTGCGGGCACAACTCCCCAGGTCATCATGAATAGTCGAAGTGCTGGAGGAGACAGCAGCATTTCAAACAGGAAAATAAAAACGTTCGCGCCAATGAGTCCGAAGGTGACATAGGGCGTGATGCGGGTTGGATTGTTATCGTGCAGAGGAACCACAGTAGTTTCTTCTAATCAGCGCAGTAGGTCAAAGGGATGCCAAATCCGGATGCAATATGCAAGGTCTCTGGGTCACAGTGGGCATAGCGTAGGGGCGCACAATCATGCGCCCCTGCAAACCATGTATATCCATTAGGATTCATACAGAGTATTGAACTTCAAAATCGAACTTCAAAATCTTCAATATCTTTATTGTGAAGCGTAACTGATTTCGTTGATTTTTGTCTGTTCATTGCACCACCCATTTTTAGGCACGATGTAGAATGAAATCATGATTCGCAGCGAATAGGCTGCCCTGATTTGCGGGATGGAAATGCAATCCCTGCTGTTGTGCTGTGGGTAGGATGTTGTTTACATCACTTTCCCGCTACAATGAGCCGATTCCTCCATTAGTTCAGTCCTGGATTAAAATTTGGCTCTGAATAAGTAGGTAGGTGAGCACAGTTAATTATAGAACCCGTAAAACCCTACGCCGCCCGCTGCGCAGGCGGCGTAGGGTTTTACATCTGGTTTTAATGGTGCCAAGCTACTGAACAGCTCAGCAGTCATATTGACGTCGTTCGAGAGAGTTTGAGTTTGCATGGCAATTTTGCATGGTAGCTGGCTGATGCCATCCCAGAGTTCAGCGCTTCAGCCTCAGGGTAGAGGTCAGCCACACATAGCCCCGGAGAAGTCTTCTGCTGAGGGTGGAATGTTCTGCATCTGGGGCGAAGTATGGCGACGGGTTGACCCTATTGTTGCTGATGATAAGGATGCGGGAGCCGATGGCGTGCCTGAGCATCCCTACGGCATGTCCAGAGAAGAGTTAGTGGAATTCGTGCGATCGCTCCAATCCCACCATTCCATCAACTGGCCGAACTCCCTTGAATTCCAGGGAAATGAACGGTGGCAGACAGGGGCGATCGCACTCCCCACTCACCGAGCTAAAAAGGGACGCGGAAAGAGTGCCCAGGAAGGGATTTTTCCGCAACATTCTGCTTCAGCGCTCTCCCCCGACGACGCCCTTGACCCGTCATCCAGCCCCAAAAAATCATCAAAAAAGAAACAAAGCGACCCCTTTCTCCAATCCTGGGCGGTAACGAGCGTTTGCCTCACCCCCGCAGAAGCGCTCCAGGTTTTGCACTCCCTGCCGCTCAACCTGGCAGATGCCTCCGATTCCTGGTTGGGGGGCGACCTCCGCTTTTGGTCGCACATTGCCCGCTGGAACCTAGATTTGCTGGCGCGGTCGAAATATTTGCCCCTGCTGGATCAGCCCCCCGATGGTACCGGACGCAGCCGCTGGCGGGTGCTACTGGACAGCTCGGCAGACCAGGCACGGCTAGAGTACTACGCCACCCAAATGCCCGCCCTCTGTCGCGCCATTGTCTCCCCAAATTCTCACCCCCTGGATTCTCATCTCCCAGATTCTCATCTCCCAGATTCTCATCTCCAACATCTATGCCCTGATGCTAGGTCCCTTCTATTCAGCTTTCTGGATCATATCCTTGACACCCAGGTGCGATCGGTCACGGCTTCCATTCCCCTGCCCACCGCCCCACTGACTCGGGAACTGCCCCTGCGGGAGTGGCTGCAATCCCTGGGCGCGAATCCAACCCTGGATGCTGACCCCGACCAGGTGAAACGGCTCCAGTCCATTCTCACTACGTGGTCTGCCCCCGTTCAGCGCCAACTGTCCCAGAAAATTGCAGCGTTTCACACGGCATTGAAGCTGGTGCCTCCCCCCAAACCGGCTCAGGAGTGGACGCTGGACTATGGCCTTCAAGCCATTGACGATGAGAACTTCTGGGTGAGCGCTGATGTGGTGTGGGAGCACCCAGTCGAACGGCTGACCTATGAGGGCCGTACCATCGAACAGCCCCAGGAAACGCTGCTGGCAGGACTGGGATTAGCCAGCCGTCTCTACCCGGTGGTGGAACCGAGCCTCCACGACATGCAGCCCCGATCCTGCTCCCTCCACCCCCTCCAGGTGTATGAGTTCATCAAAAATACGGCATGGCTTTTACAGGACAAGGGATTAGGCGTAATTCTTCCGCCCAGCTTATCCCGTCGGGAGGGGTGGGCGAATCGGCTGGGCTTAGCTGTCCGGGCGGAAGCCCCCAAAGGTCAGAAAAAGCAAGGATTTGGTCTGCAAAGTCTGCTCAATTTCCGGTGGGAGCTCACCATTGGCGGTCAACGGCTGTCGAAGGAGGAATTTGAGCGGTTGGCGGCCCTCAACACGCCCCTGGTGAACATCAATGGAGAATGGGTAGAACTGCGGGAGCAAGATATCAAGGCGGCGAATACTTTCTTTGAGAGCCGTAAAGACCAGATGAGTCTGTCGTTGGAAGACGCCCTCCGCATCAGCACGGGGGACAGCCAAACCATCGAAAAGCTTCCGGTGGTGGACTTCGATGCGTCTGGTTCCTTGCAGAACCTGTTGGAAACCCTGACCACGGGCAACCAAAATGTAGAGGATTTAGAGGTTCCCGACAGTTTCCAAGGCAACCTGCGTCCCTACCAGGTTCGGGGGGTGTCCTGGCTCAAATTTCTGACCCAGTGGGGCTTGGGAGCCTGCCTTGCGGATGATATGGGTTTGGGGAAAACCATTCAGCTCATTGCCCTGCTGCTGCACCTGAAGGAAGAAGACGCATTACAGAAACCTGTGCTGCTTATCTGTCCGACCTCAGTATTGGGCAATTGGGAGCGTGAGGTACGGCGGTTTGCTCCGGATTTGCGGGTGACCGTACATCATGGGGAAAAGCGATCGCAACTCAAAGTCTTCGAGAAAGTTGCCGCAAGCAAAGACCTGATCATCACCAGCTACGCCCTCTCCTATCGGGACGAAAAGACCCTCAAGTCCATCGACTGGCAGGGGGTGGTGCTAGACGAAGCCCAGAACATCAAAAATCCCGAAGCGAAGCAGTCTCAGGTGGTGCGCCAATTTGAAGCCGACTTCCGCATTGCGCTGACGGGAACCCCCGTGGAAAACCGTCTGTCGGAACTGTGGTCGATTATCGACTTCCTTAACCCCGGCTACCTTGGCCCCCGCAACTTCTTCCAGCGACGGTTTGCCGTGCCCATTGAGCGCTACGGCGACACGGACTCTCTAACGGCATTGCGATCGCTCGTCCAGCCCTTTATCCTCCGCCGTCTGAAAACCGACCGCACCATTATCCAAGACTTACCGAATAAGCAGGAAATGAACGTGTTCTGCGGTCTCTCTAACACCCAGGCGGATCTGTATCAACGGCTGGTGGATCAATCCCTGGAATCCATCGAGGCTGCCGAAGGCATCCAGCGCAAGGGCATGATTCTGGCGCTCCTCACCCGGCTGAAGCAGGTATGCAACCATCCCGTCCTGCTCAGTAGTGATGATGAGAAGGGTATCGCCACCAATGGCAAAACAGCTCGCACCAAGTCCAAACTGAAATCTGCCGCAAAATCTGCCGAGGGAGAGACAGCATTGTCCCCCCACTCAGACACCTTCCCCACGTTATCTGGGAAGCTTCAGCGATTGGAAGAAATGCTGGAAGAGTTGCTGGCAGAGGGCGATCGCGCCCTTATCTTTACTCAATTTGCCGAATGGGGTAAGTTGATGAAAATCCACCTGGAAAATCAGTTTGGGCGGGAAGTCTTATTCCTCTATGGCAGCACCTCTAGAGAGCAGCGTGAGGCAATGGTTGATCGGTTTCAGAACGATCCCCAGGGGCCACGATTATTTATCCTCTCCCTCAAGGCAGGGGGCGTTGGCCTCAATCTTACTCGCGCCAATCATGTCTTCCACTTTGACCGCTGGTGGAATCCTGCGGTGGAGAACCAGGCCACTGATCGCGCTTTCCGCATCGGTCAAACCCGCAATGTGCAGGTTCACAAGTTCGTCTGCTCCGGCACCCTGGAAGAACGGATCAACGACATGATCGAAAGTAAGAAAGCTCTGTCAGAACAGGTAGTCGGCACTGGGGAAAACTGGCTGGCGGACTTCGACACCGATCAACTCCGCAACCTGCTCCTGCTTGATCGCAACGCCATCATCGACTAAGAACGATCAAAAAAAATTGTGGCGTATTCCTCAAGGCGGAAAGTTTTCCCAAGAATAGAATCCAGGAGACAGGAGCCAGAAGCCAGCTCCCTCCTAAATTCTGACTCCT